>CAZXRL010000010.1:0-26779 GCA_964643275.1 uncultured Candidatus Brevefilum sp.
ATACTTTTCTTTTTTTGTGAAGAGAGGCTGCCTCCTTACTTTTGGGACAGCCTCTTCCTGATGTTCATAAGATGCCGAAGGTGGGAATCGAACCCACATGCCCGAGGGCACACGAGTTTGAGTCGTGCGCGTCTGCCAGTTCCGCCACTTCGGCAAGTGTGGTTAATATTTTAACCGTTCCGGTTTGGCAGGTCAAGCTGAATGACAGGTTTGGATTTGGATATCAAGTCTTATTTTGCTGTTTCCTGTGCATGATTATCTGGTATGATGAACATCAGATCTGCAGCCCTGCTGAGTAGACCGGTAGGGCTGCTTTGGATGGAGTAACTTATGGAATTAGGCATCATCGGATTGCCACAATCCGGCAAAACAACGCTCTTCAATGCCTTGACCCACGGCGACGCACCGACGGGCATCAGCGGCGGCAAATTGGAAGTTCATACCGCTGTGATCGATGTGCCTGACGAACGGGTGGGGAAGCTCGCGGATCTTTTCCAGCCCAAAAAAATCATCCAAGCAAAAGTGACTTATGCTGATATTGCCGGGTTGGAAGGGAAAGCTGCGGAAGGCGGAATCTCCGGGCAATTGCTCAATACACTGGCTCAGATGGATGGTTACATCCATGTGGTACGCCAGTTTGAGAATGCCAGCGTGCCGCATCTTCATGGGCGTATTGACCCCCAAAGAGACCTCGCTAATATGGAAGCGGAATTGATCCTGAATGACCTGATCCTGGTCGAACGGAAGCTGCAAAGGCTTGAGGATGAGCGAAAACGGGGTGGTGTTGGCCGTGACAAAGGGGTGGTGGAGCGCGAAACGGAATTATTTGAAAAATTGCAAAACCTCCTGTCAGAAGAAATTCCCTTGCGGCATGAGACTTTTACGGATGATGAAGAGAAGATGCTCTCAAGCTATGGTTTTCTCAGCAAAAAACCTCAACTGATTGTGATTAATCATGATGAGAACCAAAAACCTGTTGAGGTTAATATGCCCTTTGTCAGAACAACCGTTGTGAGTATGCCGGCGAAACTGGAGATGGACATTGCACAATTGCCAATAGAGGAGGCAGCGCTCTTTCTGGAAGAATACGGGATTGAAGAGCCTGGTCTGAAGCGTTTTATCAAGCTGTCTTATGATCTACTTGGTTTGATATCGTTCTTTACCGCCGCCGAAAAAGAGGTCCATGCCTGGACGGTTAGAAAAGGTGTCACAGCCCAGGAAGCTGCCGGTGCGATCCATTCGGATATGGAGAAAGGCTTTATCCGGGCGGAGGTGGTGTCTTTTGAAGACCTGATCGAATTGGGCGGCTATGCTGAAGCGCGCAGCCATGGAAAACTCCGCCTGGAAGGTAAAAAATATCTTGTTCAGGATGGGGATGTGATCACCATCCGGTTTAATATTTAGCGGTGTAGACTCATATGGAAGCCCTCGAACTATAAACCTATTTTGATTTGTGATGCCTGTTCAACCGAGAATTAAAGTGAGTTGTTTGGAAAATGAATGACTTGTCTGCTGTTCTGTTGGCATTGGATGGTAATGGGAGGAAAACCTGGTGATAATTCGACTTGGTGATTTCAACATAACGATAAATTCGGGAATTATTTTTCCCCTTCTTATCCTGATTCCCAATCTTGTTTGGATGATTATGCCAAAAGCAGAAAGTATCCCAGCTTCTGAAGAGCCTGTCCTTTTGACGATTATTGAAAATATCGGCAGGTTTGCGACCCTTCTCATTCCTCTTTTTTACGCAGTTCAGTGGCAAAAGAAATTTACCATTCCTGTTTTGGCGGTCATGACGATATTGCTGTTGATTTATTACAGCGCATGGATGCGTTATTTTATCCATCAAAGGGAAGTTGAATGGTTGTCGAAATCTCTGTTCGGGATTCCCCTGCCTCTAGCAGTTGCACCAAGTCTATTTTTTATTCTTTCGTCCTACCTGCTGGATTCCTGGTGGATGCTTGCTGCTTCGGTTCTGTTTGGCATCTCGCATGTCTGGATCACTCATCTGACTGCATGAATTTGATCTGGTATTCTTCACCTATTATCTGATTTAGAGATTGTGAAGACAGAAGAGCATTTAAATCTATCTCGATTCCAGTCTGATAAAAAGGGAGTAACTGGTCGGAGAAACTGTTGTAAAAAATCTGAGTACTCTTATTCCCCAAACTCTTTTCACAGGTATAGATTTAGTCAATTTCTGAATAAATCAAGAATGTTGAGAAGAGGGCAATTAATCATTTATTTGCCGAACATCTCTCAAATTTCCCCCTATTCCGCCAATAATTCCTTCAACCGGGGATGGTCTGAATAAAACCCACGATAGCTCTCTGGAAGCAGGACAGCGATCCGGCACATGATCTCATCCGTATATTTCGCCAGCCACGCCTGCCTGTTTTCGCGTTCCATTTCAGGCAGCATATAAGGTTCGCCAACCCTGACGGTGACCGGTGGGCGCCTCAGGCGCATCCAATGGGCATTGATCTGTTCTGAGCCAACGATCCCCACAGGTACAATGGGAACAGCCGCGCGGGCGGCCATCAAAGCCGCACCCTGCTTTCCTTCCAGCATCTCCCGGGAATCACGGCTGCGGGTGCCTTCCGGGGCAATCCCAACAATGGCCCCTTTTCGCAAATAATCGAGGGCATCTCGGATGGCGGAGAAATCAGTTGTTTCCCGATCCATCCAGACCATCGCACCGATCCTTTCCAGGATCCATTTGAAGAACGGTTTTTTTCGGTATTTCTTGGCGACAATCGCGACCAGATCGGTCCGTTCCGTAATTGCCATCAGGACCGGCGTATCCAACCGGCTGAGATGGTTGGTGGTGATCAGGACGCCTCCGGTTTGCGGGATATATTCGGGATGGTCCACTGAAAATTTTGTCAGGACTTTAATCAAAGAACGGACAACGGGCAGGAGAGGGGTAGCGCTCATTAAATAGTCCTCCAACCATGTTCAACCCCTGATGGGGATAAAGGTTCTTCAAACATTAAAATCAATCCATTCCTCAGTTAATTGAACCCGAAACAGCTTCAGAGGCCTGCTGTCTTTGAAAATGATGATTCAGCAAATACAAGGCAATCGACGCCAAAATGAGTAACAGGATCAAGGGCGCATAGAACAGCATGGTCTGACCGAAGGTGGGTTCTGCACCGTAAACATACAGCGGCGCAACACCAGCAACCAGAGCCAGCGCGTTCCACAAACCATGGAAGATAATAGCTGCCAGGGTGGTCCATGCCAGCACGATCCATTTTCCCTCCTGCCAGACCTTTGCCAGTCCCCAGCCGACCAGGCCGGAAGCCAGCATGTGCAGCACGCCAGTACCCGCACGGCCAATTGCCGTGAAAAGCCAGTCTTCCGCGGAAATGACCATGGAGAAATAGAGTACGTTTTCCATTAGCGCAAATCCCGCACCGCATAAGAGCCCGCCCACGAAACCTTCCCGAGGTGTGATCTTTCGGCCTGCCAGCGCCCAGAGCGCGATTGGCTTGAGTATTTCTTCGATCATTGGCATCACGCCGGCAAAGATCGCCAGCGCGCCAAAGATCACAACCGGTTGGAGAACATAGGGTTTTAATATCCGTAAAATGGTATCCAGATCGCGGTCAATGCTGAGTTGGGTGATGATAAACATCAATTCACGTTCCAGAAGGGGATTCACGGAAAGCAGGTAGGCGATATAAAGCCCTATAACCAGACCAATCGCAAGGATGGCAATCAATTCTACAAGGATCACAATCACAGGCATAAGCGTCAGGCTGAATCCGAAGATCCGCCATTTTCGCAGCGGGGAACCCGCTTTTAATTTCCATTGACCCGCATTAAAAATCAACAACACGGGCAGACCGGCAACAAGCAGGTTGATCGGCCCAAGCAGGAAAACGGCAAGTTGCTGATTCCCGGCGACCAACCAGCCCAGGAAGACGACCAGCGGCCAGAACAGAAACGACCACATCGCAGCTTTGCGGACATGGGAATTATCCGTGTCCAGCCAGGTCGGGGCTTGCTGTCCCTTCAATTCCTTGATACTCAATATCAGAACCGGGACGAGCAGCACCGCCGAGAGGACCGATCCCCAGACCAGCAGGCCGCTGGACAGGGCCTGAACCGGTGCCGATTGTGGGTCCAGCAGGGCCATCAGCCAGATCACGCCGACCCCAAGTGCCTGGAACAGGAAATACAGAATCCCAAAAGCACTGATGGCTATTGATAAAATAGTCTGCCATTTTTTCTCAGGGATTCCGTGCGTGTCCGACATGCTTTGCTGTTCCATTAATGGGTTAGTTTTCAACGATCTCAATCGAATTGATGATCGTTGCGTTTTCAAACCCTACGGCAGTGTCAGGGTCGCGCAGTGCGATTTCGCTCAGAACAGGAAGGCTTTCGTCCTGAACCTTGCCGAAGATCGTGTACCCGCCGTCCAGATTTGTGGCCGGTGCCAGCGTGATAAAGAACTGGCTGCCATTGGTATCCACGCCCGCGTTTGCCATTCCAAGCACGCCAACGCCGTCAAAGGACAGGTTCGCATCAACCTCGTTAGCAAAGGTGTAACCGGGGCCAATTGCGCCAAGGCCCGAAGGATCGCCGGCCTGCGCCACAAAACCTTCGACGACCCGATGGAAGTAAATATCGTTAAACCAGCCCTCCCGGGCGAGGAAGACGAAGGAATTAACCGCCAGAGGGGCTGAATCTGGGAACAGGTCAATCCGGATCTCTCCTGCGCTGGTATCCAGAACGGCGGAATAGCTCTTGGTGGTATCAATCACCCAGGGTGGGCATTCTTCGTAGCCATCAAATTCGTTGATCCCAATCATCGAAAGCAGGTTGGGGTTTCCCTGCCTGAAGATTCTGCCGTTGATATACACAAAAGGCGTATAGTGTACACCCATTGCCAGAAGTTCCTCTGTCTCGGTTTCCAATTGAGCGCGGATTTCCTCATCGAGCAGATCCACCTCAAATTGATCAACATCCAGCCCAAAATTCTCCGCCTCAATCTTGACCCAATCAATGAATTCCTCTTCCGTCAGGTAATACCAGACCTGCTGGTCTTCATAAAGACGGACATACATTTCCCAGAACATACCCTGGGCACCTGCCGCTTCTGCAGCCATAGCGGTAATATAGGCTTTGTCGTGGATGGATGGCAGCGGCAGATGGCGGAATACAATCCTGAAGGAGTCTGGGAAGAAGTCCAATAACGCCTCAAGATAACTCGCAAAAGGCGCGCAGGCCGGACACTGAAAATCCGCATACTCCACGACCGTGATGGGCGCATCAGGGTTGCCCTTGACCCAATCCTCATCGGTAACTGGGGGAAGTTGATCAACCACATCCTGGTAGCTGTCTGTTTCTTCATTGGTTTCGTAACCAAAAACCGTCGTACAGGGCATCCGCTCCCCCTCAAAGACAGATCCCGGATCCGGTTCCGGACCTGTTTCTTCAGTTGCCGTCGGTTCAGCATCCATTGGCGTTTCATTTGTGTTGCCTGCCGTGCAGGCCGATAATAATAAAACACCCATTAACAAAATAAACAGCGTTTTTTTGAGCATTGATGACCTTTCTGGTATTTCTCAATTTCCAGCGGGGAGAATATTACCGTTGGAAGAGGTTTAACTATTATGAAGCTTTTTTAGTACAGCTTCCTGCATTAATTCCTGAACCTTGTCCCGGTCCTGAGCAGCATCAATCAGGACCCACCGATCAGGGTCCTGCTGTGCCATAGTGAGATAACCCTGGCGGACTCGCCCGTGGAAGGCCTCAGCGAAAGCGTCAAGCCGGTTCCATTCCGATCCGTTGTCCAGTTTACGCGCAATGCCATCTTTGACGGGAACATCGAGCAATAAGGTCAGGTCTGGCGTCAGGCCATCGGTTGCGAAATGGATCAGGCCCCGCAGGGTTTTAAGGTCGGTTTGGTGTCCATAACCCTGATAAGCCAGGGTTGAATCACCGAAGCGATCGCAGATCACAATTTTCCCTTCCGCCAATGCCGGGCGGATCTTCTCCTCCACATGCTGGGCGCGGGCGGCCTGAAAGAGCAGGATTTCCGTGCGCGGGACAATGGCGACATTCTTTAAATTCA
The DNA here is from genome assembly GCA_964643275.1 of uncultured Candidatus Brevefilum sp. Classification (GTDB taxonomy): domain Bacteria; phylum Chloroflexota; class Anaerolineae; order Anaerolineales; family Anaerolineaceae; genus Brevifilum. The sequence goes on from CAZXRL010000010.1 coordinate 6,086, forward strand.
TCAGGACTTCCCGGATTTGATCGCCCACGGACGTTCCTCCTGGCTCGCGGGTGACCAGCACAGCATAGCCCTCCTGACGGAGAAATTCCGCCAAAGCGGGAAGCTGGGATGTTTTGCCGCTGCCCTCAGGGCCTTCCAGGGTGATAAACATGGTCAGTCTCGAAATATCCTCACATGCCGGTTGGGTTCTTTACCATAGGAATGGGATACCAGGTCTGCCTGCCGGGCCATTTCATGCTGCAAGCGCCGGATTGTTGATGAAGCGGGTCTCAGGTCCACCCAGCGTTCGCCATTCAGGACGGCCTGAATGGCGGCTTGAGTCTGGTCAACAACCACTTCCTCCTGAGGCTGCCTTCCTGTGACGTCGGTGAGATTAAATAAATCCACCAGGAATTGTTCCATTTGCTGGCTGGTGTTTGAACGCAGGACAAAAATCGGAAGGCCGCGTTGTTCGGCTTCCAGGATCGGTTGTTGGCGCTCGCGGTAATAGCGGCGCAGGGTCAGCAGGGCTTCCGCGTCCTTCAGGTTGCGCACAATTTGCGCAGGCACATTCAATTGTTTGGCAGCCTGGATCAAACGGTTTCGAGCTACGCCATAAGGGTAGATCGCAATCTGTTTGAGCGGCTGCTGATCGCCTTCAACCATTTCAAGGGATTCTTCCAAACTTGCCGGATCCTGGGCATTTGCCTTCTGGCGGTGGTTGCTGGTCGAGCGTGCAAAAGGCGCAGTTTCGGTTTTTCTCGTCCGGTTGAGCGCCTGGGCAGCTGTGCCGGGTGCGGGTGCGGACGGCTTTTGAATGTGGATCTTGTTTTCGTCATCACGATAACGGATCTCAGGCGGCAGGGGATAACCCCGCAGCAACGCGTCCACTGCTGCGGAAACATCACTCTGCACTGCAATTCGATTGCGGTCCTGGATCTCCACCAGCATATCGAACGTGGCCGGGGCGCGCCGTTCAAGCACGGTTTTCTGGGTGCCCCTGCGGCGGGCTTCATCATCCGAGAGCGTCACCGACTCAATCCCGCCGACCAGGTCTGAGAGGGTCGGGTTAAGGAGCAGGTTTTCAAGGGTGTTCCCATGGGCGGTGCCAATCAGCTGGACGCCACGCTCTGCAATTGTCCGTGCCGCCATTGCCTCCAGCTCGCGACCGATTTCGTCAATGACGATCACTTCCGGGTTGTGGTTTTCCACTGCCTCGATCATTACTTCATGCTGGAGAGATGGCTTTGCCACCTGCATGCGGCGGGCTTCACCGATGGCCGGATGGGGAACATCGCCATCCCCGCCGATCTCGTTGCTGGTGTCCACAATGATCACCCGAGCCGTATCCGCCAGGATTCGCGCCGCTTCGCGCAGGATGGTGGTCTTCCCAACGCCGGGCCGTCCCAGGATCAGGATGCTTGCCCCGGACTCGATCAGGTCCTGGATGATGTCGCTGGTGCCATACACTGCCCGGCCGATCCGGCAGGTCAATCCAACCACCTGGTTGTGTCGGTTGCGGATGGCTGAGATCCGGTGCAGGGTGCGTTCAATCCCGGCGCGGTTGTCCGCGTCAAATTCACTGATTGACTTTATGATGGCAGCAAGTTCCTCATAAGTAATCTCTTTGTCACTCAGGACCGCTTCCCGACCCACAAAGCGGGCTTTGGGTAAACGACCCAGGTCCATGATGATTTCGAGGAGATTCTCACTGTCATCCAGCTCCTGTACTTTATTGGATATATTCGTTGGGAGGACATCCAGCAATAAATCAAGGTCGTCTGTAATTTTTTGATGTTCCAGCATATATTGATTCACGATCTATTTCCTAAAAAAATTTTAGCTTGTTAAAGAAATACCAAGCACAATTTACAATTGTATCCGATTTTAGTTGGATTGGCTCAGCGTCGGGCCGGCCTCGTCACTTTCCATTCGATTTTGCCGTTGCGATGGGAATGGAAGGTTCCGTATTACCATTATCGAGCGGTTTGAAGGCAAGGTCAGCCTTGATCCTCTGACGGATGGCGAGATGCCTTACCATCAATATCTGTTCCTGCCCGCATAGACCCTCCAGATGTTCAAGCGCTGTTTCTACCCAGGGCTGGTAGGATCGGGCCACAACATAAACAGGCCGTCCTGCCAGATCTGACAGGTCGGCAAGCATTTGTCTGAGCAGGCAGGCAGGATCCACCGCAGATTGGGGATGCACAAAAGGCAAAATCCAGATCCCCACCGGGCCATATACGAGATCGGCAAAGGCCTGCAATCCACCCGATGGCTCATAATAGATCAGCCCTAACCTCTCCAAGCGGGTCAGGGGTTCCACCGGCTGGATCAAGGGTGGCACGAGGGTCAGGTACAGGTTGCGCATTGCGGGGATATCATCACTGTTCCATATCCGCCACCTTCTCTCAAGATCACTCTGAATTTCACCGGGATTGTCAAACCTGTAGAGATGCTGTTTGGCCAGCACGGAAAACCCGGCCTGACGAAACTCTGGAAAGAACTCAGAATCAGTGGTCAGTTCCGCCAGCACCTGTGTCGTTCCCCATAATCCCGCTTCCCGGATCAGTCCCTCCAACAGCAGTGTAAGCTCTCGTCGCTCTGCGCCTTCGGGTGTGATGAAATAGTTCAACTGCGCGTTTGGCAATCTGGGGGATTGGCAGATCTGGCCGATAAAAGAGCGCTCTCCGGCGCTGTTTTCGTGAATCCCGGTGAAAACCTGATCTCCGGGGCGGATTGAGGATAATAAACTGGTCCAGGAAAGGGGATAGCCTCGAGTCAGAGCCGCCACACTATCCAGGCTTTGAATTTGGCGGCGGTGACGGATAATGTAAGGCCAGTCATGCCAAAGGATCGGACGAATTGTTATAGCGTCATCTCCATAAAATAACGGTGGAAGCGGATGTCCCCGGTCAGCTCCGGGTGAAAGGAGGTCGCCAGCAGATGTCCCTGTTGGGCAGCAACAATGCGTCCGTCCGGAAGCGTCAGCAGGACCTTCGCTTCCCCGGTAACGGATTTTATAATCGGCGCCCGGATGAAAACTGCGTGGTAGGGCTGCGCCGCTCCATTCTCCAAAAAAGGTGCAGGCAGATCAATCTCAAAACTGTCAACCTGACGGCCGAAGGCGTTGCGCTCAACGGTGATATCCATCACGTTCAGGAGCGGCTGCTCCCTCTGGACATCCTTTGAAAGGATGATCGCGCCAGCACAGGTGCCCCAGACCGGGGTTTCCAGAGCAAAGGCACGCAGTGGTTCAATCAGCTCATAAGCCGTGGCCAGTTTGCCAATCGTGGTTGATTCCCCACCCGGGATAATCAAACCTCTCAAACCTTCCAGATGCTTTGGCAGCTTGACCAGGCGCGGATTGGCACCCAGAGAGTTGAGCATGTTGACGTGTTCTTCAAAATCACCCTGCAGGGCGAGGACACCAATTTCCATGGGATCAACTTACCAGCCGCGTTTGGCGATCAATTCACCTTCAGGGATATCCGTGATCTGGCGGCCGACCATCGGTTCGCCTAAATTGCGGCTGACCTCCGCCAGGATTTTCGGGTCGTTGTAATGCGTTGTCGCTTTGACAATTGCGTTGGCGCGCTTGGCCGGATCACCGGATTTAAAAATGCCGGAGCCCACAAAGACGCCGTCAACGCCAAGCTGCATCATCAGACCAGCATCCGCCGGTGTGGCCAGACCGCCTGCTGCAAAATTGACAACCGGCAGGCGCTCTAATTCACGGGTTTCTTTGACCAGTTCATAAGGTGCACCGATTTCTTTGGCAAAAGCCATCAGCTCATCCTCACGCATTGCCTGTAATTTTCGGATTTCGCCCAGGACACTGCGGGCGTGGCGGACGGCTTCAACCACATCGCCCGTGCCGGCTTCACCTTTGGTGCGGATCATGGCTGCGCCTTCCCCAATCCGGCGCAAGGCTTCTCCCAGATTACGGCAGCCGCACACAAAAGGCACTTTGAAATCGTGCTTGTTGATGTGGTGCGCTTCGTCAGCCGGGGTCAACACCTCGGATTCATCAATATAATCCACGCCGAGGGATTCCAGGATTTGCGCTTCCACGAAATGCCCGATCCGGCATTTAGCCATTACCGGAATCGATACGGTCTCCATAATTTTAAGGATCAATTCAGGGTCACTCATGCGGGCGACACCGCCATCGGCGCGGATATCCGCGGGGACGCGCTCCAAGGCCATCACGGCCACTGCACCGGCATCTTCGGCAATTTTTGCGTGTTCGGGGGTGACCACATCCATGATCACACCGCCCTTAAGCATTTGGGCCAGCCCTGCTTTAACTTTGAATGTTGCGACCTGTTTTTCCATAGTACCTCCAAGGTTTTTGTTGCATGGGGATTCTACCACGCAGCGACTGAACGGACAATGAAAAGGCCGCTTCCGATATTAAAGAAGCGGCGCTTATATCATATTCAAATCAGAATTCAGATCTCGTTCAGATATCGGGTATCGTCCAGTTTGTCGCTGCGTTCCGGCTCAGCCTTAGCCGATTGAAGGTCAGTTTCCCAGGCCTTTCGTTCAGCCGCTTCTGCTTCCCACAGTTCTTCCTCCGTTGCACGTTTGACCAGCGCCCATTTGCCGCAATTCTCGCACCGGTCCAGTTTGCCAATCAACAAATTCAATCCCCAGATATGGCGCGGAAAAGGCCGGCCGCATTTTGGGCAGATCGAACCTCCCAGTGGGCCATACTTTCTCGGAACCATCGGATCGTGGCGTTGTGGTTTTTGCCTGTTGGCTATCAGCGCCTGAACAAGAGCCACCACGCCCATGACTGCCACCGTGCCGCCGCCCAACCAGAGCAGGATCGTTCTCACCTGTTTCATGGCGACATCAGGATCCAGGAATCTGTATTGAATCACCGGTGTGAGCCGGGTTGTACCATCATCCAATTCGACTCTGGCGGATAACTCATGCGTCCCCGCTTCGTAATCCTCCGTCTGAAATTGCGCCCGGAATGGAGCTTCGTTGACTTCCGTAAAGACTTTATCATCGATCAGGAAGGCAACCAAGCTGACCTGTGTGTCATCGCCAATCAGGCTGATCGTGAACCTCCCCTGGATATCGCCTCCCCAGCCATATCCGAAATCCTTCCTGACATGGATGGCATAATCCTCGGCTTGAGCCGTAACCGGGTGGCTTTGGCTCGCCAGCAGAATCGCCAGCCAAAGCAAACTGTAAATCCATTTCCGTTTCATCATCCGCCCCCCTCTCATTTCCACCTTGTGAGGATTTTCTCACGCTGAAAGATTGAAACACCCAGATAGATCATCCCGATATCCACCAGGATCATTCCGCCGATGAAACTCAGCATCACCAGCAGATCAATCACAATCAAACCCGCAACCTGGGCAAAGAGCAGACCCAGGATGGGAACGATCAGCAGGGCGGAGATCTGTTCCGCCACCCGGGGATCGTTCACCCGGGAGGAAACAAAGATCGCGAAATTGACCGCAGCAATCGCCATCAATGGCCCGGCAACCAGGATTCCCAGCAGCCAGGTTGGGCCGGCAATATAACCGATCACAACGCTGCTCACGTTGATCAGGGGCAGGGCCAGCAGGAACAAACCAAAAGAGACCCATCCCACGATGATCGCGGGCAGGGCAGCTGCCAGGCTCTTTCCGGCAAGCAGCTCAAAAGTGCTGATCGGGGTAGCCAGGAGGGGCTCCAGGCTGTGGGTGGCTTTCTCGCCGACGATGCTGTAGGATGCAATCGTAACAGGGATGATGACGGGCATCATCATGTACATGAGCAGGAACTGGTTGACAACGAAGACCTGCATGCATTCCCCGCCGCTCATTTCTGCTGTGCAGACCGCGAGGAATTCAGCCGGCACATCCGCCGTGACAGCCGCCATCTCATCCATCCCCTGACCGGTAAAATACAGCATGACCAGCGGCAGCGCTGTGAAAATTAACGGGATAAAGATCATTGTGAACAGGACCATCCTGTTTTTGAAGACCTCCGCCCATTCTTTTCCGATGATCGTTTTGATGTGTTTCATGCGGGCACCTCTTTGTCATCACTCTCCCGGATTGTTTGCAAATAAACATCCTCCAACGAATGCCGCAGTTCGCCAACAAACCGGATGTCTGCGCCTGCCTGCACGAGAAGTTTGATGATTTGCGGGTTCAACTGTTCGGGATCATCCATCGAGACGACCAGTTTCTGTTCGACCGGGGAGACCTCAATCACACCCTTTAGCGCCTGGATGGGCTTCAGCCAGTCAGTATCCAAATGGCGCAGGTGGAAGACCACTTTCCGGCCGTAGAGTTTCTGCCGCAGGTTTTCAGGCGTGTCAATCTCGATCAGCCGGGAACGAAAAATCCCGATCCGGTCACAGAGCCGGTCTGCTTCGTTGAGGTTGTGGGTACAGATGAAAATCGTCCGCCCCTGACCGCGCAGCTCCTCGATAAAGCTTCGCACCAGGCGGGCAGCTTCGGGGTCAAGACCGCTGGTCGGTTCGTCAAGAAAGAGTAATTTCGGCTCATGCAGAAGGGCCCGCGCAATAGCCAGTTTCTGGCGCATCCCTTTGGAGAAGCTCCCCGCCGGGTCATCCCGCCGGGACCAGAGCCCCAGCATCCTGAGATACTTCCCGACCTGACCTTCCACATCCTCAACATTATAAAGATTGGCGTAAATGGTCAGGTTTTTATGTGCGCTCAGGCGTTCATACATCCCCGGACTTTCGGTCAGAATCCCTACCGAGCGGCGGATCTCCTGGTCGTCCACCCCCACCTGGTATCCATTGACCCAGGCTGACCCGGAGGTCGGGCCGATCAGGCTGGTCAGCATGCGGACCGTGGTCGTCTTGCCCGCTCCATTTGGACCCAAAAAACCAAAGACCTCACCCTCCGCCACCGACAGGGTCAGGTCCTGCACCGCAGTGATATCTGCGGCTTTTTTCATTGTGAAGATCTTTGTTAATGATTGCGTTCTAATCATCTCTATTCCCAAATTCTCCTGCCGGGAAGCAAGGTTTCCCGGACTGAACAAAGGCTAAACTGTAAACAGCAATACCAAAAGCAACTGCCACGTTCAGAGATTCTTTTTCCCCGGCCATGGGCAGGAACAACACATCATTGCATAATTCAAGTATACCCGGGTCAATCCCTGCTTTTTCATTTCCGACAATAAGCAGTATCTCGGATGATCCCTGAGGACCACTAAAGAACTGATAGAAAGGTTTTGCATCAGGTGTGGATTCCAGAGCGATCAGGTGGCTTCCCTGCCCTTGCAATTCCAGCGCGAGGTCCAGCCCATTGGGGTGATATGACCAGGACAGGTGGTCTTCAGACCCCAAAGCGGTCTTGCCGATAGCGGGATTATCGTCTGGTGTGGGTGTGATCCCGCACAAATAAAGCTGCCGGACACCAGCACCATCGGCAGTCCTGAAGATCGCCCCGACATTGTGAGCGCTCCTGAGGTTATCCAGCAGGACGGTTAAACGGCGAAACGGCTGGTCTTCTATCAAATCGGGACTTTGATGTGCGAAAGGCGCACTCACAATCTTCAACGGTGCGCCGCAGCGCGGGCAGAATACGCCGCGATGCTGCTCCGGCGAAAGGGGAAAGCGTAATTTGCACTCCGGCCGGGAACATTCCGCATTTCAAAGACGGTCAAGCTCAACCTCCAGGCATGATGTTGTCCAGCCTGTATATTTTAGCGGTAAACTCGAAATTTAGGGACGCGTGGGCAAGGGTTGCAGAGCAATCGCAAAGGAGAAGTCATAACTATCAGATGTTGTTTGTGATTCGTTAGCTCTTTCCTTTGCATCCTGTGTTCGCGCCACTTTGTTCTGCACCCTGCAGGTGTTCAGGCTTCCCCTTTGCACCCTCGTGGGTTCCATGCCCATTAAAGCGCCAAACGCCTGGGTGAGGGGGGCACCCAGACGTTCGACGGTTAATAATATAGCACAATCTACCCCACTTGACAAGACCCAGGGCTGAGAAAATTATTAGAGATTTTGAGGAGAATTCGGGAAAATCACGGCTTTAACATTAAAGCAACATGAGAATTATAGGTTTCTTAAAATCAATCTGGCAGGTTTTGCGTGGGTTCCCGATGATCCGCGAGCCGAACCATTAAAGCCTGCGTGGAAAGCTCCCGGTTCCGGGTATCCACCAGATAACCCGGGGACCAGAAATCCAGGGATGAAATTCCTTCCTTGAGGTTGGGGAATATCCGAAAGATCCGATCCGAGGTCATCCTTCTGATGATATGCAGCATCTCGCGGATGAGTACCTCAGGGAAATCTCCCAGAGTCCACTTGAGATAACTTGGCCGCAAAGAGAGGTGATCAAGCTGCCACCCATATGTTTCACAGATCTCGGGGACCCAGCGGCGCAACCGCTGCCCAAGGTCACCGACCAAGAAATGCCGGTCGTTTCTGGGTACCAGATAGAAGGTGACCGTCGAGACCGCATCCTTCCAGGTCTCTGGCTGGGGCTCAACTTTTTGAGGTGAGGTTTCACCGGAGAGCGGTTCAACATCCATGGGCATTATCCCGGCCTCCGATGAGTGGTCTGGCGGTGAAATCTGCCAGCCAGTTGGTGTGGCCGGCGGCTCTCGAAGCTCAAAATCGTCCTGAAGAATGCTGACCAGGTCCTCCTCATGGCGCAGGATTTCATCCAGCGGCTGCCAGGGTGGGGCGAGGCTTTCAGGGCTTTGTTCCAAATGATCGGGTCGAGGTTTCATAGTATCTGACACGGATTTTCGCTTTGCCGGGTTGATCTCGAGGTGCACTTCCTTTTGCCAGCCCTTCTGAAGAACAGGATTCGTTGCCTCAGAGTCTGGTTTGGAGTCAGTTTGACCACTAAATTGCAAGGATTGTTCCAAAGCCGCCGGTTCGCCTATCTGGGGCAATCCTGATTTCAGCAGAAGGTGCATGAAATGGGTCATATCCTGACGCAGCCGGACCAGCGGGGTCTGAAGTGGAAACACCAGCCCTAAAAGATCTTCCTCTTCCAGCAGAGGCTTCGCATACAGATACCAGAAACGGGTGTTCAGAGGAAAAACGACAAATCGGTTCAATTGGCGAAGGAGTGCGTCTGGCCAATACCGCCGCATAACGCCGGCAGCGGACTCAAACTGAACGAGTGAAAGCGACCCGGCGGTGAGGCGGATTTGGCCGCTTTTAAGCAGGATCACGGCTTTTGCGCTGGCCGTCACCAGGGATTCTTCCAGTGCGTTCAGAAGGACAGGGTCCGATTTTTGGGGCATGAGACGTTATCCAGTCCAGTCTCCAGAGACCGTCATAGCTCCATTATACAAGAAGAAGGTACGCTGCGACTGCAATCAATGAATCACACCTCTTGGTAAGCGAAAATTTATCAAAAGATGATTAACTCATAATGACATTCGGTATAATAAACTCAGCTTAATTAATCAATTGATCTTGAGATATCAAGAATAATATTTAGAAAGCGAGACCATCAAATGAAAGAATACGATGTTGTTGTGATCGGTGCCGGACCGGGCGGATATGTTGCCGCTATCCGCAGCGCTCAGCTTGGCAAGAAGACCGCTATCGTTGAAAGGCGGTTCCTGGGCGGTGTATGTTTGAATATCGGCTGCATTCCCTCAAAAGCCCTGCTCAGGAATGCGGATGTTGCCCATACCCTGCGGGAACGCGGTAAGGAATTCGGGTTCCGCTTTGAAAACCTGACGCTTGATTACGGTGTTGCCCACGACCGCAGCCGCAAGGTCTCAGAGCGGCTGGTGCGCGGGGTCCAGTTCCTGATGAAGAAAAATAAAATTGACGTCCTGATGGGCGCGGCCAAACTGACTGCGAAGGACACCGTGGAAGTCACCCCGGACGAAGGCGACCCGGAAACGTTGAAAGCGAAGGACATTATCATCGCGACCGGCGCCCACCCTTTTACAATCCCCGGTGTGGAGCTGGATGGGGAAAAGGTTGTGGATTATGAGGCCGCCATTTTGAGGAAAGATCTGCCGGGTTCCGCTGTCATCATCGGCGGCGGCGCGATCGGCGTGGAGTTCGCCACGATCTGGAACGCCTACGGCGTGGAAGTGACGGTTGTTGAGATGCTCGATCACCTGCTGCCCGCTGAACCGGATGTGGTGGGCAAGGAGATCGAGAAAGCGTATCAAAAGCGGGGCATCAAAGTGATGACGAAATCTAAGGTCAAAGGCGTGACAGCCGCAAAAAAAGGCACGAAAGTCACGGTTGAAACCGGCGACGGTGAAGAGGTCCTCGAAGCCGATCTGACCCTGGTGGCCATCGGGTTCAAACCCAACACCGAAGGCCTCGGCCTGGAAGATGTCGGCGTGAAACTGACGGACAGGGGCAATATTGAGATTGACGAGCGGATGGCGACCAGCGTGGATGGCATCTGGGCGATCGGCGACGTGACCGGCAAGCTGCTCCTGGCGCATGTGGCTTCGGCAATGGGCATTGTGGCCGCAGAGAACATCGCAGGTGTTGAGACGGTTACCCTCGATTATGATATGATGCCTCGCGCCACCTACAGCCATCCCCAAACAGCGTCCTTCGGTTACTCCGAAGCGAAAGCCAAAGAGCTGGGTTATGATGTGTCCGTGGGCGAATTCCCCTTCCAGGCAAACGGCAAGGCGCTTGGATTGGGCGACTCCCAGGGCTTTGTGCGGATTGTGTCCGACAAGAAATATGGCGAGATCCTCGGCGCACAGATGGTCGGGCCGGATGTGTCCGAGCTGCTCCCCGAACTGACCCTGGCACAGCGCTTCGAACTGACCACGCGTGAGATTGCCCGCAATGTGCATGCCCACCCAACCCTCAGCGAAACGCTGATGGAAGCGGCTGAAGCCGCCGAAGGCGAGGCTATTCACATTTAGGCGCTGTTTTGTTAAAATAGAACTAACAGGCGGACCAGGCTCCCCAAATGAACCATTCCCCGTGAGTTTGAAGTCTCACGGGGAATGAGTTTTTTATTCAGAGGTTATCCCGTAACTTCGAAAATAAAAATCTCTCGTTGACGCCCGGGAGGCGCAACGGTAGAATCCTGAGCATCATGACAGATCTCCTCAAAGAACTCAACCCGCAACAACAGAAGGCCGTGGCGGCCCCGCCAGGGCCTGTTCTTGTGCTGGCTGGCCCCGGCTCCGGCAAAACCCGGGTGCTCACCTACCGGATCGCTTATCTGATCGCTGCCCTGGGTATCCCGCCTTACCAGATACTGGCGGTCACTTTTACCAATAAGGCAGCCCGCGAAATGGAAGCCCGGGTGGCGGGATTGCTGGGCGGGAAAACGGAAGGCCTCTGGCTCGGAACCTTTCACGCGATCTGCGGCCGGATCCTTCGGCGGGAAGCAGCCCACCTGCCCATCAATCACAATTATGTGATCTTTGATGATGATGATCAGATTTCACTGCTCAAGCGGGTGGTCAAGGAAAAGCACATCAATGAAAAGGATTATCGTCTCAGGCAAGTTCAGGCTTTGATTGGCAAAGCCAAGAACGAGCTGATCCTCCCTGAGGATTATCCGGTCATGACCCATCGTGACGAGACGATCAAGGATATTTATGCCGCTTACCAGGCGTATCTCGTCGCCAGCAACGCGGTTGATTTTGACGATATGCTGCTCTATACTGCCAGGCTGCTCGAGACCAACCCGCAGGTGAGGGATAAATACGCCCAGCGGTTCCGTCACATTCTGGTGGACGAATTTCAGGATACCAATCAGGCGCAATACTACCTGCTCTATCATCTGGCTTCGCAGTATAAGAATATCTTTGTGGTTGGGGATGAAGACCAGTCCATCTACCGCTGGCGGGGTGCGGATTACCGCAATGTCCAGCGGTTTGAACGCGACTACCCGGCCGCGGAAAAAATCCTGCTGGAACAGAATTACCGATCCACCCAAACGATACTTGATGCGGCCGTGGCGGTGATTGATGAGAACCCCAACCGGACTGAGAAAGCACTCCATACAGACCGGGGAACTGGTAACGAGATATTAATTTATGAAGCCAGCGATGACCGGGACGAAGCAAGCTATGTGGTGGATACCATCGCCCGGCAGGTTCTTCAGGGGCAAGCCCGGGAATCCGATTTTGCCATTATGTACCGCACCAATGCCCAATCCCGCCAGCTTGAGGAAGCCTTCCGGCGTTCTAACATGAGTTACCGTCTGGTTGGCGCTCAGCGCTTCTATGGGCGGCGCGAGGTTAGAGATACCATCGCTTTCCTGCGCCTGATCTATAATCCCCGTGATGAGGTCAGCCTGGCACGGGTGATTAATGTGCCCGCCCGGGGGATCGGCGCAGTCACGCTGGAACAGCTCCAGGCCTGCGCCCGCCAGAATGGACTGAGCAGCGGCGAGGTCCTGTTGATGTTGGGGACTGAAGCGGGGGCTGAAATTGAGAAGGTTCTGGATCGCTCAACAGCGCGTTTGCTGCCCTTTGCCGGGATGCTGCGGGGCTGGCGGGACAATCTCAACAAGGTCTCATTAACAGAGCTGTTGGATCAGGTGATGCTGGATACCGGCTATGAATCCTACATCAAAGACGAGAGCGATGAAGAACAGGACCGCTGGGCGAATGTCCTTGAATTGCGCGGGGTCCTGCTGGAATACGAGGACCGGGGGCTTGCTGATTTCCTGGAGACCATGGCCCTGGTTGCAGACCAGGATACCCTGCCTGAGACGCTGGACGCCCCGACCCTGATGACGCTTCACACTGCAAAAGGGCTGGAATTCCCCCAGGTCTTTATCGTTGGACTGGATGAACAATACCTGCCCCACAGTCGTTCCCGGGATGAGCCGGAAGAAATGGCGGAGGAGCGGCGGTTGTTCTATGTGGGGCTGACACGGGCCAGAGACCAGCTTTATCTGGTGCGCGCGCAGCGCAGGCGGAGTCCCTATGGCAGTTATGAAAACATGCAGCCTTCCCGTTTCCTTGAGGATATTCCAAGGGATTTGACCCGCGGCCGGTTCACGAGAACCTTTGAACGGCGGGATGCCTACGACCTGAGCGCCTTCCAATGGGATCAAACCTACGGGCCTTCCCGGAATCAGCGGCAATCCAAATCACCCGAAGCTGTCTCTCAAAAGTACTTCCCTGACATGCGGGTGGTGCATCCGGTTTATGGCGAAGGGGTTGTCCGCAACAGCCGGCTGGAGTATGGTGATGAGACCGTAGAAGTCTATTTTGAGGGTCTGGGTCTCAAGGCGCTCGTGGCGTCGTTGTCCAGTCTTGAAATCCCGGAGGATTGAAAACGGAAAGACATGAAGAAGCCGACGTGGATCCTGGGGTCGCTCGTGATTGTTCTGCTCTGGGCCGGGGCCGCGTGCAGGTTGACCACTCCCACGCCGGCATGGCAGTCAGGAACGGTTACTGCTCAGAACGCTACCGACATCGCGGCTGAACTTACTCAAATCTCCGCATTGGATCAGGAAACTATCGCTACGGTTGTCCCCACGCTCACACAAACGCCTCTCTCAAATACAGCCACATCTCAGCCGCCGGAGACATTAAAAGCCCCCTGGCTGGTTTATCCCGCACCGGATGGCACAGGGATACACGCTTATAATGTGGACGCTGAGGTCATCCTCGAAGTGACCCTGCCGGAACCGGTCTATGTCAGGGACCTGCTGACCGGGCTTTCACCGGATGGGCAATTGCTTGTCATCCGCGCAGGTTCACCCCTGAACACGGATGAACTTGCGCTGTATCAAATTGCCCTCCCTTCCACAGAAATCACCAGACTCTCTCCCCTGCTCTCCTTATCGCTTCAGCGCGAGATCGTGAACGAAGGCGATCCAAGGGCCTTTGAAACGTTCCAGGCGGTGACCCTCGAACAGGGATTGGCCTGGTCACCGGACGGACGCTATCTGGCTTTCACAGCAGCACTGAATAATAATTCAAGTGACATTTACATTTACGATACTGAAACTGAGCGGGTTGAGCGTCTGAACGGACTTTATTCTCACAGTGTCACACCCTTCTGGTCACCGGCCAATGACCGGCTGTTCACCCAGCAAATGCGGGATGACGGTGACGAAACTGGGTGGCGGTCGGAGATCGTCTCAACCCTGAGGGTGACAGGTTTTGGGACTTACAGCAACCTCTATTCTCCTGGGCCAGACAGTCAGATGGAAATCATCCTGGGCTGGGCGAACGCCCAGAGTTTTGTCAGTTATTCTCAAACTGCTGATGGGCCGACCTCGCTCCGGCAGGTCAATTATGTGACCCATTCGACAGGCTTCCTCTGGGGCGGGGCGTTTACAGCCGGCGTGATGGACCCGGGTTCCAGGACAATTGCTCTGGTACTGATGAATACGAAGGATTCTGAACTGGAGGTCGTGAATGGCGTTTACCTCCTGCGTCCGGAGGGTGCCTCTCTGGCATTGCAGCGGGCGGGCGAATGGGATTCGGTGACCTGGGATCCCGGCGGGCTGTTCATCGCCTCGGGATTGCAGGGTATGTTTGGGTTTACGCCGGATGGCGACAGCGTGTATCTGCCGGCGGAGAGCCAGGCAAGGGTGTCGCCGAATGGAAGCTGGCTGATTGGCTGGGGGGATGGTACGCGGTTCCCCGCCGGCGCAAGGCTTTACCAGCGCACCAGCGGCAACCGTTTGCAGGACCTCACCCAGCTGCAGGTGGAGGGCGTCTTCTGGGCCCCCGATTCAAGAGGCTTCTTCATGTTTGCCGAAGGTGTCCTCTATCATGTTGAGTTTCCCGGGTTGAAATTAGTCGCTGTCGATGAAGGCTGGGGTGACACTGGGATGATTGAAATGATCTGGATCGAGTGAGTGAGTTCTCGATGATATTAATTGGGAATCAGTAAATTCATAGCTTGGCCCTTTCTCTCACTTGCTTTGATTTGAGATGCTGGCATAATGGGGCTATAATTAGGGCGTTATGTCGTATTCTCTGCGTCCTCCCCAAAAAATTGTCGTCTTAGCCCATCCGGATATCGATTCAGCCCTGACTGTGGCTGAAGATGTAGCCGGTTTTATCATTGCTGAGGGGGTTCAGGCAATCGCCGGGTCGCTTTATGATCCTGACCTGCGGCAGGCTGTGGGTGCACGTGAATTTGATTTACTGATTGCTCTGGGCGGGGATGGTACCATGCTCCGTGCAGGACATCTCTGCGCCCCGGCGGAGCTGCCGCTTTTGGGGATCAATGTCGGGCATTTTGGTTTCCTGGTGGAAGTCAAGCAGGATGCGTGGCAACAGGCTCTATCCAAACTCCTGTCAGGCCAGTTTCGATATGAGGAGCGGATGATGATCCAGGCCCGATGCATTTGTCACGGCGAAGAAGAGGCCCTTTTCGATGTGATCAATGATGTTGTGGTTGCACGCGGGCAGTATGTCCGTCCGATTGAGGTCGAGGCGACGATGAATGGCGCAAAAATTGCCAGCTATGTTGCGGACGGCCTGATCGCGGCCACCCCCACCGGCTCAACAGCTTATGCTCTGGCCGCCGGCGGGCCGATCCTGCCGCCTGAGATGCGCAATATCCTCCTGATGCCGGTTGCACCGCACCTGTCTGTGGACCGCGCGGTAGTGCTGTCCGAAGGCGCGGAAGTCTGCATCACGGTTAAGACCAAGCATGAGGCTGTTCTCAGCGTGGACGGCCAGGAACCTCTGCATGTCGCCAGCGGAGACTGTGTGCAGATCACAGCCCATCAAAAATCACTGCAGATGGTCCGTTTTGAGGACCCGGGTTACTTTTACCGGAACTTAACGACTTATATGGAACACAATCCTTTATTGAGTATAAAAACAGATGACTGATCAAACCTCTTCCCAAATAAATCCTGACGAACAAACCATCACCCTGCGTTGCAGCAGATGCAATAAACCCATCACGCCAGAGGAAGCGGTACAAACGCCCACCGGATACCGCTGCCGTGAGTGTGTCCGCCAGCAGCAGAAGGTCTTCGACACCAGTAAACCGCTGGATTCTCTGTGGGGATTTCTGATCGCGGCAACCCTATCTTTTGCTGGGAGTTATCTGACATCGGTGATCGGCTTCTTTACGTTTCTGCTTGCGCCTGCTGCGGGTGTTGCCGTTGCGGAGGTGGTTCGGGCGGCCACCGGGAAACGGCGGAGTAAACGGCTTTTCCGGCTGGTATCCGCCGGGATGATCCTGGGCGGGGCACCCCTGATTTTGGTCAACCTCTTCAACCTTGTTTTACGATTGAACGCTGGCGCCTTCAGTCTGTTCGGTTTACTTCCTCTTGGTTATCAAGTTCTTTATCTGGTGCTGGCTGTCCCATCCGCCTATTACCGCTTATCTGGCAGTCGACGTTCCCGATGAGCTTTGGTAGAATCATCTTATGCTGACTGAACTGCGCATTGAGAATTTCGCCATTATTCACCAGTTACGTCTGGATTTTTCCAACGGGCTGGTGATCTTCACCGGCGAGACCGGCGCGGGCAAGTCCATTATCCTGGACGCTCTTGAGGCTGTCCTCGGCGGGAGGGCGGAAACCACCACCATCCGGACCGGGGTGGACCGTGCCCAGGTTGAAGCAACCTTCAAACTGGACCCTGCCGTTCAGGGGCCAGTCCATGCCTTACTTGCCGCAGAAGACCTGCTCGATGATCCGGACTATCTAACCCTTGCCCGTGAGATCCGCCATGAGGGTAAGAACACCGCCCGGGTCAATGGCAGGACGGTTACCGCCACCCTCCAGCGCGAGATCGGTGCCTATCTGGTGGATATTCACGGCCAGTCGGAGCACCTTTCATTATTACGGGTGCGCAACCATCTTCACCTGCTGGACAGCTTCGCGGATGTGGCACCGCTCCTGGCGGATTATCAGATAACTTATGAACAGCTTCTTGAAGTCCGCAGACAGCTCAGGGATCTGCGGCAGAGTGAGCAGGATGCCGCCCGCAGGGTGGATATGCTCACTTTTCAGATTCAGGAGATTGACGCCGCCAGCTTGAAACCCGGCGAAGAAGAGGAACTCCGGCAGGACCGCATTCGGCTGGCGAATGCCGAGAGCCTGGCGACCCATGCGCAAAATGCCTTGATGTTGATCGAGGAAGGTGCGCCTGAGACCCCCGGTATCAGTGAACTGTTTGGGGAGATGGTCGAAGCCCTGCATGGTCTTTCCAGAATTGACCCGACGACGGAAACTTATTATGAACGCGCCGAGTCTGGCCTGACTTCCTTGCAGGACCTGGCGTTGGAGCTGCGGAATTACGCCGAGAGCATTGAATTTAACCCCAGGCTGCTTGATCGGATCGAAGAGCGGATTGATTTGCTCAACAGCCTCAAACGGAAATATGGCAGCAGCGTCGAGGAAGTGATTGCATTCGGCGAACGCTCCAAGATCGAGCTGGAGTCCATCACCCATGCGGAAGAGCGGATCGAAGCGCTGGAGGTGGAGGAATCACAACTCCTTCAATCCCTCGCCAAAAAGGGATCCCGGTTGAGCGAAAAACGCCGGGATGCTGCGGAAAAACTGAGTGGGCTTGTTGAAGGGGAATTGAATGACCTTCGGATGGCAAACGCCCGGTTTGAGGTGTCCATCGAGATTCGCCCTGATGAACAGGGCTTGCCGCTCCCGGACGGCCAACGGGCAGCCTTCGACTCCCGCGGCTATGATCAGGTTGAGTTTCTGGTGGAGACAAATCCGGGTGAGGGATTTAAATCCCTGGTTAAGGTCGCTTCGGGCGGCGAGACTTCTCGGCTGATGCTGGCGCTCAAAAACGTCCTCGCCAAAGCCGATAAAGTCCCAACGCTGATCTTTGATGAGATTGATCAGGGCATTGGGGGACGGGTGGGGATGGTGGTTGGCGAAAAACTCTGGAACCTCTCCCGGGGGCATCAGGTGATGTGCATCACCCATCTCCCGCAGCTTGCGGCTTACGGCGACCAGCATTACAAGGTCACCAAAGATGTGATGGATGGGCGGACCATCACGGACGTCATCCAGCTTCTGGGCGATGAACGCCGGGACGAACTGGCGCAAATGCTCGGGCCGGTGGGCGAGGGCACCTTACACTCCGCTGATGAGATCCTCCAACTTGTTAATGAACGCACAGAACGCCAAACTTTATAAAATACCGCCGATCTGGCGGTTTTTTTATGCTGATTATCGGCTAAAATAAGTTCAGATATAGATTAAAATGATCACACACCACGCCAGCACCTGAAAGGAGTCCTGATGCCAGGACTGAACAATATTTTGGCAGTGATTTTAGGCGGCGGTCAGGGAAAGCGTCTCTATCCCCTCACCATGATGCGATCAAAACCGGCCGTGCCGATCGCCGGCAAATACCGCTTAATTGATATCCCCATCAGCAACTGCATTAATTCAGGGATTTACCGGATTGCCGTGCTGACCCAGTTTAACTCCGTATCCCTGCACCGGCATATCACCGGCACGTATAATTTCGACTCCTTTCACACAGGCTGGGTCCAGATCTGGGCAGCGGAACAAACGATGGAACGGATGGAGTGGTATCAGGGGACCGCTGATGCCGTTCGCAAACAGCTCTTCGAGATCCAGTCTTCCCGGTCAAACCAGGTCCTGATCCTGGCAGGCGATCACCTCTATCGCATGGATTATTCCAAGATGGCGCAGTTCCACTGGGAAAACAATGCAGATGTCACTGTTGCAGTGCAGCCGATTGGACGCCAGGACGCCTCCCGGTTCGGGATCCTGAAAAGAAATGAGGAAGGCGAGATTGTTGACTTTGCAGAGAAACCCAAGGACACAGGTATTCTGGACAATTTTGTTTCCAGAGATGACCCGGGAAAACCTTTCCTGGCATCTATGGGAATCTATTTATTCAATCTTGAAACCCTTGTGAAGACCTTGTCCCTCCGGGAGGGCGGGCAGGATTTTGATGATTTCGGTTATGATATTATCCCGTATTGCGTTGAACATGACACTCGCGTATTTGGCTACGAGTTCTCGGGTTACTGGCGTGATATCGGGACGATCCGGTCATTTTATGAGACGAACCTGGCGCTGACATTGCCAGACCCTCCGTTTGACCTCTACGATCCTGATAAAAGGCTGTACACCCACGCCCGCTTCCTGCCGGGGTCACGTTTGGCGGATTGCCGGATCAATAACGTGATGATCGGAGAAGGATGTGTGATCACCAGCACGGAAATTGATCATTCGGTGATCGGTCTCAGGAGCAGAATCAAGTCCGGCACCCGCATCAAAGATACTGTCCTGATGGGAGCGGACTATTACGATGAATCCGGGGATATCCCGATGGGTATCGGTGAGAACTGCGACCTGGAAGGCGCGATCATTGATAAGAACGTGCGGATGGGGCAGGATGTCAGGATCAGGCCTTTTCCGCGCGGCACAGAGTTGACAACGGATACCTACAGCGTCAAAGACGGGATTGTTGTCATCCCCAAAAGGACCCTCCTGCCCTCCGGAACCCGGATTGAACCCCAGGGCTGATCCTCTTTGGTTTCTCTCAGGCTCCGGGAACGAAAATCATAAATCCTTTTGAGTATCCTTCTGTGCTTTTCACAGTTCGCCTTCTTCACCTGCTATAATATTTTCCATGCAAACATACCTTGACTGTTATCCCTGCGTTCTGCGCCAGGCGCTTGAAGCCGCCCGGATGGCAGGCGCGACGCCTGGCCAGGAACATGAAATCGTCCTGGCAACGCTGGAGATCCTGAAATCCCTTCCGGAAGGTGCCACTCCCCCTGCAATCGGTACCGAGGTCCATCAAATCGTTCGTGAAATAACCGGGAACCAGGACCCCTACCTGCTGGTCAAGCGGGAATCGACCGAGAAGGCCCTGGCTCTTCTGCCTGATTTGTATGCGCTGCTTGATCAGGCTGATGACCGGTTGGAGGCAGCGATCCGATTGAGTATTGCGGGGAATATCATTGATTTCGGGCCTAACCCTGATTATGATCTCTGGCAGGTTGTGACGCGAGTGAGCCGTCAGGCCTTTGCCATCAATGACCTACCCGTCTTGAGAAAGCGGCTGGCCGAGGTGGAGTCTGTGCTCTTCCTGGGAGATAATGCGGGGGAGACCGTCTTTGACCGAGTCCTGATCGAAACGCTGGAGGGGGATGTGACCTATGTTGTCCGGGGTGGTCCGGTGCTCAATGACGCCACGCGGGAAGACGCGGAAGCAGCCGGCATTGATCAAGTTGCGGAGGTCATTGATAACGGGGCCCGGGTGCCAGGGACGATCCTTTCAAAGTGCAATCCGGAATTTCAGGCGCGGTTCAGGGATGCGGACCTGATCCTGGCGAAAGGGATGGGAAATTATGAGACCCTCTCGACGGTGGACGCCCCAATCTTCTTTTTATTGCAGGTGAAATGTCCCATCATCGGGCTGGATGTTGGGGCTAAAGTGCAAAGTATTGTGGTTAAAAAAGGTAATTACGCTCATTAATATTCCCGCTGCTCGCTCATAAATCAGATATAATTATCGAGATTTGCGTCAATCCCCCAGATGTTTTATACCCTTAGATTATCTACGGGTCGGTTTACACAAATCGGGTATCATCATGGGTTGAATCATCAAAGACAGGAGAAATTTTCTTATGAGTGAAGATAAGTCCGTTGTAGAGAGTCAGAAGCCGAAAGATGTTTCGATTTCCTGGCATGCCATGACCAATACTGAGGTCTTGCAGGAGCTGGAAACGCCTGGTGAGAAAGGCCTCAGCAATGAAGAAGTCCAGGCGAGGCAGAAAAAATACGGGTTGAACGAACTGACTGAAGCGCCCCC
>CAZXRL010000011.1:0-26487 GCA_964643275.1 uncultured Candidatus Brevefilum sp.
CCCTTACCTGACAACTCTTATAAATTTACGTTTTCCCACCTGGACAATCACAGGCGGTTCAAGCACGAGGAAGGGATCGGAAACCGCATCGCCTTCAACCCTGACACCGCCCTGCTGGACCAACCTGCGTGCCTGACTCTTGCTTTCAACAAGTCCGCTGTCTACAAGGACATCCAGCAGAATTGCTTCATCCGACACCACAAACTCAGGGACATCATCCGGCAAGTCTCCCTTCTGAAACAGAGCAATAAAATGTTCCCTGGCAGCCTCTGCCTCTTCCTCACTGAAGAACGCGGCAGTGATCTCGCCTGCAAGATCCATTTTTGCATCTCGGGGGTGACGCTCGCCTTTTTCAACAGCCTTCTCGAATATATCGATTTCGTCCATCGTCCAGCGGGTCACAAGCCTGGCATAGCTCCCCATTGCTTTGTCGGGAACACTCATCACCTTGCCAAACATATCCTCGGGAGAAGTTTCCAGGGGGATGTCGTTGCCCAGTGATTTGCTCATTTTTAACTCGCCGTCGGTTCCGGGCAGTATGGGCAGGATAATCCCGATATTGGGTTTCTTGCCATAATAAGTCATAATCTTCCGGGCAGCTGTCATAATGTTGAACATCTGATCCGTCCCGCCAACCTGCACATCAGCATCCAGCTTATATGCGTCGTAACCCTGCATGATGGCGTAGAATAACTCGTGGAAATAGATCGCTTCTTCCTTATCCCAGCGTTTTCGGAAATTCTCCCGGGTCATAAATTGTTGAATTGTGAAATTGGAAGCCAACATGATCATGTCTTTCAAAGTCAGGTCTGAAAGCCATTCCGCATTAAACCTCAAGGCTGTTTTCTCCCGGTCAAGGACCCGGAAAGCCTGTTCAGCATAAGTCATGGCATTTTCCTGGACCTGCTCCGGCAAGAGCTGCGGACGGAGCTTATCTTTGTCGGAAGGATCGCCAATCAGTGACGTATAGGTGCCTATCACGAAGGTGACATGATGCCCCAGTTCCTGGAATTGACGGAGTTTTCGCATGGTGACGGTGTGGCCGATATGCAGATCCGGTTTGGTGGGGTCATAGCCGCAATAAACGCG
This sequence comes from uncultured Candidatus Brevefilum sp., assembly GCA_964643275.1. Lineage (GTDB taxonomy): Bacteria > Chloroflexota > Anaerolineae > Anaerolineales > Anaerolineaceae > Brevifilum. The sequence continues at coordinate 1,090 of CAZXRL010000011.1, forward strand.
GAGAGGCCGCTGTTCTTTTTCAGCCAGCAGCAACCGTTCACGGAGCTCAACTGCCATTGCCTCCCGTGTGGTTTCATCCCCATAATCAGTGCCTCGCATTAAGTATGATAATTTTTGATCGATGTTCATCCACACCTCCAGGAATACTTATTTTGATCTTCTGTACTAAAAAGAAAACGCGCCCGTCAAGCCAGGCGCGTTCTTTGCACTTGACGGGTGGTTATATCAGTGAAAATAATAATAAACCTGTGTTTGCATGAGTCTATTATAACGAAAATTGGGATTATTTGCACTAAATCAGCGGACGTTTCACCTTGACCTCAGTGACAAACCCAATCGTCTGAAGATCGATTTTATTTTCTGCAAGGTCATAATTTGGCGATTGATAATCCAGTGAACTGAAAATGCGTTCTTCTTTTCCATCAGGGCCTTTGAGCTCTGAAACAAAGGAGATTGAATTGGCCCGTAACCCGACATCCTCGGGCAGGATCAGGATGACATCCGCCACAAAACTAAAAATTCTGATGGTTGCATCACCATTTGGAAAGACAGCCTCGGTGAAATCCAGACGGTTTGTTCCCACAAACCACCAGAATTCATGATGAGTCGCTTCCCAGACCCCGGTCTTGCGAATCTCTCCCAGAAATGGCACCTCTACCTGAACATCCTGTCCCACCATTCTATGACGAAAGATAATCATTAATCCCAGACCAATCAGAATTAATGGCCAGGCATAGCGCCATAAATTGATCTGAAACATTGTCTCAACCAGGGCAAACACACCCATGAGGATCAGAAATATTCCCAAAATTATCTGCCAGCGTTTCATTTTAATTCTCCTATCCGTTGGTTTTCTTTATTTTATCTTAATCCATGGTTTCCGGTTGATGGTTTCAATTTTTTGTGATAAATTTGGGGAAGCAGATCCGTAGAAGTCGGATTTTATCGGGAAAATCCTTGAGGCACTCGCTCAGACAAACGCTCTCTTTAAAAAAGAATCAAAGCTGTTATAATCTATACGGTGCGCAAATGAATGAACCTGTTTTAGTATTAAACGCGAATTTCCAGCCAATTAATATAACCTCCACTTATCGGGCAATCAACCTGGTTCTGGCTGATAAAGCAACGTTGATCTTGAATGGACGCGGGGTCATTCACTCTGTTTCGCGAACTTTTCCCCTGCCTTCCATCATACGCCTGAACCGGATGATCAAGCGTCCCCGCCCGATTGTAAAGCTTACGCGCAAGGAGATTTTCAGGCGGGATAATTTCACCTGCCAGTATTGCGGCAGGCAATTGAGCAACCTGACCGTTGATCACGTTATCCCGCGCCATCTCGGTGGAGAAACACAGTGGACCAATGTTGTGACCGCCTGCCCGCGATGCAACCATCTCAAAGGCGGGATGACGCCTGCTCAATCTGGAATGCATCCCCGCAGGAAACCGAAACAACCGCCAGGAACTGCCAGTTATCTATTTGGCAAACATTTAAACCAAAATCGCGAATGGCGGGATTTCTTAATAGGTTGGTAGTTTAATCATGCACGTTGGGGGAAATTATTAGAACGATAACGTCACCAGATCCTCAGCAACAATCACATCCCCACTAAATGTCGATTGCGCTTCCGCCTGTAACAGCTCCGGATCAATCCTGGGCGGGTAATGGATGAGAATCAGCTTCTTTACGCCAGCCCGGGTTGCAATCATTCCTGCTTCAGCTGCACTGGAATGACCATCGGAGGATCCGGATGCCTCGTGGATCAGAATTTCCGCCTTATCCGCCAGCCGTACCACAGCCGCGCAAGGACCGGTGTCGGAGGAATAAGCCAATAAGAATTCCGGCAGCTGGATCCTCAATCCCATGGCCGGGATCATATGACATACTTGCGACCCCCAGACTTTTAACTTCTCTTCCATAATCAACGGTGCCATCTCAGAGGGCGGGATTCTTATAAACTGGACGGGATAAAAACCCTCCCAATCTTCCCAATTAAATAACCCCATCATTTTTTCAAGTTTATCCATGACTTCATCAAGACCATACACCCGGATGGGATCCTGCCTGCCCATCAACCAGAGATCCATCAACAGCAACGGCGCGCCGGAAACATGATCCGGATGGAAATGGGTTAACACAAGATCGGTGATGGATAAAGGATCAATCCCGGCTTCCTCCAAACGGACAACCGGGTTTCCAGCGCAATCAATCAGAAGGACATAGTCCCCCGTCTCTATTACAAAATGTGAATTATGTTGATCCCGACTGGGGACTGCGCTTGCTGTTCCAAGAAAAGTGAGCTTTGCCATTGGATTATGGGTTTCTTGAGATATTTACTGCACTTAGTGATTTTCATCCGAATCGGAGCCCGCCGGCTCCTTTGGCCGATGGAACAGCGTTTCACGATGCCGCCAGATGATGAAACCTGCGGCGGCGACGGCGATCAGGAGCATAAAAGCCTGGTTGGCATTGATCCCGCCAATCAGACTGCTGTCCAATCTCAGGTACTCCATAAAAAATCGAAACACCGGATAAGAAATCAAATAGGTGAGAAAGACATCGCCCTCTTTGAGCTTGCCGCTGAATTTTCGTGAAAGCCAGAGCAGGAAACCCATATTGATCAGATTGAAGATTGACTCGTAAAGAAACAGAGGGTGATAGGTTGCTACATTCATAAACTGCGGCAGCCGGTGTTGAGGGTCAATCGTGATCGCCCAGGGTAAGGTGGAAGGTTTGCCATAAACCTCCTGATTCACAAAGTTGCCCCACCTTCCAATCGCCTGGCCCAGCGCCAATCCAGGCGCGAAGATATCCGCCCAAAATGAGAAACTGATTTTACGCTTTCGGGCATAGAGGTAAAACGCAAGTGCGCCGCCTGCCACTGCCCCGGGGATTCCCAAACCCCCGCGCCAGACTGCAATAGCATCCAATGGATGGGTCAGATAATATAAGGTGGTGAGTCCCTGCGCAACGTGAGATGCCGGCGGGGTCAGGATGTGCCAAATGCGGGCACCGATCACACCGCCCAGAACAACCCAGGTCAGGCTGTCAACAATGACTTCAGGGTCTTTGCCCCGCCGCTTTGCCTCGAAGTAAGCCAATAACGCCGCTGCGACCACGCCTGCCATAAGAATCATGCCATAGTATTGAAAAGTTAATGGCCCAATCTTAATGCCGTTCATCCGTCATTTCCTTCTTTCCAACCTGATCAAGTCTCTTCTCCTTCGCCTGGCGCCGGACAAACCAGAAACGCTGAATAGCGGTCAGGTGTGTTAATATTGCCAGAATCCAGAGAGAGATATCAGGCCGTTTAAAAATAATTCCCGGGATCAGGACAACATAACGTTCAACCCGGGTCAATAAACCAATTTTTGCTGAGAAACCAAGGGCTTCCGCTCTTGCCCGAACATACGATACCATGACGGAACCCAGAGCGGCAAAGAACACCAGAAATGCGTCCAGCCAGGTGCCGGTGCGGTAGAAGAAAATCAGCAATCCGCCAAAGAGAGCAATTTCGGAATAGCGATCGGTGACTGAATCAATAAAGGCACCGTATTGACCGTCCTCACCCCGCAGCCGAGCCATTGTCCCATCGAGCGCATCCAGAGGTCCCACAACCATGGCCAGCAAACCGCCCCAGGTCAATTCGCCCAAAGCAATCAAAACCCCTGCCAGGCAGTTCCCAATCAGCCCCAAAATGGTGATAATGTTAGGCCGGACTCCCAGCCTATTCAGAAACCGTCCAATGGTTTCCAGAACGCCGCGGAATACCCATCTGAGATAATCCGTGAAAGTTTTTGATTCCTTTTTATTGGCGTTGGACATGGGAATAAGTGTATCACACAGTCAAAATCATTCAGTCCGTAAATCAACCATCTTCATCCAGATCATCACGTTCGATCAGGATCTCCCGTTCACGTCCCCCGCCCTGAGACGGGCCAAGGACACCCATCTCCTCAAGCTGATCTACCAATCGGGCTGCCCTCGGGTAACCCACACGGAGCTGGCGCTGAAAATATGATGCGCTGGCATGTCCTTCCGCTTTGATCAAGGCGATCGCTCTGTCGATCAAGACATCATCCTCATCTTCATCATCCGCCAGGCCGATCTTATCTTCCCAGGGTGGGCTCTCTTTATCATCGTACCGCTTAATGACCGGGACGTCCTCGGCTTCAGTCCTTTTTTGCCACCACCGGATGATCCGGTTCAATTCGTTATCCGTGATGATCACACCCTGAGCCCGCATCGGCAATCCAATTTCAGGATGGAGGAAGAGCATATCGCCTTTTCCAAGCAAGGTCTCAGCGCCACCTGTGTCGAGGATCACCCGCGAGTCAATGGATGATGCAACGGTAAAGGAAATGCGGGTCGGGAAATTCGCCTTGATCAACCCTGTCACAACATCGGTGCTGGGACGCTGGGTCGCAAGGATCAGGTGGATGCCGATGGCACGGGCTTTCTGTGCCAGCCGGACCAAAGCATGCTCAGTCTGGTCTGGTGCATTCATCATCAGATCCGCCAGTTCATCAATGATGATCACAATTTTGGGCAGTTTTTTCTTGTTCTGCCGCTGCATTTTGTGATTATATGCATCGATATTTCTGGCATTGGCCTTTTCCAGCAACTTATACCGAAAATCCATCTCGGTTGTTGCCCAGCGCAGGATACCCAGGATCCGGTCAATATCTGTTTCAACATTGCCCATCAAATGCGGCAGTCCATTGAAACGCATGAGCTCCACGCGTTTAGGATCGATCATCGCCAGCTTCAAATCTTCAGGCGTATTATTCATCACCAGACAGGCTGTCAATGCCGTGATGCAAACGCTTTTGCCACTGCCCGTTGTCCCTGCGATCAGGATATGCGGCATTGTAGCAAGGTCTGACACCACAGGCTGGCCTGAAACATCGCGGCCAAGAGTTAACGCCAGAGGCGAATTAACCCGATGGAAGGCTTCCGACTCAATCAACGGCCGCAGTTGAACATCTGCCGCATTTGGATTGGGGATTTCGATACCCACATAAGACTTTCCGGGAACCGGCGCTTCAATCCGCAAACGCTGAGCCGAGAGTGCCAGCGCAAGGTCACGTTGAAGCGACGAAATCTGTGAAACACGCACCTTCTGATGGTTTTCATCAGATTTATCGATATAACCCGGTTCAACAGCAAACTGGGTCACGGTAGGCCCTGTCCTGAAACCCACAACCTTCGCAGGAATCCCAAATTCGTCCAGCGTCTTCTCAATCAGTCCAGCCGTTAAATTGATCGTGCGTTTATCGGGTTTGAATGTTTCCCCTTTAAGAAGCAAATCCAAGGGAGGAAGTTCAAGTGACCGTTCAGCCGGGTTTTGCGGGGAAGATTCCACTAAATCAGGTGCGTCAAACGATTTCCGGAATTCCGGCGGGATATAGACAGCCTTTTGAGGAGGTTTTCGGGAGATATCCTGCCGTTCCACTTCATTTTCAGTCAAAACAGAAGGCGGCTGATTGCCAGCAATTTGAGGGGGTTGATTGGGAGTCTCAGACACCTTCCCAAGCCTCTCCTGAAGCGCATACTCAAGTTTCGTTAAGAGATCAAAGGCAGCAATTAATGAAATAAAAAAGAAAATGAAGAGAACAATGACTGTGATTGTCGGCCCTAAAAGCATCCTGAAGATTTCAGCAAGTCCCCAGCCAACCAAACCGCCAGGGTCCAGTCCAGCTTCGGCATCCGCAATTGAGCCGCCGCTGAAGATCGACAATAAGCCCAGCATAAAAAATGCAGTGAATTCGATGGCAACAATCCTGCCCAATGCTATTTTATCAGGAGGTGGTTTACGCCACCGAATCACGACCAATCCCACGGCAATCATGGCTGCCACAATCAGGAACCGACCCAGCCCCAGCCAGCGAGTCAAAAAACCAACAAGCGGTGTGATGAGAACGCCTGTCGTTATCCCCAGCATCCCAAGCAGCAGGATGAGAGCCCCCGCAAATAACAAAACACCCAGCAAATCCCACCCATATCGCAGGAAGCTCTTTAATATGTTTGCAGGTCTCAACCGCCCATCCTCTTTCTCGCCAAACAGACCCGTCTGTCGGTGAGGTTGATTGCTTTGAGGTGGGGTCTTTGGGTTTTTAGCCATTATTCAACATCATAACTTTCCAGCTTCAACCCAAGTCTCCGATTTTTTGGATCAATATGCAAAACACAAACATTTACCCGTTGTCCTTCATAAAGGAAATCATCAATATGGCTGCATCCGTTAGGGAAGTTCATGGATGAAATATGGATCAAACCTTCCACGCCTTGCTCAAGCCGGGCAAAAGCGCCGTATTTTACAATACAGGAGATTTCAGCAGGGACATGATCTCCTGATGAAAGTTGTTCTGCCAGGGCCTCCCAGGGGTTTTCATCCAACCGTTTCAAACTGAGAGCAATCCGACCTTTATCCTTTGCAACCTGGAGAACCAATGTCTTAACCCGTTCGTCAATATTCACGATATCCGAAGGATGTTGGACCCTGCCCCAGGAAAGTTCTGAGACATGGATTAAACCTTCCAACCCGCCTAAATCGACAAAGACCCCAAACTCCGTGATGTTGGTCACGGTACCTTCCACCACATCACCAGCCTGAAGACTCGTCAGCAAATGGCGGCGCTGGCCCTCTTTTGCCAGAGCTGCCCGTTCTGAGAAAACGATCCGCTCTTTTTGTGGCTCACATTCGATTATCTTGAGTGAAATTTTTCTATCGAGATAACTCGTAAAGTATTGCTCACGTTCCTCTTCTGATGCCTCGGGCGGGACATCAACCAGATGGGAGGCCGGAACAAAACCGTGGATGTCTTCGCCAGCAACCAATACACCGCCCCGATTGTAGCCCACGACATTTAGGTTAACAATCACATCATCGGTAAAAATATTCTTGATTCTTTTCCAGTTTACCGCTGATGTTTTATTTTCCGGGTATCCGGGAACTTCAATTTTTCCCGTGAGCACCGGATCATCAAGTTCGTAATTTTCCTCAATCAGCGGTTCATCTGCCAGTACGGCAGCCCACCATCCCTCATCCGGTTCCACAGGTTGTTTGACCTGATTATTCTTTCCACCTTGGGTACTCATTTATCGTTCCTCCCCAACACTTCCAGGGTTCAGCGACGCAGGCTTCATTGTTCCTCTTCACGTGCTGCTAATTCCATTCCAATAATTGCTTTCGAGACTGCTTCAAGAGCAACTCGTTGTTTCCGATAAAGGTCTGCCTCCGACATTGCCAAACGATTTGCGACATCCCGAACCTTTCTGCCCTCAAGAAACTTCAATTCTAATATATTAAATAGAATCCATTCGGCAGTAAACCGGCGATCTCCCTCTGGTCTGATATTATCTATTGCTGATTTCAGGATTGAACGCAATGCATTTGCAGGGTTGCCATCATATTCGTTGACTGCGTCCTGAACAATATTCAAACTCAGCAGTGGGCTTTCAGTAAGCTTTGGTCCGCCCCAATAATGGGAGAGGGCGTCTTTCACCCAGGTAACAAAATCCTCATCCGGTAAGTCTGCTTCATCTAATAATACACTGGATTTATTATAACTGGATGCTGCCCGTAATTGCTGAATCAATGCCACTTGTGGCTGTAATTTTTCCAAAGATTGAAAGACCTGTTGCTGCATTCGCCAATCCCGTAAGGCCATCGCCACCCTATGTGCCAGCAGGTTAATCGAGTGCAAATGTTCCTTTTCCATCTCGCGGCTCTCATCCCAGGGGAACCCACATAATCCCATCATAATTTTTCCATTATGCGGATCATTGGATATCAACGGTATCAGAAGATGCTCATTCCAGTAGAAAAAGCCACCCTGCAAGTCAGAACCCTTCTCATGTGATAGCTCATAAAGTTCATCGGATTCTTCGATCGCCTTAAAAGCTCTTTCATCACCGGTTGTGGTGAGCAGTTCCAGACCATTCGCGTCCATCATGCCAATAAAGGCGCCTTTGACCTGTAAGAGATCGCAAATTGTTGCAGTGGCTATTTCAAGAAACTGGCTCAAGTCTGACCGGGTGAGGAGATGGTCTTCCAGGGACTGGATCAAGGCGATGTCATCCCGGTCACTTCCGTAGAACAATAACCGCTCCCAGAAAGGCGCTAAAAGCGTGATGAGATATTCAAGAAAAAGGATCGTACCCACCATGAAGATCGGGACAAAGGCATTATATGTCTGATTCCAAATCAATCCAAAGCGTCGGACGATCGTAGTAATGGCCAAAGTCACAGAGGCGGTAAATGGCCCCCTCAACAGCCATTTGAATAACCGGCTTTTGACCAATCTATCCGGCCAGGTGACCCCAAAAAAGGCGACCGCATAGGCCATGATGATCAGAAAAACGCCAACAGCCAGACTGCTCAGGCTCACCAGAATCCAGAAAACAATTACGGATCGAGCGAACAAACCGGAACCAAACAAGAGATAGGGATAAGTCCCAATCGCTGCGGCTGTCGCACCTGCCAAAAGATACAACATCCTGCGCCGGCTGGTCTTCGTGACAGTTCGCTGATAAGCCCTGAAAAGTATCGAGCCGGCAACAAGCATTACGCCGATATAGTAGATGGCAAAAATGGGGGTATAACGGGTATAGCTGAGATACGGTGCCGGAGAGCTTGGGGAGGCATATGGTCCCACAAGGATATTAAAAGGAATAAGAATACCGAGAATGATTGAAAACAGGTAGGTTAACCGAACTGCCCACAAACGTCTGCCGCGGCTGGGTCTGCCAGTGAGGGTCAGGAGTGTGTCAGAAAAATGCAGGTAGGTTGCTGGAAGAAAGATGATTCCCACCCACTTAAGTTTGAGCATGATCTCAATGACCAGGTCCTGACCGCTGGCGCTGGCTATGGATTCCGCTGTATAGACAATGACGACACAGGTGAGAATCAATATAAAGGCACGGGCTACCCGTTCCCGCAGGTTGAACGCAAACGCATAAAGCAATAGCGAAAATGCCGTAATAGACACGCCCGCCGTCAGAATCTGGCTGATCGTCTGTAAGGCACCTTCCCAAGAAATCCCAAAAATCATCGTATGTTATCCCCACTTACCTCACAAGGCGGCTAAAAAACAAGGCAAGGTCCTGATTTGGAAAATAGTGGTCTCGAAATCCACTTAAATTGAATCCCAGTTTGACAGCCATTTCAATTGCCGGATCATTCTTTGATTGCATTTCCAACACCAGAAAAGTGAAATTACGATTGGCTGCCAGATTCATGGCTGCAATCAGCAACCCGCTGGCGATACCCTGCCGCCGCATTGATGCGGACACAACAATATCTGAAACCTTGAGAACCTGTGAGCCTTTTTCTGGGATTAACTTGATATATCCAACAGGTCTGTCAGAGAGAACAGCGACCAGAAAAGTCTCAGTTTTATCAATATCTGCAAAAATATCCTCTCGTTTACGTGGATATGGGACAAAAACCCGCCTTGGCAGCCGCACACGATTGAATCCAGTTTGATAAGATTGAAAGTCCTGGTCAATTCCCATTTGCCAAACAAACTCACTGTAATACCCATGTTCAAATGCCGTCAGGCTTTCAATATCACGGGTTTCCACAGTCCGGATCTTAATTTCAGGCATCGAAAAATTCACTCCTCAGAAACAACTTCAACACCTATAATGCACGGCGTTAATTCCTCACCTGTATTATCCAAAGGGACAAGCTGCAACAGGTAATTTCCTGGGACAAGGGAGCTGGTATACCAGAACCCCAGACTCTCATCTAATTTCAATGAGTTTCCAGCAGCGATTGTCGTCCAATTGATAGCGCCTGTCGTCGAGTATTCATATTTATAGGAACCGAAGCCTTCGACATTTACAGATCCCATCAGTTCAACTGTCCCGCTCACTTCCCCGCCATCTTCCGGATAGGTGATCTCGATCACACCCTCAATGCATTCAAAAATTAACGATTCCTGACCGACAGTTGCTGTTGGGACCGGGATCGGGTCACCCTCATCAGAAGGCGGTGTTCCTGTGACGGTTTCAAAGGTCTCCTCGTTAATTCCAATGTCAGCTTCGGGGGAAGGCAATCGTGGTCCGACAACGGTAATCACCAAAAATTCACCGATGATCAACAGAATAAGTAATGTCATTCCGGTCGTTGCGCCAACCAGCTTCCGCTCCGCCAAAGTCCGCTCAAGCCCAAATACCGCTTTTTGCCATTCCCGTAAACCGATCAGGAACTTTCTCGCATAAACGAGTATTCCCAGAGTCAATACAATAAAAATGCCAACGTTGTAAGTGACCAGCCCGCGCAGGACATTGTTTAATATTTCTTCCATAAGTTACGTTCTGTAATTCTTCAGAGCTTTCAATCTCGTCCGATTCAAAGTCTTGCCAAAACGCCGCGAATCAGCGTGGTCAACTTTGGTACCAAAATTTGCCCGGCCTCAAGGACTTCTTCGTGGGTTGTAATTGTGCTGCCATCCAGATTTGCTTTATTGCTAATGCCAGAAATGCCCAAAACACGCACCCCGCCGTGTCGTGCAACAATTACTTCCGGGACAGTCGACATGCCAACCGCATCTGATCCAATCGCATGGAGGAAACGAAGGTCCGCAGGTGTTTCAAAGGACGGCCCGGCCAGGGAAACATAGACACCTTCTCTCACCGGCATCTTGGCCTCGTCACACGTCTCACGGGCGAGTTGGAGTAGTTCTTTGTCATACGGCTGGCTCATATCAGGGAACCGGACACCCAACTCGTCCAGGTTTGGCCCATTCAGGGGATTCGCACCCCCCATCCCAATTATATTGATATGGTCCTTGATCAACATCAAGTCACCGGGCACATAATCGGGATTAATCGCGCCAGCGGCGTTGGTGACAATTAATTTATCACAACCCAAACGCTGCATCACCCGCACCGGGAGCGTGATCTCACCCATGCTGTACCCCTCATAAAAGTGAGTCCGACCCTGCAACACAAGGACCTTCACACCCTCAAGCGTTCCAATTACCAGCCGGCCCATATGCCCCTGAACTGTGGAGACAGGCCAACGGGGGAGCTGCCCAGTTGGGATAACGACTGAATCCTCCACACTGTCGGCAAGGTCCCCCAACCCTGTCCCCAGGATCAATCCCACTTCGGGTTCAATATCTACCCGGGCTCGAATTGCATCAGCAGCCTGATCAATATCATCCAAAGTAATAAACTCACTCATAAACACCTCAAACTATGCTAGGTTATGTCTCTGAATTCTTCGTATATTATAACACCCGTTCAACCTAAAGGAATTCTCAGGATGTATGCATGCCCGCCCCTGGTATTTTCTCAATTTTTCTGCGACGAAACCGCGAGTATGCAGTGTTCTTTGTAGATAGAGTATATAATAAAAACTGATAAACTTCACAAATTGCAGGAAACATGATGAGTCAACACAGAGAAGAAAAGAAAACTACTGAACGCAAATCCATCCTGAGGACTCTCCTCAGCCGCCCAGAACCGGACAAAACATACAATTCTGACCTTAAAGAACAATGGGCGGATTTGGACAAGAAAAACAGGATCAAGTTTGTGATTGGTGCAGTCACAGGTCTGATCCTGTTCATTGGTGCATTGGTTCTGTCCTGGCTTGTTTTGGCTTCCCTATTGGGCTGACCTTTACTTCGATTTTATGAACATTTCTTCAATCTGCTCGCTCTCAACTGCATGGGCAAGCAGGTACCCCTGGACAAACTCGCAGCCCAATGATTTCAGTATGGACAATTGCTCCTCGGTTTCAACACCTTCAGCGATCACGTGCATGCCAAGATTATGGGCTAATGCAGATATCGTTTGAACAATCTCACTTCCCGTGCCGTCTGTCTGAATGAGATTTACAAAAGACCGGTCAATTTTCAAGACATCAATGGCCAGCGTGTGTAAATACCCCAATGCAGAGTACCCTGTCCCAAAGTCGTCAATCTGAACAGACACACCAAGATCACGAAGTCTCTCAAGCATTTTTCTGATGGATTGGGTATCTTCAATGATCAAGCTTTCGGTCATCCCCAGGCTGATGGATTTTGGGTCAATCTGATATTTATTGAATAAGTGCTCGAGAATATCAATTAAATCAAGATCCGCACATTGTTTTGTAGACAAGTTGACATTGATGGAGAGAGCAGCCTGCTCGGGATAACGGCTGTTCCAATCTTTCAATTGCCGGCACACTTCCTCAAGGACCCAGTATCCCATCGGGATGATCATGCCCGTCTCTTCTGCAATATGAATAAATTCTGCGGGCATTAAGAGCCCTCGATCTGGATGCTGCCAACGGATCAAGGCTTCCATCCCTACCATTTTTTTTGATTGCGCTGCATAAATCGGTTGATAGTGAAGGATGAATTCCTTCTTGTCCAGCGCTGCTCTCAGATCATTCTCCAGTTCAAGTCGTGATTGGGCTGCTTCAAGCATCCCAGGGTTAAATAAATCATAGCGGCTCCGGCCATTGTTCTTCGCGTGATACATGGCAATATCGGCATCGCGAAGAATTTCCTCAGGATTGGCATAGCGTTTGTGCCCCAACACAACACCAATGCTGACAGACACAAAGACCCGGTATGTGCTAAATTCAGCGGGCTTCGCAAGCAACCGGATAATACGTTCTGCGATCTTCTCATATTCCTGGGGACCTGTCAGGTCTTCCAGTAAAACCACAAACTCATCGCCCCCCAAGCGCGCAACCGTATCCTGTTCCCGCACACACTCCTGCAGCCGTTTGGCACTCTCAATCAACAAGAGATCGCCAACATCATGACCCAGACTGTCATTGACCACCTTGAAGCGATCCAGGTCCATGAAGAAGACAGCATAATTATAAGTACCATGGCGTTTAGCACGAATAACCACCCGTTCCAACCGATCCAACAACAGATTTCGGTTTGGAATGTCCGTCAGGGAATCATGCAAAACCGAATAAGCCAGTTGTTCCTGAACGCGTTTCCGTTCCTTCAATTCTATGGATAATTGCTCGTTGGTAGTTTGTAATTGTTTTGTGCGTTCGTCCACCTGCTGTTCAAGGTTAACAGTTATTTGTTGAAGTCTGGAGATCATCCGGTTGAGGTGAATCGCCACTTCACCGTATTCATCCGTATGACTGACGTCCATTCGTTGACCGAGATCCCCTTTTTCGACCTTTTCGAACAAATCAACTAATTTCTTAATGGGTGAAGAAAAATAAGAAATCAGCCGATATGAAAGGAGCACGCCCATAAAGATTGCGCCAATACCAGAGTTGATAATCACTAGAAGCGCAACTGTCGTTTGCTCAGGAGCGAAACTTTCCAAAGAAGAAATCCGGTTGATCTGATGATACGCGGATGGAATTGTCAATAAAAGGGCGACAAATATTAACCCCAATATGCCGATGGATAATTTTGCGCGAAATCGCAACCCATTCAAACCCGCTAATTGCTGGTGAAATTCTTTGGGGAGGATGCGCCTCACCAATGGCATAAACATTTGGTCAAGCGTGAGAATCTCCATAATCAGGGTGATTATCAAAGCAGCCAGGAATGCCAACCCTATATGAATGACCTGTCTGAGTTCAATATTAAACCTCAGAACCCCAAATAGCACTGTGGGCAGCAGGACAAGGACAAGAGCACTCACCAATTCATATAAAACATATTTCTTCGCTAATGTATTGACCTGATGCCAGGAATCGTCCACCCATTCAGTTCCATCCTCATTTTCTTTTGGATCCTGAATCTGCCGCAACCGTTTAAAAACCGCCTGATTACCGAAATACATCCTGATGAGGAGAATGATATTTCTGATAATAATTGCCACAACGCTGAAAATCAGGAGGCTGAAACCCACTTCTCTGGAGAAATGAGCATTTGATTGAGCCGGCATTGCCGCCAACAAAAGCAATAATGGTGTGTTCACCGTTTGGACAAGCAGGAATATAACAATTGGGTATTTAGGGCCGGTATGTTCCAGCAGCTTCTCAAAACCGGCTTGCGATTCCTTTTTTTCCATTCTTTCCTTTACTGCCTAATAAGTTTTTGAGGTGGCACTGTCATGACAAAGAGACAGAGATAGCGTACTTTCATTATAACGCAGTGAGTATAAACATATCCTCAGTAGAGATCGGATTAATCGTCCGAAAAGAATGAGGTCTGATCATTTTTATATTTCCCCAATAATTCAAAAGTGGCAAAGAGCGAATTAAGGAGGCTGAGTTCGGGGCGGGAGAAATGCTGCGAGTAGAAAGCTGTGATTGCCTGGCTGCCCCCCCTCAGCCGATGAACTGAAGGGGCTGTCTAAAGAATATAGACAACCCCTTTTTTTCTTAAGGGTGAAAGATGAAACTCAGAAGTTATTTCGGGTTTTAGTCCAAACCACCAGTTCAAGGGTCAGACGCTGGAAGAAACTCTGATCCGGCGCAGCGCCTTCACCGTAAGCCATATCCACAATTCGAGCTTCAAGCTGTAATGTCGCTGTTTCAAGCAGGATTTGTTTTCCAGGCTCGACCAGGATCGGTTCGCCTTTGGATTCCAGACGCATGCGGATTTTGTTGTCCTCATATACATGGTCACTCATAATGACCTTCGTCACGGTCTGGATATCGTTCTTATCAAACAACCAGATTTCAAAAGCGCTGACCCGTTTCGGCTCACCAACACCGATGGTATCAGAGATCCCCACACCGCATTCGCCCAGGAATTCTCCTGTTGGCGAATCAATGCTGAACGAATCGTCGTAAAGATCATCACCCACCATGTAAGTGGTCATAAACTGGGCAACAGGCTGGGTCGGCTGTTCCTGGAACGGCTCAGCATACCCATATGGGTCATCAGGGCCGTAGTCCATGCCGCCCCCTTCATAACCTGTTCCAACTTCTGAGGTAGCCCCCCCGGGATGGGATTTCAGAATCTCCTGCTGGTCTTCATCGGACGACCGGGCACGGATGAAGAACAGGTAGATCACCACAGCAGCAGCCAGGATCAGGACCACACATAAGCCGCCCAACAGCAGCCAGTTAGGCCCGCCGCTGCTTTCTTCTTCCTCCGCAATGGGGGTTGTAACCAGTTCTTCCGGGATGGGTTGATCGGTTTCAGCGCCAGCGATCAAGAGAAAAGATTCAATCTGTTCAGCGGTGATATAGCGCATGTCCTCGCGGACTGCATCCAGAGTCTCATCTGCCATGTCTTCAAGTTCGGACCAGGCTTTATTTGCCAGGGAAGTATTCCCGGTATTAACAGTCGTAAAAATGGCCATTCGGAGGTAATCTTCCCGCAAATCCGAGCGTAGATGGTAAGGTGCCAGGTCTGTCCATTGAACCGGCCAGATCCCCCAGCCAATCACCAGACCAAGGATCAAGCCCAGTACTACCCCAAGCGAAATGCTGATCCTGAAATCCTGAAGCAAAGATTTAATTTTTTCTGAGTTCATTTTGTCAACTCCCGTCTTCTTTTGCCCAAACAACAAGCATTTTGACTATTGTAGAATAATCGAGAGGTTTCTGCAATACAGCTCTCAGAAAAGAGGATGCAATCTTTATGCCAGTTCTGGCTCCTGAAGAACCTCATCTTGCAGGAATGTCTCTTCACAATCCAGACAGGACAGCTCTCGTTTATTGGCGATGACAAGAGTCCCCCCACAGCTCGGGCATGGTACCACCACCGGCTGTTTCCAGGAAGTGAAATCACAATCCGGATAGCGCGAGCACCCATAAAACGTACGCCCTTTGCGGGTCTTACGCCGGACGACGTCCCCTTCATTGCAGACAGGGCATGTCATACCGATCTTTTCCAGATAAGGTTCGGTATACCGGCAATCCGGAAAATTGCTGCAGGAAATGAACTTCCCATACCTGCCCCAGCGTATGATCAAATCATGACCGCATTTCGGGCACTCCCGACCCACTTTTTCAAGTTCAGCCTTTTTTTCCGGCATTTGCTCTTCAGCTCTATCCAATCGCTCTGAGAAAGGACCGTAAAATTCCCGGATTACCTGATGCCATTCCTCATCTCCGGATGCTATCAGGTCAAGCTGGTCCTCCAAACGGGATGTAAATTTGATATCCACAATACTGGGAAAGAACTCCACCACCAGATCGTTGACCAGAAAGCCGGTATCCGTGGGTTCCAGGCGTTTGCCCTCCCGCAGAACATACCCCCGATTCTGGATTGTTGATAGGATTGGGGCATAAGTGGAGGGACGACCGATGCCGTTCTCTTCCAACTCCGCAACCAGTGAGGCTTCCGTATAGCGCGGTGGAGGTTGGGTGAAGTGCTGGTCAGGATAAAGCTCTTTCAGTTCCTGAGTCTGATCCTCTTTGATGTCTCCAATCGGGATCCTGTCGCTGTCACCCTCTTCCTCTTCCGACTGATCTTCATCCTTCCCTTCTTCATACACGATCAGGAAACCGGGGAAAGCGAGCTGGCTGCCAGATGCCCGCAGCAGATAAGTATTTTCGTCAGCCGCACCAAGCACTTCAACGGACAATGTGTTATAAACCGCTGGATTCATCTGAGAAGCCACAAACCGCTGCCAGATTAATTGATACAAACGGAATTGGTCACGGGTGAGATATTGTTTGATAGCCTTAGGCTGACGTGATACAGATGTCGGTCGGATAGCTTCATGCGCTTCCTGCGCTGATTGAGTCCTGGTTTTATAGACAGGAGGTGCATCAGGCAGAAAACCCTCCCCATAGCGTTCCTGAATGAAGGTCCGTACCTCATTTGTCGCCGATTCTGAAATGTTCGTTGAATCGGTGCGCATATAGGTAATCAAGCCATGCGTGCCTTCCCCATCCAGTTCCATACCCTCATAAAGCTGTTGCGCCACCGCCATCGTCTTGCGGGCAGTGAATCCGAGTTTACGGGATGCATCCTGCTGCAACGTGCTGGTGATGAAGGGTGCTGAAGGGTTTCGCCTGCGGGTGCCTCGTTTGATGCTGTCCACAGTATAGGCAGCTTTACGCATTTCGTCGAGGATTCCCTGAACCGTTGCCTCATTGGGCAGTTCAGGGTCTTCGCCATTGATCTTCGAGAGTTTTGCGCGGTAAGGCACCTGACCGCCTTCGGGTAACAGGTCGGCTTCAATGGACCAGTATTCCACAGGATCAAACGCATCAATTTCCCGTTCGCGTTCAACGATCAACCGCAATGCGACAGACTGTACCCGTCCGGCGGATAACCGGCTCCGCACCTTCTTCCACAAAATTGGACTTATGCCATACCCAACCAGCCTGTCCAGGATCCGGCGAGCCTGCTGTGCGTCCACCAGGTCCATATCAATGGTCCGAGGGCTGGCAAAAGCATGGTCCACAGCGTCCTTGGTAATCTCATGGAACACAACCCGGTTTGTACGCTCTTCTTCGATCTCAGCGGCTTCCATCAGATGCCAGGCGATCGCTTCACCTTCACGGTCGGGGTCGGTGGCTAGGTAGATTTCTTCCGATTTACCAGCCAGTTTCTTCAGATCTTTGACAACATCCCGCTTTTCGTTTGGGACACGATAGCGCGGTTCAAAATCGTTTTCGACATCTACTGAGAGTTTGGAACGCAGGAGGTCACGGACATGGCCAACAGAAGCCCGAACGGTATACCCCTTTCCGAGGAACCGGCTCACAGTTTTCGCCTTGGCGGGTGACTCTACAATGACCAGCTTACCCTTCCGCACCACTTCTTTTTTCTTGCGTTTGATCTCAGGTTTAGGGATACCCTCATGGGCGTCCGTCCGGCCCATCCGGTAAACTTTCGTACCGCAAACTGCACAGGTCCCCTTGGTGACAGGGGCTCCTGCGGCGTTATAATCCGCTACGGGATCTTTGATTTCTCTTTTTTCTCTACATTTAACACAATATGCTTTCAATTCTAATCACTCCTACAAATATTCTTCGCGGCCGTTCGCTTTCAAGTGGTCCATCACTTCACGCACACGTTGAGCCTGATTACGGTCGCAAACAAGGATAGCATTCCCGGATTCGACAATTATTAAGTTTTCAACGCCAATTGTAACAATCAGACGATCATCAGAATCGCCATAAATGAGTGTACCTTGTGTGTCAAACAGGATTGGGTCAGGATGCAAACAGAGATTCCCATTTTCATCCGCTTCCAGGGCATCGAACAGCGAATCCCAGCTCCCGACATCATTCCAGTCCAGGTCCACCGAAGGGATGACGGCGACTTTTTCGGCATGTTCCATCACCCCATAGTCAATCGTTTGGGGGGTGATTGTCGGCCAGACTGATTCAACGGTGCTGATGTATTGATCAGAACCCCAAACCCTGTCAATTGATTCCAGTTTCTGCTGAAGCTCCGGCATCTGCCGTTCAAATTCCGCTATCACGGCGTCCACCTTCCAGATGAACATCCCGGAATTCCAAACATGCTGCCCATCCCCGATCAACCGGACTGCCAGATCATGATCGGGTTTTTCTTTGAATTTTTCAACCCCATAAATCTTTAACCCTTCATGCTCGGCCAACAGGTCACGCTTCTGAATATAGCCGTAACCGGTGGCTGGAAAACCTGGCGTAATCCCAAGTGTCACCAGATAGTCCTCCTGAGCGATTGCATAGGCAGCCCGCAGCAACTGGCGGAGATGAGCATCATTCCTGATCAGGTGATCCGCCGTCAGGATCGCCATGGACCCCTGCGGATTCCGGTTCTTGATCGCGATGGCCGCCAGGCCAACAACAGACGCTGTGCCTCTTGGGAGCGGCTCAATAATGTAATTCTCAGTCGGGATATCAGGACACTGCTCCTGAAGCATGCTTGCCTGATCGGCAATAGTAACAATCAGAATCCGTTCCATTGGAAACAGGCCTTCGAGACGGTCCACAGCGCGCTGGAAGAGTGTCCTCGTACCACCAATTGCCAGGGTCTGTTTGGGACGATCTGCGCGTGATAACGGCCAGAGCCGGGTCCCGCTTCCTCCTGCCATAATTACCGCATAATAATCTTCGTACATGATCAGCTCCTTACTTCCTGAACAAATCACGGATCGCAGCATAGCGCATCCCACCGACATGCTGCACCATCCCTTTAAGTTCCATCATCGTCAATGCCGCAGAAACTTTATCAACAGGAAGCCCTGCTTCAGCACAGATCTCATCTACATGGATGGGTTCAAAACCCATCGTTTTCAGGATCATTGCTTCTGTTGTGTCCGCCGGCAATATCTGCCGGGCTGATTTATACTCGTCAACCTGCGACAGGTCAAGAACATCCAGAACATCCTGGGGGGAAATCATCGCATAGGCGCCTTTTTGGATCAGAAGATTAGTCCCCCGACTCACTGGCGAGAGCACATTACCCGGAACCGCAAAGACCTCCCGTCCCTGTTCAACAGCAAACTCTGCTGTGATTAATGCACCGCTGCGCTCGCCTGCTTCGACAACAATCGTTGCCAGAGAAAGGCCGGAAATGATCCGGTTTCTGGGAGGGAAATTGATTCCTTCCGGTTGGGTCCCCAACGGATAATCGCTGATGACCGCGCCGTTTTCGATGATGGCGTCGGCTAGCTTCCGATGTTCCGGAGGATAGATCACATCCACGCCACTCCCAAGCACAGCAATCGTCCGCCCGCCAGCTTGTAACGCATGCTGGTGCGCCAGAGCATCGATTCCACGGGCAAGCCCGCTGACAATCGTCAGCCCGTGCCCCGCAAGAAAAAGACTGGCATCCCGGGCTACTTGCTGCCCGTAGGCGCTGACCTTCCGGGTTCCGACCATTGCAACAGCAAACTCATCTGCAGGAGACAGCTCACCTCTGAGATATAAGACCGGCGGCGGCTGGTCGATTTCACGTAATAACTTGGGATAATCTTCATCAAGAAGTGTCAGGACATTGATCTTTTGGTCAAGGAGAGATGAATAATACTGGTCCAGATCCATCTCCTGACGCACCCTGATAAGGTTTGCAATGGTCCGTTCCGGCAGGCCTGCCTCCCGGAATACCTCACTCGGTGCTTCCCAGGCAACCGAAAGATCACCGAAATAGGACAATATCTGTTGAAATCGGACAGATCCTATCCCTTTGACGAGATTGAATCCGATCCAGTATTTTTTATCATCGGGCATCAGTCCCCCTCACCATACCATTCCATCTTCCGCACGGTTATCCGGGCTTCATCCGGATCAATCGCCAAAATCATATCATCAATCGCCGGAAGCAGGACCTCACGCCCTTCTTCATCCTCCACCAGATAGACATCATTGGCCCCGGTTTCAAAAACACTCACCAGCTCACCAAGGTGCTTTCCCCCTTCTTCATAGACTTGCATGCCAATCAGTTCATGATAATAGAATTCTCCGTCTGCCAACGGCTCCAGTAAATCCGTTTTAATATAGACCAGGGAATTGGTCAGTTCAGAGACAACCGAACGGTCATTAATTTCTAAAAATTTTAATAACAACAGGTTCTGTTTCCAACGTATGGATTCAATCGTAAAGGGATGATATTGTTCACCGACATAGACCTCACTGTCAGGGACCATCAAGTCCAGAAGCCGGGTATAGACTTCCATGGGAATTTCCCCCCCAACACCATGGGCTCTTCGCAATTTACCGATTACGAGAAAGGCAGGCCCGCTGTTACGCGAGCCTGCTTTTTTTCTGTTTCTTTGAGGCATCGGAAGATTATTTGTCGATCAGTCGGTGTCAACTATGTCAAGCTTTGTCCGAATACCATCTCGGGCAGCCGCAACTTTAAGCAGCGTTCGGATGGAATTTGCCACCCGCCCGCTCTTGCCAATCACCCGACCCATGTCCGGCTTTGCCACAGTCAAATCCAGGTAGACCGAATTTCCACGCTGGTGTTTCTCGACAGTCACTTCAGTCGGCTGGTCAACCAGGGATTGGGCAATGAATTCCACCAAACCTTGCAGATTCTCGCCTTTCATATCCGCCTCTTATCTTTCTGTTTATTTTTGTGGCTCTCGTCTTGTGCGCGGGTCCGTAACCCGGGTTTCATACACTTTGTCGGCTTCCTCCACCAGGGCTTCAACATCTTCTCCGGCTTTGAACCGTTCATAGCGCTCCCATAACGAGGTCTGTTTAAAGAGGCCATCGACTGCATCTGATGGCTGAGCGCCAACACCCAGCCAGTAGAAAATCCGGTCATCTTTGAGGACAATCGTGGAGGGTTCTGTGCGGGGGTTATAGTGACCAACGACCTCAATAAACCGGCCATCCCGCGGCTTCTCTTTGTCAGCGACCACGACACGATAACTTGCCTGATTCCGGGATCCAACCCGGCGTAATCGAATACGTACCATCGAAGTATTACTCCTTACATATAGACTATTTTCTCAATTTATCAGCCTGATTCCGCTAAAAGGCCTGAGAGAGCGTTGAAGGAAACGCTAACCTTTACGTGGTCTGGCTATCCCATCAGGCGGTCAAAACCTCTGCCGCCTGACTTCTGAATGGTTTTGATCAGCCGCTGGGTCTCCCGAAAGCGCTTCATGACCTGATTGACCACCTGCACTTCCAAACCGGAGCCCCGCGCAATCCTGCGCCGGCGGCTGGCATTCAATAATTTCGGTTCGCGGCGTTCTTCCACAGTCATGGAATTGATCACCGCTTCGATTTGTCTCAATTGATCTTCCGCTTCGTTCGGGTCCACCTGGCGGGCAGCCTTTCCCATCTGTCCCGGGAGCATTTCCATGAGCTGTCCGAGTGGTCCCATCTTCCGCATTTGTCTCAATTGTTTGGCGAAATCTTCCAGAGTGAATTCGCCGCGCATCAGTTTTTCGGCCTGTTCTTCTGCCTGCGCCTGGTCAAACGTGGCTTCGGCCTTCTGGATCAGACCAAGCACATCACCCATGCCAAGGATGCGAGAGGCAAGCCTATCTGGATTATACTCCTCAATCGCATCAACCCCCTCACCGACTCCCAGGAACTTGATCGGCACACCCGTGACTTCCCGGATGGAGATCGCCGCGCCGCCTCTGGCATCGCCGTCAATCTTGGTCATGAACAGCCCTGAGATGGGCAGCTCCTTGCGGAACCCCTGGGCAACGTTCAGGGCCTCCTGGCCGATCATCGCGTCCACTACCAGCAAAATTTCGGTAATGGGCACCTTGTTCTGGATCGCGCTGAGTTCTTCCATCAATTCGGCATCCAGCTGCGACCGGCCTGCAGTATCGAGGATAACGAGGCTGGTGCCACTCTTGCGCGCAGACTTATAAGCTTCTTCCGCCAGCTTCGGCGGTGCAACACCCTCTCTGGCGTAGACCGGGATATCAATTTGTGTACCCAAAGTCTGCAATTGCTGAACGGCAGCCGGTCGATACGGGTCCGCCGCCACCAGCATCACACGCTCGCCCTGGCCGCGCAATCGTCTGGCCAGCTTGGCCGCAGCGGTGGTCTTGCCTGACCCCTGCAAACCTACAAGCATGATCACATACGGTCGTTCACCTTTGAGATTCAGCGAACCGGGATCGCCAAGGGTCGCGATCAGCTCTTCATTGACGATTTTGATGACCTGCTGCGCCGGATTGAGGGCTTTGGAAACCTCCGTCCCTACCGCACGGTCTTTCACCCGCTGGGTAAAGCTCTTGACCACGCTGTAGTGAACGTCCGCTTCCAGCAGCGCCATCCTGACTTCACGCATCGCTTCATCCACATCCGACTCAGAGAGCCTTCCATGGCGGCGCAAATTCTGGAATATTCCAGTCAGTCGTTCGGTAAGATTTTCAAACACTATAAACTAAGCAATCTTTTCTTCTGGTCAAACCGTCAACAAGTGATTTTAGCGTGCAACAGACGGATGGTCAAGGGCAAAATTCACAGGGTGAAATTGATAAAGTAAGGATTGACAATATCAGGATGTTTTCCTTTGGAACAATTTCCCCACTTCCTTTAAAAACCCAAAAACCTGTTGTCTGGTCCGTTCCGGATTAAGTATGATCAGAAACCCCCAGCTTCCCAGGACGATCCAACCCCATAACACCGATGTCTGCCAGACAAAATACGCCAGTGCGCCATAGGTCAGACCCAGAACAAATTTCTGAGTTGCATAAAAACGAAAAACGCCTGCGCTCAGAACAACAATCAAAACAGGAATGATAACCGCAGCCAATGGAAGGAAGCCCCAGGCCACAAAACAGATCGCCAAGGCTAACCCCAACCCCAAATCCATGACGAGGTCAAGACTCCCCAGCTTCGTGGGGTCCGGTGCTTGACGGGCAAATTTTCCATCCAGAACATCCGTGATCCAGCAGATGATCGTCAGCACAACAATTGTGAGCAGTGCGTCAATGCCATGAGATAATCCGCACAGAAGAATAACGAGAACCAGTACTCCCCTTGATAGGGTTAGAACGTCAGCAAGAATGTTCATGGACCCCTCCCTGTCAGAAAACCTATATTCAAGTAATTGACAGAACCTAATGTTGAGAACCTAATTATAAGGAATAATTGTTCCATATGATATGAATAGTCACTTCGCGACCTTTCCATCTGCTATGGGTTAATATCCTTGAAGCTCGGTTTTTATCATGTTTTCCTATATCAGAAGATTGTGAGGTTCTTATCATGTCAAAAGTTGCTATTGTTACGGATTCAACCGCTTACCTGCCGGATGACCTTGTCTCCGCCTATGACATCACGGTCGTCCCCCTGGTTGTCATTTGGGACGATGAGACATTGCTGGATAATGTGGATATCGGTCCTGCTGAATTCTATCAACGCCTGTCCAAGGCCAAGGTCATGCCCTCAACCTCCCAGGCAACCATCCAGGCATTCGCTGAGGTCTTTACGAAATTGCATCAGGATGGTTATGACATCCTGACGGTTGTGATTTCCTCAGAACTCTCAGGCACACTCGACTCTGCTATCCAGGCCAGGAAAATGGTGCCGGACGCCAGGATTGAACTGGTCGACTCCAAATACACCTCTATTCCCCTGGCTTATATGGCGCTGGCAGCCGCTCGGGCAGCCAAAAAAGGCGCATCTCTGGAAAAATGCAGAGAAATTGTGGAAACCGTGCGGGAACATACCGAAGTCTTCTTTGCCGTGGACACGCTCGAGTTCCTCCACCGTGGCGGCCGCATCGGTGGGGCCTCCCGTTTCCTTGGGACAGCCCTGGATCTTAAACCCATCCTTCAACTTGTGGAAGGAAAAATTGAGGCTTTGGAGAAGGTCCGGACGTCAAAACGTGCCCATCACCGGCTGGTGGAACTGCTCACGGCCAATGTTGACGGTCACACCCCGATCAATATGATGGGCGTGATCAGCGCGGCCGCCGAAAATGACGCCGATAAACTCCTGGCTGAGATCAAGCAGAAATTTAACCCTGACGAAGTCATGCTGGCCAACCTCAGCCCTGTTTTAGGCACCCACACCGGGCCGGGGACAGTTGGTGTGGCTTATGTTGCCGGGGTGGATCCCGAACTCCTGCAGGGATAAGACCCTTTTCCTCATCAAGAGATGCCCAAAGGCTGTCAGCTGTGGCAGCCTTTTATTCTTTAATGTAATCTGCTGAATTTTGCATATCGGCACTTCGTGAATTCGGATAAAATAAAGACGGATCACCTCTATTATTGGAAAGAAGGACTGAAGTGATGACTCTGCCCCAGGAAATTGGACTCAAAATCCCTGATGTTCTCCTGCCAAAAACCGGCTTTGACCTTCAGAAATGGGCTGTAATTGCCTGCGACCAGTTCACCTCGGAACCCGAATACTGGCAAATGGTGGAACAATTTGTAGGCAAGTCCCCTTCAACCTATCATCTGATCCTGCCCGAAGTTTATCTGGACACGCCAGAGGAAAAGAAACGCCTGGATTCAACACTGGCTCACATGCAGGAATATCTGGGTTCCGGCTTTTTCAGGAAAGTGGATGACTTCATCTTCGTTTTGAGAAAAGTGGATGGACGCACCCGGCGCGGGCTGATGGTCTGCCTTGACCTGGAACATTATGATTATACAAAAGGCGCCCAATCCCTCATCAGAGCGACTGAAGGCACCATCATTGACCGCCTCCCGCCGCGCATCAAGATCCGGGAAAACGCCCCCCTTGAATGTCCCCATATCCTGGTCCTTTTCGATGATCCAAACGACACCGTTTTTGGCCCGTTGGATGAGCAGGTCATGGGTTTCGAAGAGCTCTATGATTTTGATCTGATGCTTGACAGCGGCCATCTGACCGGCTTTTCCATCCACAACGACGCCGTCCGGGAAAATATCGTCACAGCTTTGAAGGACTTAATCGATCCTGAAGTCTTTGCCGAAAAGTACAATCTCAAGCCGGGGCTATATAAACCGCTGCTGTTTGCCATGGGCGATGGCAACCACTCGCTGGCAACGGCCAAGGCGATCTGGGAACGGATAAAATCTGCCGTTGGGATGGATCACCCTGCGCGCTACGCCCTGGTTGAGATCGAGAATATCCACGATCCCGCCCTGCAATTCGA
>CAZXRL010000012.1:0-25442 GCA_964643275.1 uncultured Candidatus Brevefilum sp.
CTCACCCTTCATTGGCGGTTGCAGGGAGAGGGCCAGGGTGCAGTCGAACAAGTCACCGAGGTCTTTCGCCTGGATTGCTCCGGCCTGCCTGAAAGCAGCACCATAAACAGCCTGAGCGCCGGCGAGAGAGCCGGTATGAGAAGCAGCTGCGGCCGCGCCATGTTCAGAAACGCCAGCCTTAAGCACAACAATAGGTTTTTTTGCTTTGACGCTTTCTTCAATAAAGCGACGACCGGCTTTCAAACCCTCAATATAGAGCGTAATACAATTGGTGTTCTCATCTTCATTAAGCCATTTCACCATATCCGCAAAATTGACATCGGACATATTCCCGATTGATACCAGTTTGTCAAAACCAATCCTGCGGGTATACGTGATGGCATCAATTGCGATCAATAAGGCGCCGCTCTGGGAAACCAATGAGGCGGAACCGTCCAAAGGCAGGAAGGGGGCGAATGAAGCGTTTAATTTGTCAGAATTGGACAATGTGCCCACAACATTGGGCCCAAGCACGCGCATACCATACTCATGTGCTAGTCTGACCAGGTCTTCTTCCAGTTGCGTATCTCCGACTTCGCTGAACCCTGAGGTGATCACAATTAAGCCTTTGATCCCTTTCTCACCGCATTCTTTGGTGACATCAAGGACAAATTTGGCTGGAACAGTGATGGCTGCAGCGTCGACTTGATCTGGAATGTCGAGGACTGACTTGTAAACTTTTAAACCAAGAATCTCATCTACAGTGGGATTGATGGGGTAAATACCGCCTTGATAACCACTTTCGATGAGATTTTTTACAACAGTATGTCCAATTTTTCCGGGTGTGGCAGAAGCCCCAACGACTGCAATGCCTTTGGGCTTGAGAAGACCGGTCAATACATCATCCACGAGTTCCTCCTAGAGAAAAGTTTTTTCAAGAACTGATACTTTTGTGTTAAAAATCACAATTTTACCATCGGCTATTGTACCTTATAATTCTAGTGAAAAATTCTACTTATGACAATTATCAAGTAAATCAAAGATGATTATCGTGGTAAAGGAGGTCTCGGGATGATCTCACCCCAAATGTTTGAAAACCGTATTATCAACCGGGCAGGAAAACTTGGTAAAGATGTCTGCAAGATCCTGGCTGCTGCTCTCAGGGCGGTAGATCCATACGATTGTGTGCAGGCGCATCTTCAGGTTAAGAAGGATAAGATTATCATAGGGAACCGTGAAATTCTGCGAAAAGATATTGAACGCATATTCCTCCTTGGGTTTGGAAAAGCGTCTGTACCGATGGCAAAAGCGGTGATCGATCTGCTGGGGGAAGATTTATATTCGGCTGATGTCATCACAAAGGATAATAAGTTTCAGGAATTTGAGGGGTATGGAAATCTCCTGAGGATTCAGTTTGGCGGGCATCCTGTACCAACAGCTGAGTCGGTACGCTCCACACAATCACTCCTAGATGCTATTCCGCATTTAACAGAAAGAGATCTGGTCCTGGTCCTCATTTCGGGTGGGGGATCCGCATTGTTCACAGCGCCTATGGGCGATGTTGAGTTGAGAGATTATCAAAAAATGACAGAAGCTCTCCTGCGGTCAGGCGCAGACATCAATGAAATCAATACATTAAGAAAACACATTGATCAAGTCAAGGGTGGAAGATTGGCCGCCCGATTAGCACCAGCAAGAATCCATACGCTTGTTCTCTCAGATGTGATTGGCGACGGGCTGGATATGATTGCTTCAGGACCAACCGTTCCCGATCCTACAACATTTCATGATGCCTGGGAGATCATTGATAAGCATCATCTGGAAAAAGACCTCCCTGTTTCCATTCTTCAGCTGATTCTGTCCGGACTCGAGGGAGGTGTTCCAGAGACTTTGAAGGAAGAAGATTTCATAGATTTGAGGGTTGATCACCACCTTGTGGGAACAAACAGCATGGCAGCGCTGGCTGCGAGACAAAAAGCTCGGGAATTGGCGTATAACGCCGAAGTTATCTCAACTCGTGTGACTGGACTCACCGAACACGTTGCTGAATTTATGACAGGAATTATTCAGACTGAATATGACATCGAGCGACCGTTGAATTCTCCCTTTTGCCTGATCTTCGGCGGTGAAACCACAGTGAAGGTCACCAGCGATGGCCGCGGAGGACGTAATCAAGATCTGGTATTGAGAGCGGTTCAAAGGTTGGATGGGCTTGGGAAGCTGTTATTTATTTCTTTGGCCACTGACGGGGAGGATGGCCCAACGGATGCGGCGGGAGCCGCATCCGATGCCATAGTCTTTCGCGATGGAGCTGAGATGTTTGGGTTGAGTATTGCCACTGATATTAATACTAATAATTCCTACGGTTATTTTGAAAAAACTGGTGGGTTGATCAAAACCGGGTCAACAGGTACAAATGTCAATGATCTAATGATCATCATTGGAGAAATCACTAAGGCGTAATATTTCGATTCGGCAGGTCGTATGTGAACACAAGTTGATGAGCCAGTTTTTCATCGGACATATTCAATTTTTTTGTGATATTTGCCAAATGTCGCAAAACAATCGACTGTGGGATTTGAAGCGAATTAGCAATTGTACCTACCGGTTCATATTTCCTGGCAGCAGAGAGTACGATCGTCTCCCTGGGAGTGAGTTGCAGATGTGGTTCCGAATCAAATAATTGTCTTCTCATGAAATACCTCTATTATCATTTTCAAACAGTAATATTTCTATTTCTAATTTAACTTGATTATAGGAGGCAACAGTCGCAAAAGGGGCTTCATAAAATCAGACCGAGGCTCGAAACAAGTAAATATCCGAATAGAATTTCGCGTAGCTATATTTGTCCTTGTAAACTCTTAATCAACATTAATATTAATTTGTTGATAACCGAATATTTTATTAATTTGAGTGGTTCTAAAATTGCATTGAAAGAAAGAAAATAAGCAACCGATTATTTTGCCCCGATCCTTTCCATCTTCCAGAGTGAATTATAATAAGCAAAACAACAGGGTACTGATACGCATGAGAGGATTTGTTCATGGAAAAAATTGCTTATGGTGGATGGGAGAATTGCTTTCGGCTCGCTAACGACTGGGTGGATCTGATTGTTACCGGTGATGTTGGTCCTCGGATAATCCGGTTTGGTTTTGTTGGCCGGGAAAATATGTTTAAAGAATATCCTGAACAATTAGGCATTATCGCATCCTCAGAATGGTTGATCTTTGGCGGGCATCGCCTCTGGCATGCGCCTGAATCTGAGGCACGAACTTATTATCCCGATCTTGAACCTGTGCTGGTTCAGGAGATTGAGAATGGGTTGGTGGTTACCCAGAAACCTGAACCCACCACAGGGTTACAAAAACAGATCGAGATTGTACTTCTACCAGATAAGCCCGAAGTTCAGCTCAAGCAGACACTGATCAATCATAATTTATGGGCAGTGGAAACTGCACCCTGGGCTTTATCGGTTATGGCACCAGGTGGAACCGCAATCCTATCACTTCCACCGCGCGGGCCGCATTCTGAAAATTTCCTACCCACGAGTTCCCTCTCCATTTGGTCGTATACAGATCTCAGTGATCCAAGGTGGAAGCTGGGTGAGCGTTATATTCTGCTCAAACAAGATCCGGGAGTGAGCCGCCCGCAGAAGATCGGCATCTATTCCACCGATGGTTGGGCTGCCTATGCCAACCATAATGCTTTATTTGTCAAGCAAGTCCCCACTCAATTTGAAGGTATTTACCCTGATTTTGGTGCAAATTTTGAGTTGTTCACAAATCATGAGATGCTTGAGGTGGAAAGCCTTGGTCCAATAGAGTCTATCCCTCCCAAAGGGCAGATCAGCTTGATGGAACACTGGACATTATTTGATGGGGTGGTTATGCCTGCTTCCGAGGAAGATGTCCTGGAACAGATTGTTCCATTACTTCAATAGTTTCACCTTTTGATCACGTAAACAATCAGGTGCTGGTCGTCCTACCAGCACTTTTGATTTTTCAAAATGGTTTATTCAAGATAAGGGAAACAGAGATATTATTCGACCAATTAATAATCCAGCGACGAACCCAATTGCACTCCATAGGAGGATCATCAAGGTCAAGAATCCAGGTTTTGTGTGGATAATTCCATAAAACCAATTCTTAACAGCCAGGATTGGCCCTTTTGATTCCAGGAGGGTGATCGCGGTATCCCAGAATTTTATTTCAACGGTTTGAGAGAAATGTTTTTTGATCATGATATTAGCGGCTCATTGAGGTCTTGATGATTCTGCCATCCGCAGTCGCCACAACGCGGACTGTTTGAGCAATGGTTTTTCCATCAGGCGTTTTGCCCGAACCCGAAAAAATCAGCAGAAACCTGTCGTTTCCCTGAACTGAGACCTTTGGGCGTTTATTTTTTACAGGTGGGAAACGCTGGTAGATTTGATGACACACTTTGTCGAGTGCATTTTTGTCCATCTTACCCTCTAATCCTTTTACGCAAAAAAGCAGGCACATCCAAATCCGTTGAAGCCATCCCATAATGAGGTCGGGGTTTTGTTCGATCCACGGGTGGTTGGTGGTCAAAACTACGACGACCTACGTATTCGTAGTGAGATTGATTGATCGGAACAACAGGTTCAGCGGGTAATTCGGCAAGAAAACGCTCAGCGCCAGGGATGGCTTTCTCAATTGGAATGGCACCCAGCCCGGTGATGATCAGGATAACTTGGGCACGGCTGCTCAGATTGGGATCGTTGATCACGCCTGGGATTATCTCTGTTCCCTCACCGGCTTCTTCATGCAGGTAGGACAGGGTCTCGGTAACTTCGGAGAAAGTCAGGTCATTTCCACCGCTGATGTTGGCAATGATCCCGGCAGCAGAATCCAGGCAAATCTCGTCCAGTAGTGGATGGTGTAAGGCTTGTTTGAGCGCTTTCATCGCTTTTCCCTTACCTTCACCAGTTCCGATGGCCATCATAGCACCGCCACCTAATTGCATGATATGGCGGATGTGGGCAAAATCCACATTGATCAAACCATTCTCGGTTAATAGTTCCGTTATGCCCTGGATACCTTGTCTGAGGACATCGTCTGCCATTTTAAAAGCCATCTCGAGGGATAGATCATCAGATGCGACCTCAAGTAGACGATCATTTGGAACAGTGATCAAGGTGTGGGTGAATTGCCTTAATTTCTGTAAACCGATCACAGCATTTTTCTGCCGCCTTCCCATCTCGAATGAAAAGGGGGTGGTTACCACAGCAATCGTAACTGCTCCGATATGTTTGGCAACTCTTGCGGCAACCGGGATTGCCCCAGTGCCTGTGCCGCCTCCCATGCCAGCCGCCAGAAAGACCATATCAGCACCGTCCAGAGCTTCAGCTAATGTTTGAAAGCTTTCCTCAGCCGCTGTCTCACCGACACCGGGAAGTCCACCTGCGCCGAGACCGCGAGTGGATTTTGGTCCTAATTGGATCTTTTTATCCGCGTTTGAACTGATCAGAGCTTGTTTATCCGTGTTGCAGGCGATGAATTCAACGCCGCGCATCCCATATTCAATCATCCAGTTAACGGCATTGCATCCCCCGCCGCCCAAACCAACGACCTTAATGATTGGAGCAGGCGCTTCAAGGAGGGTGTGTTTTTCAGCATCAGGAAAAATTGTTTCGCTCATGAGTGCCTCGTTTACTTAGATGATGGGTTATTAAGATATGTTGCAATTTCTATTCCTGATTGTGGAAGGATTTCAACCCGACAACCTGCTGTCTTTAGGCTATTGATCATATCTTCGGTTGGTGCAGCTCCGGCGGGCAATATTGAGACACGTTTGGCGGATTTAGCTTCTTCTAACGAGAATCCAACCGTTGGCTTAATCTGTTTGATAATGGGGCGGATCTTATTTAGAACAACATCTGAAACACCTGATTCGTGTTTTGGCAAAAGCAAATAGTGTTCTATCAGCTTGTGATCATCTTCCAAGTAAATGGATTTTGCATTTCGGTTATTAATAGGCTTAAAGATTTCTTTTAGAGCATTGGCGGATAGATCATCTTCCATTGCTGCCATCAAAGTATCCAGTGAGAATGCGCAACCAAGCAGGGACCCTTTGAATGTCGGGTATTCTTCCTGTTTTATGTTCGAATCTTTTACATTGCCCTGACATGCATTAACAATAAGCTGGATCGACTCAAGGGTCTTCTCAGTTTTAATCGGTCCCTTGCTCAGACCCTGATAACCTGCATCAAGTATTAGCGTGGTGGGGCTTTTCCCCATCACTTTTTGAGCGACAGCCTGCATCCACTCATAATTATGGAACCCCAGCTGATCCTCCTGACCCTCTGGCGTCATATACGGCTGAACCGTTGCCCAACGTTCAGGGCCACCCTCCCCCCAGGAGAGCGGGCGGTCGAAGGTATAGCCATAGCTGGAGAGACAGAGTTTTTCAATCAGTGTATCAAGTTTACGCCGCTTTAGTCCTTTTAATACCTGTTCAAGGAAGGCAGTATCCCAGTAATCTCCGCCAGGTTGGTGGGGGGCCAAAACCGGCGTCAGTCCGATTTGTTCAGCATAGTTTGCAATAGGGATGAATCGGTCCAGAAAATGATCAACGAGGTTTTCATAATGCCAGCCTGCGACGGGCCAGGCTGATTTGGTATTTGGTTTGTCGCCTAAAATAATATAATGGGCACCCCAGCGTGCATAGGCATCGAGGACGACTGAAACCTCATTGAATTTCCGTGCCAGGGGCAGTTCGGATTTCAAGTGGATGATGGGTTCCAATCCGTTTGATTTTGCGGTGTCAAAAACATCTTCCGGAATTGCACGTTCAATACCCGATTCGACGATGATGAAAGAGCCGCCTAATTCAGCAAGGATAGGGAACCAGGATTCAATGCGATTCCTGATCAAGAACTCAGGCTTATTAAAATATAAAAATCCAATTTCACTTTTATTTTTTTCCATAATCAACCCTCTTCCGAGAGAAACGTATTCACTGTCATTAGTGCAAGGGTTGTACCCACATCAAAAACGATTTCTGCTATAATCCTTTTGTTATGATACTAATCACCGGCGGCACCGGTTTTATCGGTAATCTCCTTATTCGACATTTGACGAATCTCGGTTATCCCATTAAATTGCTTATTCGTCCTTCAAAGCAATCCCCCAATTTACCCAAGGGATTACCGATTGAAGTCGCTGTGACAAGCTTAAGCGATGAAAAAGGCCTCAGAGCTGCAATGAAAGGCGTTGATGTCGTTTATCATCTCGCAAGTGCTGAAGCTTTGGGTCGGCGAGCAGAATTGAACGAAGTGGATATCCAGGGTACGCAAGCCGTCATCCAGGCGGCATCTCAGGCTCAAATTCAACGCATCATCTACCTCAGTCACCTCGGAGCAGAACGCGCATCCGCATTTCCACTGTTGAAGTCTAAAGCAATAGCCGAACATCACATCCGGGAATCAGGGATTCCTTATACTATCTTCAGATCTGCCCTTGCTTATGGCGATGGAGACCGTTTTACAAATGGGTTAGCTTTTCTCCTAAAGGTCTCGCCTTATTTAGTATTGTTGCCGGATAACGGGGATATGCTTTTGCAACCCATCTGGGTTGAGGACCTTGCAACTGTTTTATCCTGGTCTCTTGATATGCCAGAGACAGTGAACAAGACTTATGAAATTGGGGGACCAGAATTGTTGAGCTTACGTCAAATCTGCGATTTGATCATCAACGCTATGGGTATTAAACGCCGATTTATTAGCGTTCCTCCAATTTTCCTCAACATCCTTACCGAAGTAATCGAAATATTCATGCCCAATTTTCCGACATCAGTTTTTTGGCTGGACTATCTGGCGACAAATCGGACAGCTAATGTTGACACGCTGCCCAGAGAATTTGACGTGCTTCCAGCCCAAATTGGCCAGCGTCTTGGCTATCTGGAAGGAAAACACTTCCGTCGTAACTGGTGGCGGATGATCCTCAAACGAAAAAGGACTCCAATTCGATGGGATTAAAAGCTGTCTGTGTCCATGGCCATTTTTATCAACCGCCACGTGAGGATCCACTCTCCGGGCATATTCCCGATGAACAGGGAGCTGAGCCTTATCGAAATTGGAATGAACGCATCCTGGCTGAGTGTTACCGGCCGAACGCGGACCTGGGCAATTTTTCAAAGATGAGTTTCAATTTTGGCCCAACGATCCTGAATTGGATGGAAGCTTTTGACCCATCCACCTATCATGCAATCCTTACCCAGGAACAGAATAATTTTGATAAATTTGGAGTCGGGAATGGGATGGCGCAGGCATATAACCATGTCATCCTGCCCCTGGCATCTAAACGCGATAAGGCTACGCAAATCCGATGGGGGATCGCTGATTTTGAACACCGCTTTGGACATAAACCGTTGGGGATGTGGCTTCCTGAGACTGCCGTTGATCTGGAAACATTAATGATGCTCGCAGATCACCAGATCAAGTTCACCATGCTGGCCCCCTGGCAGATTGAGGGATATGAAGGATTGTCAGGTGATCAGCCCTATTTAATTGTTCTGCCTGGTGATCGCGAACCGATGATTGTATTTCTTTATAACCAGGATTTGAGCACATCGGTCAGCTTCCAAAATGAGGCGACCCGCAATGCTGAGCAATTTGTTGACCACTGGGTTCTTCCGCAATTACCGGAATATGGAAGCAACAGAGACCAAATGTTATTGATCGCTTCAGACGGGGAGCTGTATGGACATCATAAGACCTTTCGGGAAAAGTTCCTGGCGCATGTGTTGAATGGTGCCCTGTATTATCGGGATCTTAAAATCACTTATCCGGGGTTATGGCTTAAAGATCATCAACCGGGGACCTTTGTAAAATTAAACGAGTACACTTCCTGGAGTTGTCAGCATGGGATCGTCCGGTGGATGGGAGAATGCGATTGCAGTTCGGGAGCATCGTGGAAGGCACCGTTGCGGTGGGGACTGGAAAAACTAGCTGAGGAACTTGACACCGCTCACCAGTCCTTCATGTCGAAATATACGCAACAGATGTGGCAGCTTCGAAATGACTACATCGATGTTTTTCTTGGCAGGGCAGAACTTGCTGAACTGTTAAGTCAATACACGGAGCAGAGACTGTCGAAAAGCGAAACTGAATTGATTGGACTGATCCTTGCCGCACAATATGAACGACAGAGGATCTTCACCTCATGTGGTTGGTTCTTTGACAATTTCCACCGGATTGAACCGCAGAACAACATCGCCTACGCCGCACAGGCGGTCTGGCTTACAAAGAAGGTGACAGGAATTGACCTGAAAGCCATGGCGCTGGCCCTGCTCAGGAAAGTCAGAGATCAGCGCACTGGTCTGCGGGGAGATACTGTTTTTTCTGAAAGGTATCAGCGTATCCAGGATTTCTCTGAGGAAGAGGTTAGTTATTTCAATCCCTCAAGCAGCTTTCCGGCCTGATATTCAGATTTTGTTTCTGACTTCAGGATCGTTTGAATCATCTCAAAGGCATCAAATAAAACTTCCAGAGCTTCAGAGAAACTTGTTTGCGGTCTGGCGGTTTGGTCAATCAAGCCTGCTGCCATTATCCACCACATCAGTGTTTCAAACGCTTCTTTACTAAACCACAGGATGTCATCATAACGATTGATGTTCAGGAAGTTCCGAATTTCATCATCTACCAGCCAGTTTTCCATCAAGGCACGAGCCGTAATGCCGTTGATTGTATCCGTCCAATTCTGGTGGGTTGTCAACAACTTTAGAATCTTTATCGCGCTCTGAGCCTGGTCCATGTCCAGCCCCAGATTGATCAAGGTGTTCTCCACCTGACGGAGTAAGCCCCATTCGTCCAGCCAGCTTCGGCTGATTTCTGCATACTGAATATCTGATGTGATGACCCTGCCGATCAATCGCAGGTCATTCCACAGGATCAGAACAAACCAGATGAAGGGGTAATTCGCCAGGTTCTGTTGAATAAACGCCACCATACTCAGGTATCTTTTTGATCCAGGCATGGGATAGCGGTCCTCAAAAACCGGCAATTTTAGGATCGCCTCCAATCCGCGCTGGGCCTCTTTGACAATATTTTCCGTTTTAACCTTTGCGTTAACAAACCTGCTGATTGAATCAAGCAGTTTTGAATAATCTGTGGCGTGTTTGGATAGCAGGTCTTGATTGAGTTTCGCTTTGGGAGTCATCAGCCGTGATTGATAAAGATTCTTCAGGTCATCAGGATTGATCAATTCCCGCAGAGGGTCAAGAATCGGTGCCAGGTGGAGGTCCTTGAGGGCATGATCGATGCTGGGAACGCCTCTGCCATTCAGAAGGCCCGTCAGCTTCTCATAATGGCTGGATTCATTGTCTACAACCTCTTGAAAGTCCACATAGACATGATACTCATAGGCGTTCAGTTCAAAATACAATCCCTTATTGTGGACTTCTTCTGTGGATCGAAGGTATTCGAGGCCGGATTGAATATCGCGAAAGATCACATACCGGTCAGGTGAAGCGTTGAGACACAGACCTTCAAGGATCCTTTTTTCTTCAATAACGCCGGTTACCTTGGTTCGATATTTTGCCGATGAATGGATATATCCCTGGGCTGAACTGAAATGGTTGTGATAAATGACGAGCGCTCGCTGATGACCAACACCATTCGTATAGGCAAACACATTATCATTAATCTTTCCATTACCATTCATAAAATCATAAATTAGAAAATTATCGACTTCTGAAAATAAATCTCTTCTTTTGAGAAGGGGAAAGATTTCCTGCTGATGGCGCTGGATTAACGCATGATCCGCTTTTTCATCCCAGTAGGGGCGATAGAACTCCATGCCGTATTTTTCTGCAAGACCTTCGATCTGACCATGCCCAAACATTGGCAAACCCGGCATTGTGGCCATCAAGGTACAGATTCCAAAATACTTTTCCCCTTTGCCAAATTGCTCAACTGCCGTGGCTTCGTCCGGATTGTTCATAAAGTTGACATAGCGTTTCAGGATCTCGGGATCAAATTCCAATGTGTTCTTGATCAGCTGCCGGTACTTTGAATTCTCTTCATTCCTGAGCATGTTCATAAACGCGCTGTTATACACCCGGTGCATTCCCAAGGTCCTGACAAAATAACCTTCCATCAGCCAGAACGCCTCAGCAAGCAGCAGGGTCTCGGGCACTTCCTCGGCTACACGATCTACGACCTGCCGCCAGAATTCTTTCGGAAAAACCTCGTTGAACCGGTCTTTTTTCATGCCATGGGCTGACCGACTGGGAATGGCACCACCGGAACCTGGTTCGGGGAACCATAACCGTTGATAATGCTTTCTAGCCAGAGTCATGGCGGCATCAAACCGGATGATGGGGAACTTCCTTGCCACATGCAGGATGGTTTGGATCACGGCTTCCCGGACTTCTTCTTGTAGATAATTTAATTGGGCTGTATCATTCCAGGGCATGCTCGTACCGTCGTTGCCATGATAAATATAACGTTCCTCATCCGTCTGACGGTCCACCCGCCTGAAAACAACAGCAGCGTCCGTTCGGTCGTAATAATGGTCTTCAATTGTGATCTCGATCCGATCATCCGGGCTGAGATTTTGACCATTGAAACTGTATCCCGGGAAGGGGCTATAGGGCAGGGAGATGAACCAATCGGGGTGGTAAAGGACCCAATCCGAGTCGATCCCCATATGGTTCGGGACCATATCGCTGGCAAGCCGGATTCCCCGCTGCCTTGCTCTGTCCCTCAGCTGGTTGCAGGCTTCCTCGCCGCCAAGGTCCTCCGCAATCGAGTAATTTCGAAGGGAGTACGCAGATGCAACTGCATCAGGGTTGCCGCAAAGCTGTTTGATCCGTTTTGACGCTTCGCTGCGCTCCCACAGCCCGATCAGCCAGAGACCTTTGAACCCCCACCCGGCTAGTTTATCCAATTCCTCATCCGGAATTTGGTCCAGATGTTTGATGTCCCTGCCATATTCTTTAGAAAGCTGGTGAAGCCAGACATAAGTGTTCTTGGCGATTATCACAGTCCGGGGCATCCAGTCACTGTCCGGAGAGAAGTTTTCCTCGTCCTCACCATACTGGTAACTGGGCACCTGGGTCGTCCCGGTGCCAATGAAGATTGCTTTTTGTTCCTCATTGATCAGGTCAATCGCATTCAACAGGCGGTAAAGGTAATTTCCAAGAAGAGCGCTCCATTTTCGCCGAATGAAATCAAGCTGGCCTGTAAGAGAATGCGGGGATTCAATGGCGGGACTTCGCAGCATTGTGACCAGGTCCTGGTGATCGGGGCCGTAACTTGGCTTACCTTTGAAAAACTTTTCAAGGTATTCGATAATCTGTGGATAGAGGGTTGTCTGGCTGATTTGAGTGTCATTGAATAGCTCATTGAATGGATGAGTCGCAGGATTCTGATTGGTAATCCAGAGCATGAGCAATTCTTCAAGCACAATCTGCTGATGTGGTGTATTTTCCGTTTCTCCTTTAAGGTAATCATTGACAGACAGCTCACCTTGATACACCATGGCTGGTGGAAATTCGTTGACTAAATGCCGCAGCGTATTATTGAGTTTTCTCTTGCCAAAAGAGGCATGCAATTGATCGGTGGCTTCAGCCAGGATGCCTACATTGACCTGGCGCCGATAGAGCGAGAAGACGACATGGAAAATCTCATCAATGATACCCAAAGCGTTCAAATCGCCGGCCCGAACCACGGTCTCAGGCAGGTTGATCAGGTCTCTGTGCTGGTTGATTTTTTGGGCAAAGGTCCGCGCTGCAAGGAAATCGGCAAAGATCACGTTTCCATCAAACCTGAAAAGCGATTGATTGAACCCGTATTTTTCCCGGGCTTTACGTGAAACGTGGAATTCATACATAGCGATCTCGCTCCTCAGTAATGATGACCTGAGGCCATTATACTCGCATCGTTTGTTCCCGGCATCAAAAACGCCACCCGAAGGTGGCGGATTTATGTGATTATTTTTCTCTTTTGAGGATATGGGTCACGATATTGGAACCGCTGCCTCCGATATTTTGGGCCATTCCAAACTCTGGATCAGGAACCTGGGTCTCTCCGGCCTGCCCCCGTAACTGCTGAACGAGTTCCACGATCTGGTACATCCCGGTGGCACCAACGGGATGGCCGCGAGCCTTCAGCCCGCCCCGCGTGGCAACCGGGATTCTGCCACCGATTCTGATCGCGCCTTCTTTGGCGAGTGCCGGGCCTTTTCCCCGTTCCGCAAAACCACACGCCTCCAGCGAGAGAGCAGCCATAATCGTGAAGGCATCGTGATATTCAAAGAGGTCAATGTCCTCTGGCTGGATTTGTGCTTGCGCGTAGGCTTGTTTAGATGAAATTTCTGCAGGTGTCAGCCAGGTTGGTTGTGTGCGGTTGTGGATCGCAATCGTGTCAGTGGCTGCAGATGACCCTGCAACCAAGATGCGGGGTAAATCCGTGGTTAACATATCACTCCGCACGAGAATAACTGCGGCAGCGCCGTCGCCAATGGGTGAGGCATCCATCAGGTTTATCGGGTCACAGATCATGGGTGATTTGGCGAATTGCTGCTCAGTGATCGGACTTCGGAACCGGGCATACGGGTTATGGACTGCATTCTGATGTGCGTTAATGCTGAATTCTGAAAAATCAGCAGACTGCCACCCATGCTCGTGCATGTAGCGTTTCATCAATAACGCATTGAGTGCCACAAACGAAAGGCCATGGTCAACCTCCCAATCGGCATCAGCGGCTGTGGCTAAACCTGCCGTTATCTCATCTCCGGGTGAGTCGGTCATTTTTTCCACACCAACGGCCAGAGCAACATCCACCTCACCGGATGCTACAGCAAGATAGGCCATTCGAAGAGCAGCACCGCCCGAACTGCAAGCCGATTCGACTTTTACAGCTTCTGTAAAACGCTGTCCAATCCAGTCAGCGACCATTGTGCCAAGCTGACCCTGCTGGTTGGCGATCCCGGAGAGCATATTGCCAACAAAAATGCTGTCTACATGATCCACGCGGGCATCTGCCAACGCTATTAACGCGGCATCCCCTGCCAGTTCTCTTAAAGATTTTCCCCAGTGTTCACCGACCTCTGTCTGTCCAATCCCGATGATGGCAACATCTCGCATGCGGTTCATTCCTTTCGTCGTCAATCTCTTTGATTATATCGGAAGAACCTATCAACTCCTATCAATTTCCATTAAACGCTATTGTGTATAATGATTGATGAACCTGATTTATTCTCTACTATGAGAGGCATCGAGTATGAAAATCCATGATATTTCCATACCCCTAGCGGACAAAACGGCTGTCTGGCCGGGTGACCCCCGGGTATCCATCAGGCAGGTTTCAACGATCAAATCAGGAGACGAAGCGAATGTATCCATGATGCGGATGAGCGTTCATACAGGAACGCATATTGACGCGCCCAAACATTTCATTGATGATGGCACTACTGTCGATCAAATCCAACTCGAGAAGTTAATCGGGGAAGTTCTGGTGATAGACCTCGGAAAGCGCGTGGATGTTATTACCCAGTCAGTTTTAGAACAACATCCTGAGTGTGACACAATGAAAAAGGTGTCCAGGATCCTTTTCAAGACCCGGAACTCGGACTTATGGCAGACATCACCGGGTCAATTTCATGAGGATTATGTCGGACTTGATGCCATCGGGGCGGAATTTCTTGCAGGTTTTAGGTTGGATCTTATCGGGGTGGATTATCTCTCCATAGCGCGGTTTGCCGAGACCCAGGCACCCCACCAGAAATTGCTGGAAAAGGATATTGTCCTGCTCGAGGGGATCAACCTTTTCGGTGTGGCAGGTGGGATCTACGAATTGATCTGCCTGCCGCTGAAAATTCCAGGTTGTGACGGGGCACCCGCGAGAGCCGTTCTTATATCTAAATAGAAGAATATTCATTAAATCACGAATCTCGTGATTTAATCCTTGTCTCTGCCATATGTGCTTGTAACTATTGGAACAAACCACCTTCAAATTGCGTCCATACCATGAAAGCCAATAGCCAATTTGGAGGACAAATGAAAAAAATAATGATAAGTCTGATAATGATCGTTGTATTGATTACAACGGGATGCAGTGTTATTCCTCAAAATGAGGGGGATGCCGAATTGCCTGAGGAACCATCATCCGAGGAACCTGCTAAAGGGGCAGAATTTGATAAAAGCACGGTCCCACATGAGACCACGACCGAAATTGACCCTGCCCAGCTTCAATCGCTGGTCGAGGGCAATACAATCTTCGCGCTTGATTTTTATGAGCAGATCCGCGATCAGGATGAGAATATCATCTTTTCGCCCTTCAGCATCTCGCTTGCCCTGAGCATGGCGATGGCAGGCGCAGAATCAACCACCGAGGAGGTCATGCTTGACGCCCTCAGGATGATGCTGCCTGAAGATGAGGTCTATCCTGCTTTCAATGCCCTCCTGCTTCAAATTCAGGAATCTGAAGACGCAGTGATGGAGGAGCGCGAAGGAACGAACTTTGAACTCAACCTCGCCAATTCGATCTGGGGGCAGGTGGGTTATGATTTCAAGGAGCCTTTTTTGGATATCCTGGCTCGTTATTTTGATGCGGGCATGTACAGCGTGGATTACGTGCGGGATCCTGAATCAGCCCGAGAAGCGATTAATGACTGGGTTGAAGAAGAGACTGAAAACAAAATTCAGGACCTGATTCCTGAAGGGGCGATTGACCAGTTGACCCGGCTGGTATTGGCCAATGCAATCTACTTTAACGGCTCCTGGATGGTTCCCTTTGATGAAAATGGGACCTCTGACGAACCTTTCTATTTGCTGGATGGTTTGGAAGTAACTGTTGAGATGATGAGCCTGTTTGGAGAACGCTTTCTCTATGCTGACGGGGTGGGGTATCAGGCGATCCGTCTGCCCTATCTCAGCCCGGATTTCGTGGTGACTGTTATCGTGCCGGATGCTGATGAATTTACTGCCTTTGAAGAATCTTTGAATTCGGAAGTTATGAATTCACTCAGAAATGAAATGAGTTATGTTGAAGTGAATCTTCGAATGCCGAAATTCGACTTTGAAACCTCGATTGATGCCAATGATGCTCTTGTGACTTTGGGAATGGGTGAAGCATTTGATCCGGAACATGCTGATTTCTCTGGGATCACGGAATTTGAAGATTTGATGATCACCGATGTTTTGCATAAGGCCATGATCACAGTGGATGAGCAGGGCACCGAAGCTGCCGCAGCGACCGCCGTTATCGTGGGCGTTACATCTGCCATGCCCGGCGAGCCGGTGTCATTAGTGATTGACCGGCCGTTTCTGTTCCTGATTGAACATCAGCCCACCGGGACGATCCTGTTCATGGGGCGGGTACTTCACCCCTGAAAAAAGCAGATATTTGGTCACTTCATCAGGCGGCTCATTTTCTGAGCTGCCTGTTTTTTTTATGACCTCTTTACTTTTGAATCGTTTTAGGACAAGTCTCTTGCTGAAGAAATAAATCTGGTGGATTAAAAATAGCTCTCAATATTTTTCGCGTTTACTACCTCGAAATCTTGTTTGAGTTTTTCAGTAAATTACTGTATACTGGTCGTAATTAAGATAAAAATTTTAGAATTATTCAAATTTCTCTCACTTTTGAGATCCGCCCTTTCCATCAGTTAACGAGAAAGAACAAGTCAATAGCATTAATCATTATCTGGAAACTAAGGCAAATCTGACCAGAATTCCTCATCGTTGTGAGGAATGCGTTTGCTGGAATGTCTTTCAAAAATGCGCTATTTTAATTTATCTTGCTTCAAAACAGTTTTGCTTAATAACAGGTCCATAATGGTTTAATTAGAGAGCATGGATAATTTCTCAGATTCAAGAGAAACATGCAGCTAAGGATGTCGATGTGACGCAAATAAAGGCAAAATCATTGGCCATATCACAAAAGGTTCCTCTTGGACAAATTTCTCTGCTGGTGATAATAATCAACCTTCTGTTTTTATCTCTTACGGTCGCTCCTGTAAGCGCTCAGAATAATAGTCTTTTCGATGGTCCTTGGTTAGTTCATACTGAAGATTGGCAATTGGAATGTAAACAAAGCGGCTCGACTGTTCATTGTGATGCGATCAATCCCCGGTTTAATATCACAGGAGCAACGATTGATGGCGAAGTCAGCGGAGGAATTATGATAGGCACTTATGCTGATAGTTGGGGAAACCGGTACATTCAAATGCGCCATGTAGTGAGGACTACAGATGATGGTTTGAATAAGGAATATCTACTAGCTTGTTTTGACGAATGGTTTGATGAATGCTACCGTGCTGGTGTGTATAATGGCTTTGAAGTAGAGCGTCCATATGATTACGAGGCCTCACCCCCATCTTATAATGATCCTCTGGATGACGAGTTTGATGATATTGAAGAACCGGTCAATTATCCGCC
The DNA here is from genome assembly GCA_964643275.1 of uncultured Candidatus Brevefilum sp. Taxonomy (GTDB): domain Bacteria; phylum Chloroflexota; class Anaerolineae; order Anaerolineales; family Anaerolineaceae; genus Brevifilum. The sequence goes on from CAZXRL010000012.1 coordinate 17,386, forward strand.
AATGGTCAATTGTATGGACCGCAGTTGTGAGGAAACGGATTGTGAGGACGATTTCTTTTATACTTTGCAGACCGGCCTCCTGGATTTGGAATCCAATACCTGTATCATCAACAGCCCTGAGAAAAGCACCTTCAGTTGTGGGATCCAAGGTGGTGATACAGAATATTACGAATGTGATTATGTGACTAATACCTGTGCTTATGGATTCGTTGTCCCTTGCGAATATGGCTGTGATGAAACCACCAGCCGTTGTCTGCAATACATCGAAGATGATCCCGATAATATTATCCTTCCACCGGAACCCCTTGATGATTGCGATGGCGGTTGTCCATATGCCATTTGTCAGGGCGAAACCAGCTACTATGGGTCTCCCGAATGCAGAGACGGGATTTGCTATTACGAAATCAGCGAGTATTGTCCTCTTGGTTGCAATACCAGCACTGGATACTGCCTAAAAGGTAGTATTGAACGGGGGAGTGACATTGACCAGTTGGTTCTGTTATTGGGTGTGGCAGGTGGCGGCTCGGCATTAATCGGTGGCGGTTTGCTCGGAGGCGGCCTCTTGGGTTTGCGTGCCCTCAGGGGAGGGCGGATACTGCTGAGAAACCCTAACCCCGCACCACCCATTGAGATGGACTCGATCACCAAAGGTTTAAATCAAACACGTCAGCGCGTTGATGAATTATTGGAACAACTCAAAGCAAGGGAACGGCAACATCTCCAGGATAATCTGGATCATTCGGTAAAAATGATGGAATCCTATCATCGAACTGCAGCAAGGACGGAGACGATCGAACTTCTCCCAAGAGCCATCGGTTGGGCTGCAGGTAAAGCTGCGGATTATGTGGGAATGTTACCCGCAGGCAAACCTTTTAAGTATGGCTATAAGTTTGTCACAAAAACGATTGAGGAAGGGATTGAGAAAGGCGTGGGCACCGGCATTTTGGAAGGGCTCAAAGAGGTAGGCTCAGATGCCATCGGCGATAAAATCGGTGATCTGGTGAAGGTCAAGGATGTAAAAGACATCGCTGACTTTTCATTAAAAACCAGTGTAAAGGCTGCATTGAAGGAGACAGGTGTCAAGACAATTGGGAAGAACATCATCAAAGATAAAGCCGTAGGCAGTGGGATTGAAGATGCCAAAGGTGTCTTTGACAGTCTATTCGGACAAAATTAAATTTGGCTACTAAATAATATTTCTGCATTCAACCCGGGAGAAAATATGAGTTCATCACTGGACGTTATTATCACATCAGGCAATCTTGCTTATTTCAGAAATCAATTAATGCAACCGCCCACAGCCCTTTCACCATTCTTTGCAGTACAACCCAATGCGATATCGAATCAACGACCATCTCCAGAATTAATAATGCCGGATGGAAAGCTGAGGGCGGCTTTTATCCCCGTCGTCCACACCCTCGCTAAGGTTCAATCACGGGGTTATTTATCCTATGTGGGAGATCGGGTTACTTTTGAGACGAGCGTTTTTTACCCATCTGCAGCCAACAGCCCTCCGGTGGCGTTAATGCAAAGCCAGACGGGGTATCGGATGCAATCGCCGCCAGAGATCGCACAATGGCTGACGACTATCGGTCAATTGATGGGTGAATCCATCATCAAGGATATTGAGTTTGAGATTGACCTGACTCTTCATGAGGCCTGGGTGTTCTTCTCTGTCATTGATTGTGTCCGCCGCCAGATGATGAAGAACCTTTCAGAAAACATCAACGCTGAATCCTATGTCATTGCACTGGAGGACCTTTCAGCGAACACCACCCAAGACAGTTCACAATGGTTGGGTGCGTTTTTTGCAAAAGCAGAAGAACTGCCATCCTTGGGCGAAAACGAAATCCTTGCTTCAGTAAAAACACTGACTCATAAACGGCTGATCAATTATCATGATAATTCGATTCTGCCGGGAGTGGAATCTCTGGAGCTTGCCGCAGCTTTACTCACCCTGGAGGCGAGCGTTCAATTACAGGCAGCGACCTTAAATAATCAATTCGGGACCGTCGGGATCACGCTTACTGCCGTAAAGGGTCGCGGGAACACCTGCCTGAGCTGGTCAGGAGGCGATGGCAGCGTGTCAATTTCATCTCTAAGCGCGGCGCAACTCATGATTATCATCGGCAGCTTTCTTGAAGCACCATCTGCCCAATTCACAGATTCTCCATTTCCTAAAGCGGGTCAAAGAACTGCAGCGCCCAACATCAGACAACAGGATCAAAGGGCCTATATCCCACAGACTGGCAGGCCGGTGAAGAAAAAGAAAAAGACTCTGATCTACATCCTGATTGGGTTGGGTTTACTTTTCATTTTTGCCTGCCTCGTGATCTTAGGCGGGTATATCTTCTGGGAATATTTGTTGTGATGGATCAATAAGTGTAATCTGCCTGGTTTGTGTTTCAGGAAAGTATCCAGGAATTCACCAGCGTTGCGAATTAACAACAGGGCTGCCACAACGGAAGCCCTGTTTTAGGAAAGTCATGGTTGGTCTCAGCTTTTGTTGATCCGCTCCAGATGAAAATGGTCCTGTTCTGGGCCAATGGAGACCCAATCCATCGCATTTTGGCTAAGCGAGGTCACTTGAAATACTCGCTGAGAGCCGTTGTCATACTGAACATTGATCAGGAGTGTCTCCGGCTGTTGAGGGCTGTTCAATTCCATTGAGAAGCGGCCTTGATTGTGGCCTTGAGCAGCGGGCACACCTAAGACTGACCAGATGAATTCGCCGTCATCCCGTAGAATAATGTTTGAAATAAAGCCTTGAATCTCAGATTTCCAATCGCCATACGGGGTGTCGGTGAACCCACATCTAGAGCAAATATATTCAGAAGCCGGCTTTTCTCGACCACATCCCTTGCAAATAACAGTATCAACGATACCAGATTTCCTTTTAATTTCCGCAATAGCATTTCTGGCTTTCTGATGCAGCCAGTAAAGCTCAGGTTCATTGACGACATCTTCAAGCGCATCAAGTCCCCTGGAGTCACCGATCTTACCCAATGCCTCAGCAGCGGAGACATCCACCAGATGTTCTGTATCATTATAGAGAATGTGTGTTTTACGAACAGCTTCACACAAAGCTTCAACAGCCAGGGGGTCACCGATATTTCCTAATACTTCTGCTGCAGCATTTTGGACAGGTGCGTTTTCGTCAGGGTCCTGTAAAACTTCAATCAGGGCAGGGATAGCATCAGGAGAGCCAATCTTTCCAAGCGCGCGTACCACAGCTTCTCTAAGGTGCCTGTCACTGAATTTGTTCTCTCTGTTGAATAAGTTAATCAATGGCGGAACTGCCCGCTTGTCCTGAATTTTCCCAAGTGCTACAACGGCAGGAGTGAGGATCTTATCAGGGTAAAGGTTCTCAAGGACTTTGATGAGGGAATCAGAACACTGTTGATCGATGATTTCAGCGAGGGATTCAACACATCTCAGCTGTAAATCAAATTTGTCAAAATAATTACTGATATGCGCCGCAATTGGCGAAGAGCTTTGTTGTTTTTCGATGTAATTATCATCCCATAAAGCCTGATCAATTGGGGCGATCGCTGCTGCGCCGATTTCTCCTAACGCCTTTTGGGCGGCCATCCATACGGATTGGTTTTCATGGAGCAGAAAATGGATCAGACCTTCTGCTGCTTCCTGGCTTTGAATATTTGCCAATTTATCAAAGAGGTATTCCAGATGGTTTTTACTTTCAGTATTGTATGCGAGAGATAACAGTTTCTTTGTGTTTTTTTGTTTAACCCATTTATCAATCTTATTGTAATTAAGTGACATGGCATGGTCCCTTTTTGATATCTAGACGTTTTATGTTATGAATGATAAGAAATCAAACAGTGTCATTGAACAATTTCCGGCATGGTGATCAGGTGATAGGCTAGTGTCTCCATATCACGGGCTTTTTTTGATGTCCCCAACTGCTCCATGATTTCCGTGAATTTCCGCTGGATAATCGGACTGTCCCCAATATAGGAGAAAAGATCCATTTCTCCTGAAATAATGTCACTCAACCCCATCTTTTCATAAAGCTGGCTGACCAGACCGTAACTCCACTGTTCGGAGATTTTCATCTCATCAGCGAGATCGCGTCTGCCAAGGCTGAAGATAAAGGCCATCCGGGCAACTTCGGCTTCATGTTCGGTGAATCCTGGGAGTTGTTTGCGGCCATCGAGGATAAGTTTGTTGGGCGGCAGAGTAGCATTCTCTGCAACTGCAAGGTTATAAGTTCCGGGTGTGAAGACCCATTCGCCATCAAAGGCAAATGTGATTACCCAGCTCATTGAGTAGCCGACCTCACTTTTCAGGACATAACCGCAGACCCGTTCGTCCCCCATCTGCCGGATAATGCGCACGTCGGGGTTAATCCCGGTCAACAGGATTTTTCCCTTATGACTCCCTTTGGACAGCGTATCGCAGATCTCAGTGATCGTGAACTTTTCCCCAAAGTGGTCAACATCCAGAATAAGGACATCAAAAGACTGACAGGCACTTTCCAGAAAGGCGCATAACTCGATCCTGTTGGTGAATTCTCCGACCAGACGGGTACGCCAATCCCGCACCATTAACAACGCCATCCAGTTTCTGGAGAACACATCGTCTTCAAGGAGTGTGACAAGGATATCTTTATGCATCGGTTTCTTCATTTCTCTCAATGTTGGAGGTGCAGTATGGGCACCGGGTTGCTTTGAAGGGGATGGATTTCAAGCAATAGGGACAATCCTTTTCTGTTGGTTTAGTGTCTTCCTCTTTTTTGTCAGCAATCAGGGCGATTTTTTCCTCTAGTGTGTTTACGGCTTTAATAATCAGGAACACCCCCAGGGCCAGGATCAGGAAACTCACAAAATCGGTCAGGAATTGCCCATAATTAAAGGTCACTGCGCCTAATTCCCGGGCCATCTGGAGTGTTGCACCCTTAGGAAGGGGGGCTTCACCCTGCCTCATAACGATGAAAAGGTCCTGGAAATCAGCGTTTCCAATCAGCAGCCCCAGAGGTGGCATTATAAGGTTGTCCACAACTGAATTGACAACTGCGCTAAAGGCGGACCCGATGATGATGCCAATTGCGAGATCCAATACATTACCACGTGCGATAAAGTCTTTAAATTCCTGAATAATTTTTTTCACCGGCTTCACCTTTCAATTTTCCAGAAAACAAGTCATAATAAACTAATGTGATTATAATACGTTTGATGTTTTATTCTTAATGATGGAAGGTTTTTGCTCAAGAAAAACAAAACCCCTAAAGTGAGGTCTGTATGAAGCGTATCGCAGTGTTAACAAGTGGTGGAGATGCCCCGGGAATGAATGCAGCCATTAGAGCGGTCATCCGGTGTGGTGTGGCAAAAGGCTGGGGGATGTATGGCGTTCGAAACGGTTATGCCGGCTTGATCGCGGGCAATATCCGGGAGATGGGAACACGCGATGTGGGGGGGATCCTCCACAAAGGTGGGACGATCCTGGGGTCTGCCCGCTGTGAGGAATTCAAAACAGAAGAAGGGCGGCGGAAGGGAATCCGGGCCTTGCGGCAATTGGGGATTGATGCCCTTGTTGTGATCGGCGGGAATGGTTCCCAAACCGGCTCTTACCATCTGAGTGAGCTTGGCTATCCTGTTGTGGGGGTCGCATCCACCATTGATAACGACCTTTATGGCTCAGAGATGACCATCGGCGTAGATACGGCCTTAAACATCGCTCTGGAGGCGATTGACAGGTTGAAAGTCACCGCGTCGTCCCACCAAAGGGCGTTCCTGTTAGAAGTCATGGGTCGTGATTGCGGTTATATTGCCCTCATGGCGGGGATTGCTGGCGGTGCGGAATATATCCTCCTGCCTGAAATTGAAGCAGACCCCGAAGAAGTTGCCGAATCCTTGCGGCTGGCCTATGAGCATGGAAAAGCACACGCAATCATCGTTGTGGCAGAAGGCGCAAAATACAATGCGGAAGCCCTGACGAAATTTTTTGAGAAAAATCAGGATCGATTGGGATTCAAGATCAGAGCAACCATCCTTGGCCATGTTCAGCGTGGAGGCAACCCTGGGGCGTTTGACCGATTGCTGGCCAGCAGGCTGGGAAACGGTGCGATCGAAGCGATTGATCAGGGAGAGATCGGTGTGCTGGTCGGACTGAACCATGGGGAAATCACAGCGACACCCTTAAGTGAGGTGGTCGGGAAAAAGAAAGGGATTTCCATGGATATGGTGAAACTCGCCCGGATTCTGGATTGACTTTAATCCGATTTTCTCAAGAAGGCTTCAATAAACGGATCAATTTCACCATCCAGAACGGCATTAGTATCGCCCATTTCATAATCCGTACGGTGATCTTTGACGAGCTGATAAGGGTGTAATACATAAGACCGGATCTGGGAACCCCATTCCGCTTTGGTGTATTCGCCCCTCAACCTGGAAATGGTTTCTTCCTGCTCTTCCTGTTTGATTTCCAGTAGACGCGCTTTCAAGACCCGGAGCGCGTTTTCCCTATTTTGAACCTGCGATCGCTCATTCTGACAGGTCACAACCAGTCCCGTAGGGATATGCGTAAGCCGGATAGCTGTCGCGTTCTTCTGCACGTTTTGCCCGCCCGCGCCTGAGGATTTATAAACGTCAATTTTGATGTCATCCGGCGGGACCTGGATTTCATCCATATCCGCCATCTCCGGCAGGACTTCAACCAGGGCAAAGGATGTGTGCCGCCGATGGGCTGCGTCAAAGGGAGAGAGCCGGACCAGCCTGTGAACCCCTTTTTCTGGTCGTAAATATCCATAGGCCAAAGGCCCGCTCATCCCAATGGTGACGCTCTTGATCCCAGCTTCTTCGCCTTCTGTCCGGTCAAGGATGTCTGTCTTGTAACCGCGGCGTTCTGCCCAGCGGAGATACATCCGTTCAAGCATTTCCGCCCAATCCTGGGAATCCGTGCCACCCGCGCCGGCATGAATGGCAAGCAGGGCGTTGCCGCGATCATATTTACCAGAGAGGAGCGTTTTGAGTTCAAGACGGTCAACATCCGCCCCGATCTGATTGACTTCGCGGCCTAATTCTTCCCGCATGGAGTCATCAGCAATTTCAAGAAGTTCCAGCGTGTCTTCGGTACGCTTTTTGAGGGTCTCAAAGGCTTCAATTTCATTGCGAAGATCTGATTGCCGAATCATCACCTTCTGAGCATGTTCCCGGTTGTCCCAGAGGTTCGGATTTTCAGCTTCCTTTTCCAGGCGCGCTAATTCTTCTTTCTTATTAGCGAGGTCAAAGATGCTCCTGTAAATTCAGGAGTTTTTCATAAGCTTCGTTTATTCTCACATCCAGATCTGTTGCCATTCTTCCTCCATCTTATCCTTCAATAATTCCATTCACAAACGCTTCAGGATCAAAGTCCTGCAGGTCTTCTATACCTTCACCTAATCCGGCGTACAAAATTGGCAAACCCAGTTGGGCCTTGATTGCGAAGGCCATGCCGCCTTTGGCGGACGAGTCCAGTTTTGCAAGGATGACGCCATCAATCTCAACGGCTTCCTGAAAGGCTCTGGCCTGCTGTAAAGCGTTTTGGCCGGTTGTTGCGTCCAGAACGAGCCAGGTCGCGTGGGGTGCGCCGGGCAGAGCTTTCCCGCAGACCCGGTGGACTTTTTTAATTTCCTCCATCAGGTTATAGCGGGTATGGAGACGTCCGGCGGTGTCAATAATTGTGACATCTCTTTTGCGGGCAATTGCTGCGTTTATCCCATCAAACACCGCAGCCCCCGGGTCTCCACCGGGCTGACCGGCGATCATGGGCACACCTGCCCGGTCCGACCAGATTTTGAGCTGGTCAATCGCAGCCGCCCGGTAAGTGTCAGCAGCGACGAGCATAACGGATTTGCCATCCACCTGATATTGGTGAGCCAGCTTTGCAGCGGATGTTGTCTTTCCGGATCCATTGACACCGACCAGCATGATCACGGTGGGCTGTGGCGAAAAGTCTGGGGGTTCGGGTTGATCAAGCCGCCGGGAAAGTTCCGCTTTTAATGCAGTGAGGACCTCATTATTGTGAGTCAGCCCATCCTCGTGAACCTGTCCGCGGAC
>CAZXRL010000013.1:0-24610 GCA_964643275.1 uncultured Candidatus Brevefilum sp.
CGTCCACGCCGTTGAAGATCGCGTCCTTGAAGCGCACCTTCTCCACCTCGCCGGCGTCGCCCAGCGTGAAGGTCTGCTGACCACGCTTGAAGCGGCACTGAACAAACTGGATCAGCCCATGGCACTGGGATATTCATCATCCGGCACAATCCTGCAAACCGGACCCGGCCTGCAGGGTTTCCGCGCCGGTGACCGGGTAGCCTGCGCAGGGGGCGGGCATGCAGTTCATGCTGAATTCGCCGTCATCCCGCAAAACCTGATGGTACTCATCCCGGATTCGGTGAATTTTGAGCAGGCCGCCTTCACCACCCTCGGTGCCATCGCCATGCAGGGCTTCCGGCTGGCGGATGTTCAAGTCGGCGCGCGGGTGGCCGTGATCGGCCTTGGCCTGCTCGGCCTGATCACCACCGGCATTGCAACGGCTGCCGGCTGCCAGGTTCTGGGTGTGGATTTGGACCCGGTAAGGCTGCCCCTGGCTGAGATAATGGGCGCGCGGAAAGCCGTACCCCGGGAAACGGCGGTGGAAGCTGCAACTGCCTTTTCCCGCGGCCGGGGCGTGGATGCCGTGTTGATCTGCGCCGATACCGAGTCCAACGATCCGGTCGAACTGGCAGGGGAGATCGCCCGGGACCGCGCCAGGGTGGTCGCGGTCGGCGCGGTCGGGCTGGAAATCCCCCGAAAAGTTTACTATGCGAAAGAATTATCCCTGCTCGTCTCACGGTCCTATGGTCCCGGCCGTTACGACCCCGCGTATGAGGAAAAAGGCCTTGATTACCCCATCAGCTACGTCCGCTGGACGGAAAAACGCAACATGGAGTCCTTCCTTGACCTGCTAGCCGAAGGAAAGCTGGATGTCTCCCCACTGATCACCCATCGCATTCCCATTGAGGAAGGGGAACAAGCGTACGAGCTGATCACGGGGAAGGACCCCTATCTTGGCGTCCTCCTGACCTATCCCGAACAGCCGCTCCCCAGGCAAAACCGCATCCCCAACGCGTCAGCGCCTTCAATCCGGGTGAAACCGGGCGAGATCATGGCACTGGGGGTGTTGGGCGCAGGGAATTATGCCATGTCCACTTTCCTGCCGGTAGTCCAAAAAACCGGGATGGTTGCGCCAATGGGCATCGTGTCCGCTTCGGGCACCACATCGCATCACGCCGCCAACCGCTATGGTTTCGGCTTTTCGGCCAGCGATCCTGATTCACTGCTCGAAGACCCGGCTATAAACCTGATCGCCATCCTGACCCGCCACAACCTGCATACCCCCCAGATCCTGAAAGCCCTGGACGCTGGCAAACACGTCTATTGTGAAAAACCCCTCGCGATCAACGAAGAACAACTGGCGCAGGTGAGGACTGCGCTGGACAAAGCGGACCAGCCGCTGTTAATGCTGGGCTTCAACCGGCGGTTTGCGCCTCTCGCAAAACGACTGAAGGCTTTTACGGATAAACGCCAGGAGCCGCTGTTCGTCCATTTCCGGGTCAATGCCAACATCCTGCCCCTCAACCACTGGCTGATGGATCCCGAGATTGGCGGGGGCCGCATTATTGGCGAGGGCTGCCACTTTATCGACTTCCTGACCTTCCTGGTCGGCGAGAACCCCATCGAGGTCAATACCCAGGGCCTGCCGGACAACGGTAAATACAGCGAAGATAACGTTGTCATGAACTTCCGCTTCCCGGATGGCTCCCTGGGCGTGGTGAGCTACCTCGCCAATGGCGACAAGGCCTATCCCAAGGAATATCTTGAGGTGTTCACCGGCGGAAGAGTGGCTGCGCTGCACGACTGGCGTAAGCTGGAACTGGTCGAAAACGGACGGACCTCCGTCCGGCGCCACCTCCTGCGCCAGGATAAGGGTCACCGGAGCGCCTGGGAGACCTTCCTGACAACCCTGCAAACCGGAAAACACCCCCCCATCCCCTATGACCAGTTAATTGGGGTCACCCAGGCCAGCTTTGCAGCCGTCGAGTCCCTGCGGAACGGCGAACCCGTATCCATCACCCCACCCCAGCCAGCCTCTGACTGAACCGGGAAAACAATTGACCCTCAGAAACACGTGGACCCGATGAATCGTTTGAAGAAAACGGTCAAAGCCATCCGCCAGTTGGGGCTTCCCAAGCTCTGGCTCTATGCCGCCTACCGGATCGGCCTGGGTACCGGTCGCTACAAGCGGGTCATGCCGTCCCTCCGGGACGATGTCAAAACACAGCCTGGCCCGCCGCCGCTGGCAAGCTTCCCGGCGATCTCTCCGGCTGATGTTGACCTTGCGCTGCTGGCAGCAGATGAGGTCCGGGCAGGGAAAGTCCGCCTCTTCAACGGCGACCCCCTCCCGTTGGATCTGACCGCTGGCGCATCCGACCGCCACTGGTCAGAATTGGAACGCAGGCCCTCTGAGCAGGACCTGAAATTCATCTGGGAACCGGGCCGGCTGGGCTGGGCGATCTCCCTGGCGCGTGCCTATGCCTTCAGCGGCGACCCGGTTTACGTGCGGGATTTCTGGGATAACGTCCTGCAATTTTTGGCCATTCATCCCCCAAACCTCGGCTGTCAGTGGCAGTCCGCGCAGGAAGTTGCCCTCCGGCTGATGGCGCTGGTCTTTTGCGACAGGGTTGTCGCTTCTTCCCCTGATACACCCCTTGAAAACCGGCAGCGGCTCTGGCATGCAGTCGCCGAGCACGCCCAACGCATCCCCCCGACCCTGATCTATGCCCGCTCCCAGAACAATAACCATCTCCTGTCTGAGGCAGCGGGACTCTACACCGCCGGGCATTACCTGCCGGATCATCCCAAAGCCGCCCAATGGCGCGAACTCGGCTGGCGCTGGCTCAATTGGGGGTTCCAAAACCAGATTGACGAATTCGGCACCTATACCCAGCACAGCACCACCTACCACCGCTTGATGTTACAACTCGCACTTTTTACAGACGGGATCCGGCGCGAGGCCGGCGCGCCAGACTGGCCCGAACAGACACGCACCCGCTTTGCGGCCGCGACCCGCTGGCTGTGGTCGCTGACCGACCCGGACAACGGCCGTGTGCCGAACCTCGGCGCCAACGATGGGGCGTATATTTTCCCCCTCACCAGCCGGCCTTTTGCGGATTTCCGCCCGGTTGTCGCCGCAGCGGGCAGGGCATTTCTCGATCTTGAGATCTACGACGACCCCTCCCTGAATGAAATGACGCACTGGCTGGGCCTGGAGGCCAAACCCGACCCCTCGCAAAGGCAGCCCCAGGCATCCGACATGCTCCGGGTTGAAAGCGGTCCGGGTCGGGCTTTCCTGCATGCCGCCCGCTTCACCAACCGGCCCTCCCACGCAGACCAACTTCATGTCGACCTTTGGTGGCAGGGGGTCAATATCGCCCTGGATCCCGGCACATACCTGTATAACGCATCCCCACCCTGGGAAAACGCTTTGGGGACTGCCCGCGTGCACAACACCCTGACCGTTGACGGGGAAGATCAGATGCGGCGCGCCGGCCGGTTCCTCTGGCTGGATTGGGCACAGGCTGAGTTCCTCGCCCATGAAATGGACGAGCAGGGTGGGATCAGATGTCTGACCGCCGAACATGACGGCTACAAACATCTGGGGGTGCTGCACCAGCGAACCCTGACGGCTGTCGAAAATGGCTGGGAGGTCCTCGACCGTCTCCTTCCCTATGGCCGCCCGGCTGACCGGACCCACCGGGCGACCCTGACCTGGCTCCTTCCGGATTGGGATTGGCAAGTCAATCAGGACAACCAGCTCCACCTGACCGGCCCCCATTTCACCGTTGATCTTGCCCTCACAGGTGTTGAAAGCCTGAACCTTTACCGGGCGGGCGAACGGCTGAAGGGTGACCTTGATTCCGAACCCATCTGGGGCTGGGTCTCCCCAACCTATGGAAAAAAGCAGCCCGCTTTGCTGCTGAAAGCTGCTGCATCGGGCGCGCTTCCGCTTGAGATCAGATCTAACTGGACTTTCGGTGAGTGAGGACAACGCATCGATTCTCCGAACCTGTTCTGGAATTCCTCCTCAACAACTTATCCACAACTCCCCCATCATCGAGTAAAATTGTTAACAATTATGCATATCCTGCTGATCCACCAGATCTTCGTGGCGCTCGATGAACCCGGCGGCACCCGCCACCATGAAATCGCGAGACACCTTGCCGGGCAGGGCCATAAAGTCACCGTCATTGGCAGCCCGGTCAGCTATCTATCTGGCACCGATCAGAAGGATCACCCCCGCAGAGAGACCGATGACCTGGGCGTCACCATCATCCGGAGCTGGACCCTCCCCACCATGAACCGCTCCTTTATCTGGCGGGTATTCAGTTTCCTGAGCTTCATGATCTCTTCGTTTTTCAACGGTCTCCTGATCCGCAAGGTGGATCTGGTCTGGGGAACGACCCCCCCGATCTTCCAGGCGCCGACCGCCTGGGCGCTGGCAAGATTGAAGGGCGTGCCTTTCCTGCTGGAGGTGCGCGACCTCTGGCCCGCATTCGCGGTCGCAGTGGGCGTCCTTCGCAACAAAACGCTGATCAGAATGTCAGAATGGCTGGAACGGTTCCTCTATCGCCACGCTGACCATGTCCTGGTCAACTCACCGGGCTATCTTGACCATGTGAAGGTTCGCGGCGCAGAAAGGGTCTCCCTGATCCCCAATGGCGCGGATCCGGAGATGTTCGACCCGGATGCGGATGGCGCGGCATTTCGCCAGGCGCACAACCTGGAAAACCATTTTGTTGTGCTTTATGCCGGCGCACATGGCCTTTCCAATGCTCTGGATGTTGTCCTGGATGCAGCCGAGCGGCTGAGAGAGGATGCGACCATTCAAATAATCCTTTTAGGCGACGGCAAAGAGAAACCCCGTTTGCAGACCAGCGCGCAAGCGCGGAAATTGGAAAACATCCGCTTTCTGCCGCCGGTTCCCAAAACTGGGATGCGGGAAGCGCTGGCTGCTGCTGACGCATGCCTGGCAATTTTAAAACCGATCGAGATGTATAAAACAACCTATCCCAACAAAGTGTTTGATACGATGGCGGCGGGGAGGCCTGTGATCCTGGCCATTGACGGCGTGATCCGCAAAGTGGTCGAGGATGCTGACGCGGGCGTCGCCGTGGCACCTGGGGACCCCGCAGCCCTGGCGGAAGCCATCGGGGAACTGGCCTCAGACCCGGAACGCTGCAAGACCATGGGGTCGAATGGAAGAAAAGCAGTTGAAATGCAATTTTCCCGAAAAATATTAGCGGATGAATTTACTACGCTCCTGGAAACAGTAAGGAGGAGAAATGCCTGAGAAAATTCTTGTTGTTGATGATGAAATTTCCCTTCAGGAAACGCTGGCCTACAACCTGAAGAAGCAGGGCTACGATGTGCAAACCACAGGTGACGGCACAGAAGCCCTGGAACTGGCTCGCGAGATGAAGCCCGACCTGATCATCCTGGACATCATGCTGCCCGGTCTGGATGGGTTCGAGATCTGCCGGATTCTTCGCAAGGAGATGAGCACGCCCGTCCTCATGCTGACCGCCCGCGATGATGAAATTGATCGGGTGGTTGGGCTGGAGGTCGGCGCGGACGATTACATGGCAAAACCTTTCAGCATGCGTGAACTGGTCGCCCGAGTCAAAGCCATGCTGCGCCGGGTACGCCTTGTGCGAGAAGAGTTGAACACCGGCGAATCGCAGGATGGCAAGCCCAAGCAGCAAATCCTGGAGTTTGGCAACCTGCGGATCGATATGACCCGTCGCGAGATCACCGTGGACGACGAAGTCGTTGCTTTCAAGCCCAAGGAATACGAGCTGCTGACTTTCCTGGCACAGCACCAGGGCCAGGTCCTCTCGCGGGAATTCATCCTCGAACGCGTCTGGGGATGGGACTTCATCGGCGACAGCCGGACGGTGGACGTACATGTACGCTGGCTGCGAGAGAAAATTGAAAAAGACCCTGCCAACCCGCGGCGGATCATCACCGTGCGAGGTGCAGGTTATCGCTTTGAAGGTTGATCCATGCCGCGCCGGATCCGCTGGCGGATTGCCATTCCTTACCTGGTCCTGATGGTCCTGAGCACTTCGGTGCTCACGATCATCCTGGCGAATCAATGCCGCCAGCAGGAAGAGGATCGGTGGCAGGAACAACTTCTTGTTTTCGCGCGGATTCTTGCTGCGGAAAAAGACGAAACCTTTTTTACGGGGGAAACCGATTTACTCAAACCTGATGTCATTATGGATCCTGCTGTCCGGATAACCTTGCTTGACCCGGAAGGCGTGGTTCTTGAATCCTCCTTATCGCGTCCCCCGGAGGACGCGCGGAAATTACCCGGGGTATCCCAGGCATTGATGAGGGGTGAGGGCAGCGAGCGGGTGGACGACATCATCGGCGCGGCCGTCACAGTCCGTGATCCGGAGAACCGCGCCCTCGGTATTGTGCAGATACAGAGACCTGTGCCGGGTGTCCGGCCGATTATTCTTCAACGTTTCTTTTGGCCGGCCGCTGCCGCGGTCCTGATCAGCTCAGCAGGGGTGGTGGTGCTGGCGTTGATCGTGGATGACGTCTCCCGCAAACCTGTGGAATCCCTGACGATTGCAGCCCAGCAGATGAGTATGGGGAATTTTACCAACCTGGCCTTTCCCCAAAATCCTCAGGACCTGGAAAACCTGAGCCAGGCCTTGCAGGTCATGGCAGATCAGCTTGGCGGACAGATCAACGCGCTCACCAGTGAACGCGCAAAACTGTCCGCCGTTCTCAACCAGATGACGGATGGGGTTATGATCGTTGATGCAGACGGGCGGGTTCAATTGATCAACCCCGCAGCGGAACGGCTGTTCCAGATCAGAGAGTCTGAAGGGTTGGGGCGGTCCATTGTGGAAGTCCTGCGGCATCACCAGCTTGTTGACCTCTGGCGGTCGGCAAAAGATGGCCAGCGGGAAAGCATGACCCTTGAGATTGGTCCTCAGCATCTCTTCCTTCAGGTTGTGGCCTCCCCGCTCAAGGCCGCGCTGCCCGGCAGCATCATGATCCTGATCCAGGACCTGACCCAGTTGCGCCGGCTTGAAACCGTCAGACGGGATTTCATCAGCAACGTCTCACACGAATTACGCTCACCTCTGGCGAGCATGAAAGCCCTGGCGGAAACTCTGCAGGAAGGCGCCCTGGACGATCCACCTGCTGCCCGCCGATTCGTCGTCCGCATGGAAACTGAAATCGACAACCTGACCCAGCTTGTTAACGAACTTCTGGAGCTTTCCCGGATTGAATCGGGGAAAGTGCCGCTTTCGTTCCAGCGGATCAACCCCTGCGATCTAATTGAGCCTGCCGTTGAAAGAATGTTGCTTCAGGTGGAGCGGGCCGGCCTGGAGCTGACCCTGGCTTGCGAACCGGCGCTGCCCGTTGTTTTTGCTGACCAAGACCGCATCACCCAGGTCTTGATCAATATGATCCATAACGCTGTCAAGTTCACGCCTCCCGGCGGCAGGATCACCGTCTCCGCCTATGAGGATGGCGATCATATTGTATTTTATGTCAGGGATACGGGTGTCGGCATCGCCCGCAAGGACCTCGGTCGGATCTTCGAACGGTTCTACAAAGCGGACCGTGCCCGTGCGGGTGGCGGGACAGGGCTGGGCTTGTCGATTGCCCGGCACATGATCGAATCTCACGGCGGTTATATCTGGGCTGAAAGTGAAGAACAGGTCGGCAGCACCTTCTATTTCTCCCTGCCGATTGCCTGATGTTAACCCGTTCTTTACCCTTCTTAGCGAGTCTTTAACGGGTTATTGCCATGCCAAAAACATCCCCATGTTATGATTCCAAAAGGTGTACTGCGTCTGGCAGTACATCCTTGATAACGCTCTCCATTATTCGGTCTGGCGAATTAACGCATGCACATCTCGAAACCCTCTACCATGATCTCAATGATGCCACAATTTGAAAAAACTATAACGCCTGCTCCCCAGGCCACGATTAAAATCGGGCAGAAAGAGGGGATTCAGGATCTCGCCGCGCTCCCCAGGAAAATGTCCGCCATCCATCTTTCCATCTATTACGGAAAATGCTGCGCGGTCAGAGACATCTCCCTTGACATCCCTGAGAACCGGATCACCGCCCTGATCGGGCCTTCCGGGTGCGGGAAATCAACATTGCTCCGGTCTTTCAACCGGATGAACGACCTGATCCAGGGGTCGCATGCTGAAGGTCAGGTCCTATTAAACGGAAAGAACATCTATGACCCGGAAGTGGATGTTGTGGATATCCGTCAGCGGGTGGGAATGGTATTCCAGCGACCCAACCCCTTCCCCATGAGTATCTTTGATAATGTGGCCTACGGCCCACGGTTGTACGGCATCCGGAAAAAGCGGGTCCTCGATGAAATCGTTGAAAGAAGCCTCCGGCAGGCCGCCCTCTGGAATGATGTCAAGGACAAATTAGGGCAATCCGGGCTGGCCCTCTCAGGCGGTCAGCAGCAGCGTTTGTGCATTGCCCGCGCGATCGCCGTGGAACCTTCCGTGATCCTGATGGATGAACCCGCTGCCGCTCTGGATCCCATTTCCACACTTAAAATCGAAGCCTTGCTGGAAGACTTGAAAGAAGATTACACCATTGTTGTGGTCACCCACAACATGCAGCAGGCCGCTCGGGTATCCGACTTCACCGCATTCCTGATGGTTGATGAAGACCAGTGCGGCACACTGGTTGAACTTGGCGCGACAGAACAGATCTTCACGAATCCACAATGCCGGCAGACCGAAGAATATGTCACTGGTCGTTTCGGATAGAATACACTACAATTAGTCAATCACCCGATCCATTTTCCGGGAGCACACCATGCCTCGTCAAACATTAGACCGCGAAATCCATCATCTTCAGGATGAGGTTTTGTTGCTGGGCAGCATGGTTGAGCAGGCCATGCTCAACGCCATTGACGCCCTCAAGCGGCGTGACCTTGAGGCCGCCCGCCGGGTCTATCGCGAAGATGACCTGATCAACGAAAAAAGATATGCGATTGAAAACCGGGTCATCATCCTTTTTGCAACGCAGCAGCCCATAGCGCACGACCTGCGCCTGCTGGCCGCCATTCTGGAAGTGATCACAGAGCTTGAACGAATGGGCGATTATGCAAAAGGGATCGCCAAGATCAACCTGCGGATCGGCCAGGACGACACCCCCATCCCCGGGCGCGAAATCAGCCGGATGGGCGATCTGGCTGTGGGTATGCTCCACCGTGCGTTGAGCGCCTTCATCGCCGAAGACGTTGCCATGGCTTACCGCATCCCAAAAGAAGATGATGACGTGGACGAGCTGTATAACCAGATCTATCACAAAATGGTTGCCGCCATGATCGCAGACCCTGGAACAATTGATCATGCCAATTACATCATGTGGGTCGTGCATAATATCGAGCGCATGGCAGACCGGGTGACCAATATCTGCGAGCGCACCATCTTTATTGCAACAGGTGAACTGCTGGAAATTGATTCCTCGGACGACGAGTGGGATGATGACGAGGATATTTAACCCCCCTGGTGTTGATAATAAAAAGTATTGCCGGCATTGCAGCCGGTTTTTTTAATTGCCGGGCGGTGAGCAGAAATAAATCAAGTATAATTTTTATCACCTCACCCTCTCAGCGTGAAAGGCGTTTTTATGTTGAGAAAAAACTCAACCCCAGGAAAACTCATTATTGTTGAGGGCATTGACGGGAGTGGGAAATCCACCCAGATTGACCTCCTCTATAAATGGCTTCAAGCGCAGGGACGCTCGGTCTACTTCAGCGAGTGGAATTCCTCCTCATTGGTGAAGAGCACGACCAAGCGCGCGAAAAAACGCAAGCTGTTCACCCCATCCACCTTCAGCCTCCTGCAGGCGACCGATTTTGCCGACCGCTGGGAGAACCGGATCCTGCCAATGCTCAAAGCTGGCGTGATTGTTCTGGCAGACCGCTACGCTTTCACCGCCTTTGGCCGCGATGTCGCCCGGGATGTTGACCGCGGCTGGGTGCGCAACCTCTATTCCTTTGCATTGCAGCCTGATATCGCCCTGTATTTTCGAGTCCCCCTCGACATCGCCGTCAACCGGATCACAAGCGCCCGGGCCAAGTTGAAGTTCTACGAAGCCGGAATGGACCTGCAATTATCCGAAAGCAGGGTTGAGAGTTTTAAGCTCTTCCAGGAACGGATCCTCAATGAATATGACAAGATGGTGGAGGAGTTCGGGTTAACCGTAATTGACGGCACCTTGACTGTCCAGACTCAGCAGCGTCTTGTGCGGGAGATCGTCCATCAGGAACTGGAAGGATGGGAAGGGCTGCCCATTCCTGAAGGCAGCCCGCATGTCCTCCTTCAGGAAGTGATCAACAGCGGGAAAGGAGATGCGTGATGCCTAAACCCAAATATTATGGTGCCGGGTTCCCCTACCGTAAGATCACGGATTTGCCCGGAAAACTAATTGTTCTGGAAGGCCCCGATGGCGTCGGGCGTTCAACTCAAAGTCAATTGCTCCGCCACTGGCTGGAAGACGAAGGCTTTGCTGTCTCGGATACCGGTTTACGGCGTTCTGAGATGACCCAAAAAGGGCTGAACGAGGCGAAAAAAGGGCATACCCTCAGCAGGATCACGATGAGCCTGTTCTACGCCACCGACTTTGCTGACCGGCTTGAAAACCAAATCATTCCTGCCCTGCAGGCCGGGTTCATCGTCCTTTCGGACCGCTATTTTTATTCCATCATGGCGCGCGACATCGTGCGCGGCGCTGACCCGGACTGGGCTCGGAATATCTATGGATTCGCCCTGAAACCAGACCTGGTGCTGTACCTCAAAGCGGATATCATGGACCTGGTCTCCCGGTTGATCCACGGCCGGGGTCTCAATTACTGGGAAGCCGGGATGGACATCCATCCCCTGGAAAACCTCTATGACAGCTTCATCCATTACCAGTCTGACCTCAGCCTGCTGTTTGAACAAATCGCCAAAGATTATGGTTTCATCACAGTGGATGCAGGCCAGCCGGTGATGGATGTCTTTGCTGACCTTCAGGACGAGATTCGAAATCTGCTTGAAGATTATCAACCCATCATTGATGAGGATTTTTGATAACCCGTTGATTTGTTGCTTTCAATCCATTCTGGCAAGGAGCTGCCATGGGTAAAAACATCCCCGAATCCATCTGCATCTTCGGCGGCAGTTTTATGCTTGAACAGGTCCGGAATATCATTGCGGAACTGGAAGGGGTTCAGCTAAGCGAGGATATCGAATCTGTCCACCGGATGCGGGTCGCCTCACGCCGTTTGCGGAATGGCCTGGAGCTGTTCAAGGAATGCCTGCCGGGCAAGAAAGCAAAAACCTGCCGGGATGATGTCCAAAAGATCACCCGAGCGCTGGGCAAGGCGCGGGACCTGGATATCCAGATTGAACTATTGACCCATTTCTACGATGACGATCTGGATGCGCCCTCCAAACCCGGTTATGCCCGCCTGCTGCTCCGCTTGAAGCAGCGCCGTGCAAAAGCCCAATCAAAAATTGACACAACCGTCCATAAGCTTCAAGAGGGCCAGACTCTCGCTAAAATGAGCGCCCGATTCGAAAAGTTGCTGCGGAAGGCCGATCAGACAGGACAGTTAACCCCTGAGCTTTACCAGAAGGCTTTTGATGAAATCGCAGACTCGCTGACAGCCTTTTTGGCCTACGAAACCATCCTTGGCGACTCAAACAACGTGGAGAAACTTCATGCGATGCGGCTGGCGGGTAAACGCCTGCGCTATACGCTGGAAATCTTCGCGCCTCTTTATAATGAAAGGCTTGATCCCTTCATCACCATGATGAAAGATATCCAGGATCAACTCGGGGAGATCCACGACGATGACGTCTGGGTAGATTGGCTGCCAAAATTCATCAATGAGGAACGAACCCGCATTGAAGATTATTTTGGGCACAGCGGCCCCCTTGACCGCTTGCTTCCAGGTTTGCACTTCCTGATCAAGGATCGCCAACAGGCTCGCGAAGATGCCTATCAGCGTTTCCTGCTGACCTGGTCTTCAATCCAGGAGGAAGACGCCTGGGGCCTGTTACAACAGGTCGTTCAGGTCCCTGTCAACACCGTTCCCGATCCTGGGTCTGATGATCCCGAAGATCAAACCGAACCGGAGCCGGATTTCATTGAAATCGACATCAACCCCGAAGGATCAGACCTTGACCCATCGGGGACTCCGAACAACCCCACGCCATGAAAATCACACTTGTCTCAGATATCCATGGCAATCTCCCTGCCCTTGAGGCTGTTCTGCGTCATGCCCATGCCCGGCAGGCCGGGGGAACCATTCTGAATATGGGTGATTCAATCGGGTACGGCCCCTTCCCGGACGAGGTCGTCCAGACCATCCAGGGGGTGCAGTTCACCAATATTCTCGGTGATTATGACCGGAAGGTGCTGGACAAAAGCCACCGTAAAGAGGGCTGGGCGAAAGTAAAACCGCCGGATAAACGTAAGATGTTCGCCTGGACCTGTCAAGCCTTATCAAAAAAGTCACGTCAATACCTGAAAACGCTTCCTAAAGAAACACGCGTTGAAATCGGTGGACGGTCCATCCTGTTGACCCACGGCAGCCCTGATTCCCATAATGACCATCTGCATCCTGACACACCTGAACAGCGTTTCAGGGAATTGGCAACGCAGGCCACCGCCGAGATCGTCCTCTGCGGCCACGCCCACCAGCCGATGGTCAAAACTGTTGACAGCACCTGGTTCATCAACCCCGGCAGTGTTGGGCGTCTTGATGATGGCGACCCGCGTGCAAGCTATGCCACCCTTGAAATCAAAGATAAAGAAATCTCTGTTGAGCATTTCCGCGTGCCCTATGACATAATGCAAGCGGTTCATCGAATGCGCCTGACCGGTCTGCCTGAAATTTTCACGCAGGTCCTGCGGCAGGGGCTGAATTACGATGATGTGGTCGCCCGTTTTGGGCAATCGCCCGGCTTGACGGCACCTGAACCCTGCGGCACACTGACCCTGCTGACCGATTTTGGACTCAAAGACCACTTTGTCGGCGTGATGAAAGGCGTGATCACCGGGATCGCACCCCAGACCCGGCTGATTGACATCAGCCACCAGATCCGCCCACAAAATGTGGCCCAGGCCGCCCGGATGCTGGCGGAAGCCGTCCCCTATTTTCCGGCCGGCACGGCACATGTGGCTGTCGTTGATCCTGGGGTCGGCACTGCCCGGCGGGCGATTGCCGCCCAGATCGGCGATCATTTTTTCGTCAGCCCGGACAATGGGTTGCTGACGGCGCTGATTGAAGAAGCGGAGGCAAATGGGGAAACCGTCAGGATCATTGACCTCGACCAGCCGAAATACTGGCTCCCAAACCCCAGTCACTCCTTCCACGGACGGGATATCTTTTCTCCGGTCGGCGCGCATCTGGTCAACGGCATCCCGCTGGAGACCCTGGGGACGCTGATCTCCGACCTAGTGCGCCTTGACCTGCCGCAGCCGATGCGGACGCCGGACGGCTGGGAAACTGAGGTGGTGATGGTGGATGGGTTTGGAAATTTAAGCACCAACCTGACTGCGGGCAGGCTGCCGGAAGATTGGGCAGCGGTGTCCCTTGAGATCCATGGGAAGGTCATTCAGGGCATCACCCAAGCCTTCGGAGACGCTGCACCTGGGAGCCTGATCGCCACAGTCGACAGCACCAACTTGCTTGCAATCTCAGTTGTGAACGGGAGCGCGGAAGAACACCTGCTCGCAAAACCCGGAGATAAAGTTTTTGTTAAGTATAATTAATATATTGTATTAACTTACCAATTATGGTAAGTTATTGATATGGAATTTGACTCGCTTTTGATATTGATCGGTGATTTACCTTTGTTCCACTCCAGTCTGATTCAGACAGGTGAAGTCAAGCCCGCTCTTTTGCAAAAACAGCTATCCCGTTGGGTTGAAAGTGGGAAACTCATCCAACTACGTCGCGGCCTCTATATCCTGGCAGAGCCATATCGAAAAGAAACGCCTCACCCTTTCACGGTGGCAAACCAGCTTGTTTCACTATCCTATGTCAGCCTGCAATCGGCCCTGGCCTATTACGGCCTGATTCCTGAAGATGTTCCCAACGTCACCAGCATCACCAGCCGCAAACGCACCAAAATTTTTCACACACCTTTTGGCAATTTCAGTTATCACAGCATTCAACACAACCTGTTTACCGGATTCCATCTTCAGGAAGTCAGTCACTCCCAGAAGGTCTTCCTCGCCCAGCCTGAAAAAGCCCTTCTCGATTTGATTTATTTGACTCCCGAGGGTGAGAAGACAGCTTTTCTTAACACCCTTCGACTGCAGAACCTTAACGATCTGAATTTCGGTTGGCTGCAAGAGTTCGTGGATACGCTTGGAAAACCAAAATTAATCAAAGCTGTCCACAATCTCATCCAAATGGTGTCAGAAGAAAGGTATCAGAATTTATGAAACCTGACCTCGCAAATTTTCTCACTGGGGCAAACGATTCGGCTCAGGCACGCCAATGGATGCGTGAGTATCTCCAGGCAAGGATCCTCGCTTTATTGCAGACCAAAGGCGCCATGATCCCATTGGCCTTCCATGGCGGGACAGCTTTGAGATTTCTATATCAACTTCCACGCTTCTCGGAAGACCTGGACTTCGCCCTCGAAAGACCGGAACGGGATTATGACTTCTTGGGTTATCTGGAAGAAATCAAAACCACTCTCACCCTGGAAGGCTATCCTGTTGCTATTAAATACAACGCTGATAAGATAGTTAATAGTGCATTTATCAACTTTCCGGGACTTCTTTATGAACTAAGTCTCTCACCCCATCCATCTCAGAATTTCTCGATCAAACTGGAGATTGACACACAGCCACCCAAAGGAGCCGGATTAAGTACCAGTATGATTCGTTACAGGGATCTATTCCTCAACCTGCAGCATCATGATAAGGCTTCCCTCCTGGCTGGCAAAGTACATGCCATTTTATCAAGGGAATACTTAAAAGGTCGTGACATCTACGATTTGATCTGGTATCTCAGCGACAATACCTGGCCCATGCCGAACTTCCTGATGCTAAACAACGCGCTATCGCAAACCGGATGGGCCGGCGAGATCATTGACGAAAAGAATTGGAAAAAGATCCTCCATCAATCCATCGATGCTGATTTAATCCAGAGCCCTCGGCAGGATGTTGAACCTTTTCTGGCAAGACCGGAAGATCTCAATCTGATCACCTTTGAAAACATCTCTCAACTTCTTGCATAAACCTTCAGATAGACCTAAGAAACAATATTAAAAACGAAATCTCTGGGATTTCATGTCGGTCTTATCTTCCAAACGATGTCTGGTAAAATTCAATGGCGAAACTCAAAATCAATGACACGAAGGACCCTATGACGTTCAATATTGACAGAATCCGTTCCGATTTTCCAATCCTAAGAGAAACCGTAAATGGTAAGCCGCTGGTCTATCTGGATAATGCGGCCACGACCCAAAAACCTCAGGCGGTGATTGACGCCATCACCGATTATTACACCCACTATAACAGCAATATCCACCGGGGCACCCACCACCTCTCAAACCTCGCCACGGAAGCGCATGAGGCCGCCCGTAAGACCGTTCAGGCCTATATCAACGCCGAACACGACCACGAGATCATCTTCACCCGGGGGACAACGGAATCGATCAACCTGGTCGCCTTCTCTTTTGGCGAGGCCTTTGTCAACCCAGGCGACGATGTGATAGTCACGGAAATGGAGCATCACTCGAACTTTGTCCCCTGGCAGATGATGTGCGAGCGGCGCGGGGCCAACTTTCGGGTCATTCCTCTGGATGAGAAAGGCGGGCTGCGGCTGGATGTCTTTAAAAACTTGCTAAGCGACAGGACGCGAATCGTCGCCTTCAATCATGTCTCCAACGCCCTGGGGACGATCAACCCGGCTGTAGAGATCATCTCAATGGCGCATGACGCCGGCGCAGCAGTGCTGGTGGATGCGGCACAATCCGTGCAGCATATCGATCATGATGTGCAGGCATTGGATGCGGATTTTTACGCTTTCTCCGCCCACAAGATCTACGGCCCCACCGGGATTGGCGTGCTTTACGGCAAAGAGAAATGGCTGAATGCAATACCCCCCTATCAGGGCGGCGGTGAGATGATCGATCAGGTATCGATTGAGCGAACCACCTATAACAAACTGCCGTTCAAATTCGAAGCCGGAACGCCTAATATTGCCGGCCCGATCGGCCTGGCTGCGGCACTTAACTACCTCAACGCACTGGATTTTCAGGCCATCCGCGCCCACGAAGATGATGTCCTTGAATACGGCCGTGAAAAATTATCGGAAATCCCCGGTCTGACGCTCTATGGCAACACCGACCAGCGCACCAGTATCCTGGCGTTTAACATCGAGGGGATCCACCATTATGACCTGGGCACGCTTCTGGATACCCGGGGCATCGCCGTTCGGACCGGACACCACTGCACCCAGCCCATCATGACGGCTTTCGGGATTGACGGCACTGTCCGGGCCTCACTGGCAATCTACAACACCAGAGAAGATATTGACGCCCTCGAAGAGGGTATCTATAAAGTCCGAACCATGTTAAGGAAATAAGATGGCCACCATCAACGAGATTCAAACTGAGATTATTGAGGATTTCTCGCTGCTCCCTGAGTGGGATGAACGGTATGCTTATCTGATCGAATTAGGCGGGAAAATTGAAACCCTGCCTCCGGAACACCGCTCAGAGGAAAACATCGTCCGCGGCTGCCAATCCACCGTCTGGCTGCACAGGGAATGTATGGACGGCAAAGTCCTGCTCCATGCCGATAGTGATTCGCTGATCGTCAAAGGGCTGGCGGCCTTGTTAATCCAGGTCCTCTCCGGACAGCCCGCAGAGGAAGTCCGCCAAGCGGACCTGATCTTCTTTGAGCAGACCGGCCTGGACAAGCATCTCTCATCGCAGCGCGCCAACGGTTTGATGGCCATGATAGATGAGATCAGGGCCTTCGCAGCAGAATGTGCCGCCAAAAAAACCTGATCAATTCAAAAATTTTATCAACCAATCGAAGTAAACAATAAGTTAATCAAACCTTTACCCGGTCCTTATTGTCTTTCCAGCCGGCATCCACTAGAATAAACCGTTATGAATGATAAAACAACGCAAATCCTCCTGACCAATGACGACAGTATCCACTCCCCCGGCCTGTGGGCGGCGGCTGAAGCGCTGGACGAACTGGGCTTCGTCCATGTGGTGGCCCCCCGCAACCAGCAAACCAGCACCGGGCACAGCATGCCGATCCACTCCTCCGGAATCATCGAAGAACTGGCCCTCAATGTAAATGGCAAGGACTGGCAGGTATTTTCCGTGGATGCCTCACCCGGCCAATCCGTCCTCCACGGCGTCTATGACGTTATCGGCGAAAAACCGGATATTGTTGTCTCAGGCATCAACTATGGTGAAAACATCGGCGCCGGTCTCACCACATCAGGCACCATTGGCGCCGCACTTGAAGCAGCCAGCCTGGGGATCCCTGCCCTGGCGATGTCCCTGCAGACCGGAAAAGAACACCACTTTTCTCTCTCGCAGGATATTGATTTCAGACCCGCCGGTTATTTCACCCACCTTTTTGCAAAGGTTATGCTAGCCAGGGACCTTCCTTTTGACGTGGATATTATCAAGGTTGATATCCCGCAGGATGCCACCCCGGAGACCGAATGGGCGCTCACCCGCCAATCACGCCGGCGCTATTATGTCCCCATGCCAACCAAACGGGGAGACGTCACCAAACCAGGCCCTATAGGTTATGATATCCGCTATAACGCCGAAGAGCTGGAAAAAGACAGCGATGTCTATGCCCTGCTGGTTGAAAAGAAAGTATCCGTGACACCAATCAGTATAGATTTGACATCCCGGACGGATTTTACACGGGTGGAAGCGCTGTTCAGATAATGACATATGCCATCCATTAATATCACCCTCTAGAAGGAAAAGCCGGGACACTCCCATTTCGCCAAATTCCAAGGAGAAAAATTGTCAGATTTCCAATGAAAAAGGAGAATGATGAAATGAACAGGAAAATTCTCAACTTTCTTGCCCTAACCTTCCTAATCACCGGCGCCGGATGGGGGAGCCTTTATTTACTTGTAAGGAGCGGCCAGCTCTCATTTGGTGATCCAGGAGCCATGATCCTGTTCGCTTTGGCAGGGTTCGGGCCCACCTTCGCCACATTCATCACCATCGCGCTTACGGATGGCAAATCAGGTTTCCGTGCTTTATGGAATCGCTTGTTTCGGTTTAAAGTCTCGGGTTGGTACTATCTTGCAGCATTTCTGATCCTGGCAGTGATTGGGCTTGTTCCTACCCTCGTCGAGAGCGAACTGGATACGTTATTGAGCATTCTCTCACAGACTTCCTGGGGGATTGTTCCCATACTCTTTTTGAGCAGTTTCTTTTTTGGCGGTCTGGAAGAAATCGGTTGGCGCGGGTATCTTCAGCATGAACTTCAGAAGAAATTCAATATCTGGGTCATCTACCCCATCACAGCCGTGATCTGGGCTTTCTGGCATCTCCCGTTGTTTTATATCCCCGGTGTTTCTCAATTCGGCCAAAACTTTTGGATATTCAGCCTATACGCGTTCGTTTTCACACTCTTCCTCGGCTGGCTGTACGGGCGAACCAAGAGCATCCCCATTGCAATATTGGGGCATACCCTGATTAACACCTTCTCAGCAATACGTTTTCTAAACTTTATGGATAAGGATTCTGTTCATTGGGCAACCATCTTGATTCTTCTTGCAGGATTAGCCGGTCTTAATTTCCTATTTCCAGTAAAAAAAATTCCAACAGACCTGACCCCCGGATAGATTAACAGAGTCCCGGTAAATTCAGCCGGGACTTTTTTCTTAAGGTGTCGGTTCAATTTCTGCCCCGTATTAATGTATACTTGCACTATTGAATCCACCACTCCAGGAGGCCCCATGGCACGCAACAAATTCCTGCGTTATCTGACCTTCAGCTCGCTCTACTTCACCCAGGGGACGATCCTGGGTTTCTTTGCCGCCCTCAACGCCCTCTACCTGCTGGACAACGGCCTGCAAATGACAGACGTAGGCATCTTTGGCTTCATCGCCCTGCTGCCCTTTGTCCTCAAGATCGGCCTTGGGATCCTCAGCGACCGGATCAACCTGTTTGGGATGGGGCACCGTAAACCTTATATATTTATCGGCCTTGCGGTCCAGTTCCTCTGTCTGGTGGCTGCGCCCTTCATCAGTCCCGGCACCTATTTCTGGGGCTATGTCGCCCTCGCCTTCACCATGCAGCTTGGCATGGCCCTCTATGACACCTGCACCGACGGCCTGGCACTGGATACCACTCCCGTTGAAGAACAGGGCACCATCCAGGGCTTCATGGTTGGCGGGCGGGCAGTGGGAACCATTGTCGCCGCTTCTGTGGTGGGTTTCCTGGCGGAAAACGTCTCCTGGCTGTCGGTTTTCTGGGTCCTGGCAGCGCTGACCCTGTTACCTGTTCCGTTGGTATTTTTCGTTCGGGAAGCTGTCCGCGCAGTCGAAAAAAGGTTCGACTGGGCTGCTTTCAAAGCCTTCAACAAACGCACCTTCCTGGCTGGCGGGCTGGGGCTGGTCATGTTCATGATCATCCTCGGTGCCAACCAGCTGGTCAACCCCTTCCTTGAATTCCAATTTGGGATCAGCCTCTCAGCGGCAGGCATGATCACCTCGCTGTGGGGTCTCGGCGTCGTCGGCGGCAGTTTTGTGGGCGGGTGGCTGATGAAAAAGTTCCAGCCCAAACGGGCGCTATCGCTGGCCGTGCTCCTGCTCAGCGCAGCGCTGCTTGCCCTGGCACTCCTGGTAGCCCCGCAATTCGGGCTTACCCTGGCGATTATCATGGTGGTCTTTTTCGGTGTAGCTTATGGCGCCTATCAAACCGAATACTTTGCGGTTGCAATGCGCTTTGTCGATCCCAGGATTGCAGCATCAATGTTCGCCATCCTGATGGCCTTCACCAATATCGGACAGGGAATCGGGATGTATCTCAGCGGCGCGTTGGCAGATCTCGCCGGCTTCAGCACCACCTTCCTGATCCTGGTGGGGATCAACCTCTTGATTCTGCCTTTGATTACCCTGGTTTTCCGATCCAAGGAAAAGAGCGAAACTTTATCCGCATAAAGCCCTATTTGCGGAATTTTCGAGAATAATGTTACAATCAGGTTGTTTCGGATGCAACGGAAAATGTCCTTTCATAACTGAATAATCAATCAAAAAACCTCTGCACGACGAGGCCTGTGTGGAGGTTTTTAATGAGCAATCATCATCAGATTTGCACTTTCAACACCACAACTCATGGGCATCCTTTGTGTTGTATTATTGAATCGACACAAGAAGAGAGAGGATTGGATTCCAATGGAGAAAAAGGACAAGCTACCCTTCTGGACAAAGATCATTTATGGAACCGGTGATTTCGGTTTCAGTATGACCAACTCGATCATCGCCGCGTTTTTCCCCATCTTCATGATGGACGTCATCGGCATGACCCCCGCTTTGGTCGCCATCATTTTGTTTGTCGGACGAAGCTGGGACTATGTGAACGACCCCATCATCGGGCACCTGTCAGACCGAACCCGGACTCGCTGGGGACGCAGGCGCCCGTTTCTATTGTTTGGCGCAATTCCGTTTGGACTTTCTTTTATTCTCCTCTGGCTCAGCCCGAATTTTAGTCAGACCGGCCTGGTCATCTACTATTCTTTTGGCTATATCGTCTATGAGGCACTGGCAACTACCGTTTATATGCCTTATTTCGCCCTCACCCCGGAACTCACTGAGGATTACGATGAACGCACCAAGCTCACCAGCTTCAGGATGTTGTTCAATATCATCGGCAGCCTGACAGCCTATGTTTTCCCCATGCTGGTGATCGGTTCCATGGTCCCTGAGAACACCCGCCGGGTGCTTCTCATGGCAGTGATCGCAGGCGCGATGGCAGCCACCCCTCTGATCTTTGTCTTCCTTGGCACAAAAGAGAAAAAAGAATACATGCTGGAAAAACGCCCGAAGTTTTTCCCGTCGCTGAAGGCCGCTTTTAAGAACCGCCCCTTTGTTTTTGGCGCAGGCATTTACTTACTCACCTGGATGACCATCCTGGTGCTTGAAACCAACCTCCTTATCTATATCAAATACATCATTCAGCGCGAGGGCCAGAGCACGCTGATCATGGCCAGCATTTTCGTCACAGCCATTATCGCATTGCCGATCTGGAACTGGGCAGCCAAACACTGGAATAAACGGCTGGCATACATCATCGGTGTCGCCTTCTGGGCTGTTGTGATGATTGTGTTGGTCCTCGTCGGACCGCAGACCCCCTTCTGGGTTATCATGCTTCTCTGTATCATGGCAGGCATCGGCGTGAGCGCAGCTCAGGTTCTCCCCTGGGCCATCATCCCGGACGCGATCGAATGGGATGAGTGGAAGACCTTTGAACGCCATGAAGGCATGTTCTACAGCCTGATCACCCTGATGGGCAAAATCGCCAATTCCATCGCCATCCCACTCTCATTGATGGTGCTGGAATTCACAGGCTATCAGGCTGGTGCAGCGGTGCAGCCGGACAGCGCAATGATGGGCATCCGCCTGGTGATCGGCCCCATCCCAGCCGTGCTCCTGACCGGCGGCATCATCTTTGCCATCTTCTATCCACTCAGCCGGGAGCAACACCACCAGATCGTGGAAGAATTGCGAGAACGGCGGGAAGCCCGCAAGCTAAATCGAACAGATGAAAAGAAGATGCCCGGCCTGGAAGAGACGGTCTCATAACATTTGCCCAGTAAACCGCCAGGAATGGTTCAAAAACCTGCTTTCGACTTAAAGGCAGCAAACCGGGCAATATGCAGTAACCGTAATAAACTTATCCCTGTGGCAGGCCGCCGACCTCCACGGGGATTTTTCTAATGAGTAACCGGACTGCACCATGAAAAAACAGCTCACCCGTCTGACTAAACTAATTTATGGCTTTGGGGATATCGGCTTCAGTATGACCGGCACCATTATTGCGGCTTATTTCCCAATCTTCCTTACTGATGTCGTGGGGTTGACACCCGCCATCGTCGCCATTGCCCTCTTTATCGGGAAGAGTTGGGACTATGTCAATGACCCGCTGATGGGCTATCTCTCCGACCGGACACGGTCGCGCTGGGGCCGGCGGCGTCCATTTTTGCTTTTTGGTGCGGTCCCTTTTGCAGTGGCTTTTGCCTTCCTGTGGTACAAACCATCCTTTGAAAGTCATACTGCATTGGTCGTCTACTATACCCTTATGTTCGTCCTCTATGATGCAGCCGGTACCTTCGTCAGCATGCCCTATTTCGCGCTGACACCGGAACTCACTGAAGATTACGATGAACGGACGGAACTGACCGGTTACAGGATGTTCTTTTCCATCGTTGGAGGGTTGATCTCTTTTATCGTCCCCATGATGATCATTGGTGGGATGTCACCCGGCCACGCGCCAAATGTCTTTCAGATGGGTCTGATTTTCGGCCTTGCATCTGCTGCGCCCCTCCTGCTCGTGTTCTTCTTCACCAAAGAAAAGCCTATTTTCAAAGACCTTCAGAAGCCAAAACTGATCGCCTCCCTCAAGGCAGCGGTTAGGAACCGCCCCTTCGTTTTCAGCGCCGTGATCTATCTCTTCACCTGGACAAGCATGCACATCATCGAAGCCAACCTGCTTTACTATATCAAGTATGTTGTCAGGAAAGAGAACATGAGCGAGGTCATCATGGCAACCATCTTTGTGACAGCCATTTTCTCTCTGCCCTTATGGGATTGGGTCTCGAAAAAATTCAACAAACGTCTAGCCTACATCTACGGGATTGCCTTCTGGGCCATTGTTCAGATCCTGCTGATCACAGTCACTGCCGAAAGTTCCCTTTTCTACTTGCTTTCGCTCTGTGTACTGGCAGGTATCGGGGTAGGCGCAGCGCATGTCCTTCCCTGGGCAATGATACCTGATGCCATTGAGGTGGATGAACTTAAAACAGGTGAACGCCATGAGGGGGTGTTCTACAGCCTGGTAACCCTCGCCAGCAAAATCACCAACTCAATTGCTGTACCGCTGGCGCTCGCTGTTCTGGATCTCAGCGGCTACATCCCGAACGCCGCAATTCAACCCCAATCGACCTTAACCGGTATCCGGCTGGTTGTCGGCCCGATCCCGGCACTGCTTCTGGTTGGCGGAATCATCTTTGCGATTTTTTACCCGCTCTCCCGCCAGGGACATCACGATGTCGTTGAAACATTGCTAAATCGACGTCAAGAATCCAGCCGCTCCCAAACCTCAGAGGAGGCCCTTTGAGCACCATCAAAATCATCAAAGTCAAAACTCGCCGTCAGAGGCGGCAATTCGCCACCTTTCCCTGGCAGATCTATAAAAACGATCCCCTTTGGGTTCCGCCCCTTCTGCCTGAACGGATGAAACAACTTGATCCCAAAGCGGGGACATTCTTCAGCCATGGGGAAGCGGCTTTCTTCCTGGCTTATCAGGACGGGAAACTGGCCGGAACCATCATGGCAGCTGAGGACCGATCATCGAATCAGATCAGGGGGCTGAGTGATGGCATGTTTGGTTTCTTTGAATGCGTCAATGATAGAGCCGTAGCCCATAAACTCTTTGATACAGCCCGCGCCTGGATTGGTGAGCGGGGGCTGAACCGGATGGTGGGGCCTTTTCATCAGGATTACGACTCAGCCTACGGTATCCTGATTGAAGGCCGGGACCGACCGCCTGCCATCAGCTGCGGGCATACGCCGCCATACTACGAGAACCTGGTCGTCAGCTATGGATTCAAGCCCTACCGGCCTGACAACATTGCGTTTGCCGTGGAGATCTCGGAGAAAACCCGGGGATTCCAGCTCCTGCATAAACTGGCGAAAAGCGCCACGGAACGCGGAACGGCCGTGATCCGTGAAGGGCGGCTCTCGGATTGGGATAACGAGGCCGACCGGGTGCACATTTTACTGAACAAAGCGCTGGCACACCTGGATGATTTTGTCGGCTGGGACAGACAAGCGCTGGATGATACCCTGGCACCTTTCAAAAAATACGCTGATCCCTATCTGGTATTGTTTGCCGATGTGGGCGACCAAACGGTGGGGTTCTTTCCGGGGATTCCCAACCTCAATGAAATCCTTCACAAAGTGAACGGGTTGCGTTATCCATGGGACTATGTGAGGCTGCTTATCCACCAAAGGATCCAGCCAAAGGGTCTGGCAATCAAGAGCGTCCTTGTCCTGCCGGAATATTGGGGAAGCGGGGTCAGTCTGATACTGTTCTCTGAAATGCTCAAACGCGCTCAGGAAAAAGGGTATGAATGGATTGACCTCTCCCTCACATCAGAGGACAACCCCAAAACACCTGCGCTGGCAGAACGCATGGGTGGAAAACTGTATAAACGGTATCGGGTTTACCAAATCCCTGTTTGACCCAAAAGAAGAATCTATTAAGGTCAAAACCCTGTCTGGCAGCAAAAATAGGGGTTATTTTTCAGAAACATGAAGATTTTAGAGATCTTGGATTCAACTCACAAGTGCAACGAAGATGGTAGTAGAAAGGTAAGCTGAAGT
>CAZXRL010000014.1:0-24319 GCA_964643275.1 uncultured Candidatus Brevefilum sp.
CCGGCCCTGAAAAATTTGACACCGACCTGATGACCGTCGCGGATGGCAGGGTGTTTTGCAAGGGAGGCGCTGAGGGGTACCAGATTATCGGTGTCATGCCGGGAGTTCTGGGTGAAGCCTCTCCCGGCTTGGGGATCGGGATAAAGATCTCTGACGGCGACCCCAACGGGCGGGCAAGGACCTCTGTCAGCCTGACAATTTTGGAGTCCCTTGGTGTCCTGACACGGGTAGATCTGGACGCGCTTGAATCCTATGGGAATGTGCAGGTCAGGAATTGGCGAAAACTGATTGTGGGTGAAGTGCGGCCGGCTTTCACGTTGGACCCTCTGAAAGCGTGGGATTGATCAATGGACGGCGCAACCCGGGTCTATCAGGAAAAAGTTAACAAAATCCGCAATCAGTTACTGGAAGCTTTTGGGAAACCCGAATGGCGCGATCCGCTCCCTCCTGTGGATGAACTGGTCAACACGATCCTTTCCCAAAACACGAATGACCTCAACCGCGATGCAGCCTTTGAAAACCTGAAGGCAAAGTTTCCAGATTGGGAAAGTGTGATGGAGGCTGAGGAGCAGGAGCTTGTTGAGATCATCAGGATTGCCGGTTTGGGGAACCAGAAGGGTCCCCGGATCCAGGCGGCACTGTGGGATATCGTTGAGCATACCGGGGGTAAAATCAGTCTTGATTTTCTGAAGGAGTTGCCGTTATCGGACGCACGGAAGTGGCTTCTGGAGATCAAAGGCGTGGGGCCAAAGACAGCGGCAATTGTGCTTCTGTTTTCGATGGGGATTCCCGCTTTTCCGGTGGATACGCATATTTACCGGGTGACCGGGCGGATCGGCCTGCGGCCAGGGAAATTATCGGTTGAACAGACCCATGAATATTTAGAAGAGCGAATCCCTGACGAATACTATTATGATCTTCACTTGAACCTGATCCGTTTGGGGCGGGAAGTCTGCGGTGCCCGAAAGTGGCACTGCTACCGGTGCCCGTTGGTGGACCTGTGTGGATTTGACCGGAAAAACCTGGCTGACCCCGCATCATAGGCTCTTGCGTAAATTGATTGTCTTGATGAATATCGGCTGGAATCTAATAATCAGGCGTTACTCAGGCTTTGCAAGAGTTCCGATCATTGACCAGGGCCCTGTCCACATGATCTGGCAATTTCTTTCCTGACCCAGAAGGTCCTCTTCACTCTCCACAAAGACGAGTTTATTAGTCGGGGTTCGGCCGCGCCAGCGACCTCGGGATTTCTCTTCGAAAAGGACGGAGACTGATCTTCCCATCAATTGCGCATTGATCTCTGTTGCAATTTTCTCCTGCAGGGCTTCCAGCAGGCGGAACCGGCGCATCTTTTCACCCTCTGGGACATCGTCTTCCAGCTTCTCTGCTGAATAAGTGCCGGTTCGGGGGGAATATCGAGCCAGATGGGCAACATCCATCTTTAGGCCAGCGAGGAGGTCATAGGTCTGCTGGAATTGGGCTTCAGTTTCTCCGGGAAACCCGACGATGATGTCTGTGGCGATGGATACGCCGGGGATCCGGGAGCGGATCCGGGCAATTAAATCCCGGTAGGCTTGTGCGGTATACCCGCGACGCATTGCTCGGAGAATGGCATCGTCACCCGCCTGGATGGGCACTTCAATATGAGGGCAGACCTTCGGCAGCTCGGCCACTGCATCCAGGAGATCATCGGTGATCCAGTTGGGATGAGAGGTGAGGAAGCGGATCCGCTTGAGCCCCTCAATTTCGTGGAGGTCTCGCAGGAGCATAGCGAGGGTGGGCTTTTCAGGCAGATCCAATCCATAGCGATCCACAATTTGACCTAACAGGGTGATTTCTTTGATGCCCTGGCGCACCAGGCTGCGGGCTTCAGCAATAATCTCCTCATACGGGCGAGAGTGTTCCCGCCCGCGTTTGGAAGGGATGATGCAGTAGGCGCAGGCATGTGAACACCCATAGACGATTGGAACATAATCGGAGACCAGTTTACCCTGATGCGCTTTGGATAGGGTGATCTCCTCATCCAGCAAAGCGTTGACCTGCGCATTGGCTGAGAGAGATTTCTCTTTGGCTAATTTTTCGCTGAGGAAATGGAGCAACGGTCCTGGATCTGAAGGCGGAGCGACAACATCCACCCAGGGGAAGCGTTCCCGAATCCTGCTGTTGCCGTTGACGCCGATCAGACAGCCCATCAAACTGATGATGAGGTCAGGATTTTTATCCTTTAATGGCCGCAGAGAGCTGAGCCGTCCGATGGCTTTATCCTCAGCGCTCTGCCGGACCACACAGGTGTTAAGCACAATCAGGTCTGCGTCCTCGGGCCTTTTTGTGGGCTCATATCCAAATTTCTCCAGAGCGGATGCCAGGCGGCGGGAGTCGGCCACATTCATCTGGCAGCCCTCTGTCCATATGTTGTACTTCATAGGCGCTTATTATACTCGACAGGATCAAGTGTCCCAGCGGGTCCCTTGCAGAAGACCTGCTCAGTGTTCCCACACCCGGACAGCATGTTGATTTTTATAAGAAATTCTGTGGTCGCATAAATTTTATTTGTTTGGTGGCGTTTGGATTGTTTTAAGTTATAATTGGAATGATTCTGATGCTATTGTCGATTTTTTATGGAGAAGGTGCAATGAACTTTGAAATCACGGAATATAAACGGAGCACAGTCATTTATACCAGCGGCCGGATTGACAGTTATACTGCCCCTGAAGTGGAAGAGGCATTGAACCAGTTAATTGAAAAAGGTCAATATAACATCATTTTTGATATGCGTGATGTGACCTTTGTGTCAAGCGCAGGATGGTGGGCGCTGATCAGGGTTCAAAAAGAAGTGAAAAAGATGAATCGGGGAGAGCTGGTATTGGTAAAACTGGACGAGCGGATCAAAGAATCCATGGACCTGGTTGGAATCGGACCATATTTCCAGGTCTTTGATGACCTTGTTGAGGCAGTAGGGAGCATTTAGTCCGGCCCAGGTTCTTCTAATAAATTTATGACAATAATAGGTGACAGCCATATCGGTGTCACCTTTTGGTTTAAGCTTCACTCTTTAGAAGGTGAGTGCAGGAATCTAGTCAGGGCTTTCTTTGTATAACTGTTGATGGGCTGAATGGATTCGGTCGAGGTCCATTTTGATGATTTTCCGGTCATATGTCAGAAAACCGTTGATTTCCGTTTCAACATCGGTTGTCTGGGTGTAAACTGCTGCAGCGCAGCCGTTTCTAACCCAGGGAATTAATTGATCTTCAACCAGGTCAAGATAGGCTTCCGTGAGTGAAACCCGGTCTTGAAATTTTTTATACCCAAAATCCTTAGCAGGATTCCAGCAATGGTCAGCGAGGTGCAGGCTGTAGCCGCCAAATTCTGAGAGGACAAGGGCACGGGTTTGTTCAATTTCAGGTTTTGGGAGGGGTTTAAAGTAGATATGCTCACTCTTGAAATGTCCCGCGCCTTGATCGAACCAGCCGCTGGCATGGTCGACCAGTCTGGTTGGGTCCATATCATGGGTCCATTCTGCGATTTCTGCCGCATTGAATTGCCCCCAGCCTTCGTTGAATGGGCACCAAATGGCAATTGAGACGACATTGGAAAGGGTCTCCAGCATTCGCTGGTATTCTTCCTTGAATTGCATTCGATTTTCTTTTCTTCCCCTTCCAAGCCGCCAGTAGAGCCTGTCATCCTGCATGTTCTTAAGCAGGTTTGCGAAAACAAACCAGATTGGTTTGGGACTGATCCCGCCGCTGGGCATATCCTGCCAGACAATCACGCCGGCTCTGTCACAATGAAGATAATATCTTGCCGGCTCGATTTTGATGTGTTTGCGGAGCATATTAAACCCGGCGTCTTTGATGAAATCAATTTCCCAACGCATGGCATCATCAGATGGCGGGGTGTAAAGGCCATCCGGCCAGCATCCCTGATCCAGAGGGCCGTATAAGAACAGGGGTTTGTTGTTCAGACAAAACCGCGGATTGCCCTGCCTGTCGGGCTCCAGGCTGAATTTACGCATGCCGAAATAGCTGGAAACTTGATCGACCGTTTCATCCCCATGGCAGAGGCACAATTCAAGATCGTAGAGGAAAGGGTTGTCGGGAGACCAGAGCATGGGGTTTACTATGGGCACAGTAAACCGATCGCTTGCATCTGCCGCAGCTTCTGAGATGATGTTGCTTCCATCCAAAACTCTGGCTTTCAGGATATGGTTGGAATCAGCTCCGATGACATTGGCTGAGATTGTAAGGCACTCCCGGTCGATGTCCGGGATAAGGGTCAGATTTTGAAGATAGGTGGCTGGCACCATTTCCAGCCAGACAGTCTGCCAAATCCCCGAAATGGTTGTATACCAGATGAAACCGGGTTTGAGCACCTGTTTGCCCCGCTGGATGGGTTCAGAGTCGCTGGGGTCCCAGACTGCAATCGTTAATTCATTTTCACCTTTGGACACGGCAGAGGTGATATCCAAGGTAAAGGGGTCGTAACCTCCCCAGTGTTCGCCGACGGGGATTCCATTCACCCAGACCTCAGTGTGCCAGTCCGCCGCGCCGAAGTGGATTAAGATCCGGCTGGTGTCTGCACTTTGATCAAATGCGAAAAAACGCCGATACCATAACCGTTCGTCGGGCATAAGCTGGCGTTTGACGCCTGATAAGGCACTTTCAATTGGAAAAGGGACCAGGATCTTTGAGGAGTAATCAGCCGGCATTGCCCCCTCTCGGGGGGTAACAGCGTAATCCCACCAACCATTCAGGTTTTGCCATGTCTCACGGACCATCTGAGGGCGCGGGTATTCCGGCCAGGGTAGATGGCGGTCCACGGTTTCTGCCCAGGGTGTGGTGATTTGACCCGGAACCGGTACACTGGGGAGCGGTGGCTTTGTTGGATATTGTTGGGAGCCGTCCTGTGTTTCAGCCATTACCTCTCTAAATTGATCTCGTAGGATGCCGTCTGGTTGGTAAAAGGCGTTGTCCCGCTGATAACGAGAATCATTTCGGCATCTCCGCCGAGGTTAAGCTTGATAGAAGCGGTGTTGTCCTCTGAGAGATCAACACTCTCGACCGTCATCTCCCCATTTTTCTGGATCAATGAAACCCGGAAGGTTTGGGGCAGGATGTTTGTAACCCTAACGAAACCGGATGCGTGCCAGCCCCCATTGTCGTTTTCGAAATCTGAAAAATAACCAATCGCATCCACCCGCACATCATCCAGAAGAAGGCCTTCCCCGTTAACAGCAGCGTCCGTGATGTATTCAAAACTGAGGGTGACGGTGTTTCCAGCAAATTTACTCAAATCCACACTTTCTTCAATCCATCCAGATGAAGACCCGTTATAGCCGCAGCCATAGCTGTTTCCTGAGGGGTTCAACGTTGTGCAGGAAGGGGTTGTCAGAATTTCCCAATTCTCTCCATCCACGGTCGCTGTGAGGTAGAGATAATCGTAATCTTCTTCGAGGTCGTACCAGGTGTAATAGCGCATCTCAATCGGAGCGGAGACATTCATGAAGTCAAATTCCCGGGTCAGGCTCATATGAGATTCATCCCCCTTATTGGCGTAAAAGGCGTACTTCCCTGAAAATGCGTCAGCAGGCAGAAGGTTGACCGTGGATGATCCTTTAAAATTAAGGATAAAGTCTCCTTCGAGTTCTGAAACGCGGATCGTGTCTACCCCGAATTGATGCACCGTGCGGCGAAGGGATTCTGAGGTGAACCCCGTGACTGTCTCCGTGATCGAGGCCTTCGGTGGATCGTAGACAGTGTAGTTATAGCGCCCATCCGCCACAGCTGAATCCAGAATGACATTGGCGACCGCCCAATCCGCAAAAACGTCTTCCGCGGTGACCAGTTCATTGGTGATCGGATCAATGATGTTGAATTCACCCAGAACGAGATCAATTGATTCCATCCCGTTCTCAGGGTGAGTAGCCAGGGCTTTGGTGACGTCCTCCCCGAACCTGTCAAAGAAGTAAGTCGTGAAAAGGAAGGAGGCGCCATAATAGGGAGAGTTATCACCTACTTCATCACCCCAATCCGTAAGCTGGATATCGGTCTGTTGCATGTAGCTGTAATCATGACCGCCAACATCATAACCATTGATCAACTCAGCCAGCATGGAAAAGCCTTCGTTCAACCAGGTGGTCTCATTGCGGTCGTTATACCAGTGGATCATGTGCTGGTATTCATGGGCAAGTGTTCCATAGATATACTCTTCCCAGAGGAAGACGGTGTCGGAATTGATCAGGAACATTTCATGGGCGTTCGAATATTCATGGGCGAGCGGGTGCAAGGCATCTGCAGAGGAAAAATAGCCCGCCAGGGACCTTCCCAACCCTCCCGCGTAAACGATGTGAATGCGGGGATCACCATCCACCCCAGGGTTCCATTCAGTGCCAAAAAAAGCCCGATTGGTCGGGACGATCTTCTGGTCAAATGTGTCACCCAGTTGAATCAGATCCAACTCATCATACTCAACCCCTTCTTCAATCCAGAAATAGGTATGCTCACCTAAATAGCGCATCAGCGCTGTAATTTTGAAATTGGTGTTGGTGTCAACATTCGTTACCCAAAACTCCTTCCGGTCACCAATCGCATAAGGTGCATTCGGATCCATCAGGACTTCCGGGACGTTATCTATCCCGCCCAAACGCTCTGCCAGTTCAATGGGATCATTAATGGGAACGATGGTGTTTTGATGGGTCTCCAGGGTCTCATAAGCTGAAAATGGGACTGGATTTTGGATGATTTCCTCAGGCGTAGGCAGAGGATCAGCCATTGGAGTTGGCTCCAGAGACCAGGTGTCCGCATTTTCCAGCCAGGCAGCAAGGAAAGCGCTGCCTGCGAATAAAAACAGGCAGACCGCAAGACAACATAATGAGATGAGAAGAAGGATTGTCAGGATAATTGGGACGATACGTTTATTTTTTCTCATAATTTCTTCGGCTTTTCATTTTGGAAAGAGAATTAGTTTAGTTAAGCTGATCACCTGATTTGGATAAGGCGTGGTGTATGCCTCGATGTTGCGCTATTTTTTCTAGGAGGTCAATATTTTTCTATTTATACCTCAAATTATTCGGATTGCGCTTTCACTTGTTAATTGCGATGCACTTTTTCAAGTGTCAGAGGTAGATAAGATATAATATCACCACGAATACATCGCATATGAACAGTGCTCATTCTAGAAAGGCTTGACCATGAAAAATGAGTTTGATCCTTTGATCACATTTACCAATCTGATTCAAAACTGGTGGAAGATCGTTGGTTTTGCTGTGGTACTGGGGTTGGCAGGGTTAGGTATTTCTTTTTTACAACCCGCAATGTATCAGGCAGAAGCGATTTTTCATGCCAGTATTGATTTCACACAGATTAATTTTGAGAACCTTGTCGACCGTAATGATTCGCCCCTCAGGTTTACCCAGTACGATGAGGATTTGGCATTGCAGATTGTTGAGAGGATGGCGTTATCCAGAAAAGCTGCAGCATTTACAAATGCACAGATATTGGATCCGTCGCTTGATTTAAAAACCTTTGATGAGAATTACCAGATTCAGCGTTATCATGCTCTGTGGTATTTGCGTTTCCGGCACGAAGACCCAATGATTGCGCAAGCGATTGTAAATTTTTGGGCAGATGAAACCGCAAGTGCTCTCAGCTTTGCCCAGGCAGATGGAATCGCAGAAAGCTTTGTGATCATAGATTCAGTGACGGGTGCGACACTTCCTCATACACCGATTTATCATAATCGGAACACCTTGACATTAGCCGGAACATTAGTCGGTTTATTTCTAGGGATTATGTGGGTGGATGGGAGAATTCGCTATCAAATAAAACAGAGTGTTGAGGTTTAAGTATGCTGACTTTTCTCTCTAAAAATGCCTTCTTCCGAATTCTTTGCACAATTATGCTCTTCTTGATGCTGGTTGGTTTGCCGTTAACGAGTTTTCCGATCATCAGCAATATGACAGGCGCAATTGTTGCCCCATTTTCTGCTCTCCCTTTAGTATTGTTAATTCTAATTTGGTTGGTACCATACTTGCTGGAACGGGGAAAATTTCCTGCAGAAGTCATCCCTTATCTCTATTTTGTTTTGATTGCTCTTGTTGTATCAGCATTGGGCTTCTTCTTAAATGGGTATTATGCCCGAGGTAAGGATTTCTTTGACCAAAATCTGCGTGCATTTATCACGATAACAATAGGTTTAGGTTTTTACCTTACCCTGTCTGCTTATTTCAATAATGAGAAGGAAATGAGGCGGGCTTTACTTTTTATCTATATTGGTGGTGGCCTTCTCATCGGCTGGACACTCATTGAAGTCGTTTTACAAAGAACATTTGATCGCGTTCAAGATTTTCCTCAATGGGTTCATGTATTACGATCTACGCTTGCGAAACAATCCCCTAATATCATATATACGAATCGCGTGACCGGTTTTGCTTATGAGCCATCCTGGTTTGTTAGGCAATTTAATCTTGTGCTTTTTCCAATCTGGCTGTCTGCGGTTTTTCAAAGAAAATCCCCTTTTAAATTTAGGATATGGCTGATTCAAATAGAAGACATTCTATTAATTGCTGGGTTGATTGTTTTTGGATTTAGCTCACCACGAGTGGGATTGGTGGCATTTCTGGCTTCTCTAGCTTATTTGGCATTTCTTCTATTGCAGAAAATTCATCAATTAATAACTTCGTGGTATCTGAAAAGACGTAAACGACAGCCGAAAAGATTAGTTTTCGTCAAACTGCTGTTAGCTTTTATGTTGTTTGTCATTTTAGCAGTCATTGTTTCTTCCGCTTTAGTTGGGTATATCCTTGTTGCAAGCAGGTGGGATGATCGATTTCAGTTATTGTTCGATGATTCTCGGATGAGCAAAATCGCGCTCTTTCCAATATCTGAGGACCGATTAATTCAGTCTTCAGAGCAATTGGCCTTTATGGAGCGGATGATTTTCTGGTTTGGAGGATGGAACATTTTCAATGATTATCCATTTGGGGTCGGATTGGGAAACGCTGGATTCTATTTTTATGAACGGATGAATTTTGCCGGGTATAAATCAGTGGAAATGCGCGATCTGCTCTATCGAGCCAATTATCTTCCGAACACTAAAAACCTCTGGACGAGATTGCTTGCAGAGACAGGGTTTATCGGCCTGGCTGTATTTCTTATCTGGCTTTATATTCTTTGGCGAAGTTCGGCATTAATGCGTAAAAGTCAATCAACTGTTTTGAGGATTATGGGGCTAGCTGGTCAGCTATTCCTGTT
This sequence comes from uncultured Candidatus Brevefilum sp., assembly GCA_964643275.1. Taxonomy (GTDB): domain Bacteria; phylum Chloroflexota; class Anaerolineae; order Anaerolineales; family Anaerolineaceae; genus Brevifilum. The sequence goes on from CAZXRL010000014.1 coordinate 9,249, forward strand.
AGCCTATCTGGTTGAGGGCTTCAGTATGGATTCGTTTGCGATGCCCTACCAATGGGTCATGGCGGGCTTGATTTCAGCGGGCGGGTTAATTGCCCGGCGGGAGTTTAGCGCTAGGGATAAGCATGAGGTGTCGTTGTCGGCCCCTGTTTAGGTGCTTGCTGCGATTCTTCACTTTGGCCCAGCGGGACGAAATTGATTAGGATCAGGTTTTTTTGACAATCTTCGAAGGTGTCAAAATATATCCGATCTGAGAGGGACTCTCCTGACTCTCCCACAATCTGAATCCAGTAGACTTGCGTGGTGCTATGGGGGCTATCCATGATCTGGATTTCATAGCCACCGTCTCCATAGGCCGTCGCAGTCCCTGTCATTGAATACCATTCATGATCCTTTTCCGTGGCCGCTATCTTTCCTATCAGCACTGTCAGATCTTTAATGATTTGTGATTGCTCGTCGAAGACCTGTCCTGCCACGCCTGTCCAGCTGCAGCCTTTGGCAGGGTGAGCGAAATTGGCGAGGTAGAAGGGACTGCCTTCCTGAATTGTGAAGAGATATTCGCTGGCCTGCGGTGATGCTGAGGAAAGATCATTTTCAGGCTCGGTTTCTTCCTGAGTGGTGATATCTGCCTCTGGTGATGGGGTGGGGTCAATGGTTTCGGAAGAGGGGGTGGCTTCAACCGGGGATTCTTCAACAGTTGGCGATGTAGTCAATGTTTCCACATCATCTGATGATGAAAGAGCATAGGGGAACACCTGACAACCCGACAACAGAAAACCGAGACATACAATGGAAATGAGAATTGTCCGTCGCATAGAATCATCCTTTTCTTTGTTAACTGCAAGTTTCATACCACGTTTGGTGGATGGATTTATGTTACTGACCTGAATTCAAGTTTCCCTCTTGGCAAATTTGGGATGTTAAATTAAAATCAGATTAACTCGGTATGGTCTGGTTGGGAGAGACAAATGGATCATCACAAATTTTTCCGATTGATCAATTTCATCGTTCTCTTTGCCATAATCCTTCCAGTGTGGGGGATTTTTCCTGTTAAAGCGCAGACCACGGATCAATGGTGGAACGATCATTGGCCTTATCGGATACAAGTAAGCGTGAATACATCCGGCGCAGTGGGTGTGAGCCTGAATTTTACGGACCTTTTTGAAGAACTGGGTGTGCCAGGGGGTCTCCTGGATATCCGTTCATTAAGGGTGATCGCCTACAACGGCGGTATGGCCGGTCAATCAATACCCTATGAAGAAACATACAGCACGCTGCTCATTGATGGGGAAACGCTCAACCTGGACTCTGGAGGTTCGGAACCTTACTGGGATGGCGGAGACCAGACGACCCTGACCCTTGATGGTGATCGATTTGTTTCAGGGTCGAGTTCGGTCAGGGCATTGATTGAAGATAAGATGAATTTAAACTCCCAGCCAGGTTTTTCCTATTTCTTAAATAATGAGAACGATTGGTCGGCTTATGAAACCCTGGTTTATTCAATCTGGCCGGAGGTCAATGACACAGCCATTGACCAGACACCGGACCTGTTCCATATTGAGCTGCTCGGGGTGGGTGGTTGTTCTGATAAGGTCGTTAATGGGCCGGCCTTGACTATGGATGCCTGGAATCAGGCAACCACATCGCTGGTACCGTTTGGTAAATGTGTCGTCCCGGATCTGACCTCTATCAACGGGCTGAAAATATTCATAAAGACCAATTGGCTTGGAACTATGCCCGGTTATTTTGAGGATGGAGATAAGGTAACGCTCTGGCTTGATGATGTCCGTCTGGTTGACCAGGATGGCCCTGGTGAAATCCGCTGGGTTGCAGATGAAAATGTGGATTTGTACTATATCTATTTTGATACGATCAATCACGAAGGTCACCCGGAAGCCGATAATGCTATCATTGGCGATCACCTCGACGGTACAGCGTCAGTGGGAACTGTCGAAGCCGGTGGCTACTTCCATTTGATCAGCGGGGTCGAGGCGGGGAATTTGTCCATCTGGAATGCGCCTCCGGTTGAGAAAATTTTCAGGACCCAAACCACGCCTGTGGCAGATAAACCTTTGATGATCCATGCTGCCCGAGGTGAATTAGAACCCATCCAACTCGTCCTACGTGCGGATTCCGACCAAAAGATTCAGGTCCAGGTCAGTGATCTTGTCAATGAGAAATCCAGAATCTCCTCGGATCAGATCCAGTTTTTCAGGGTGGATTATGTCCAAATCACCCGGACAACTGATTTCTATGGGCGAATTACGGATTGGCCTGACCCGCTCTATCCTGTCTCGTTCGGTGACGAGATTGACCTCATCTCCGGCGAAAATCAACCCCTCTGGCTGCGAGTCAAAGTGCCTTCTGGAACCCCTGCCGGTATCTATATAGGGACGATCACGATTGACTCCAATCTCGACGACCCGGTGTTGATCCCGTTAACCCTTCAGGTGTGGGATTTCTTCCTGCCAGCATCCGCGTTCCTCGATCGGAAGGTTGGTTTGGATTGTGCAACCGTTATCCAAACTTACGGGGGCTGGCCAGGCGGCACGCCGCAGCCTTGTTATGATCAGCTGTATGCGTCAATCGCAGATACCTTATCAACGTATCATCTAAGCCCCGTCCCGCCCGCTGCGGGGATGGATTTGATTGAAACTTACAGCTTGACTGCGTATGAAGTTATAAAAGCGCATAATTATCAGCTCTCCACCGGTGAACCTGTGTGGTGGGACTTTGTTGGAAGGGATTTTCCCCCGCTGCCAAATCCAGCTCTTCTGGATCACCCTGGCCTGGATGCGCGGATTCTGCCGTGGATGGCCTGGCTGGATCGGATAGACGGGTTGTATTATGAGCAGGCGGTGGATTGGGACCCTGTCCCCTGGGAGTCCCCGTTCTCCAATGATTTAAGCAATGGCGATGGGTTTCTGTTTTATCCTCCAAATGACGCCACGCTCGGAACAAATCCCTGTGATGAACTGAGTAACAGACTTGTGCCGTCCATCCGGCTTGAATTATTGCGTGAAGGGCTGGAGGATTATGCCTATCTCTGGCTTGTGAATGGCGGCGCCGCCAGGATCGATGTGGAAAATCAAAGCGACCTTCAGATCATGAACCTGATCGGATCAAGGACTGATTTCAACCGTTCACCAATAGCGATATATGAGACAAGAGCCGCCCTGGCAGAATTATTACAGGGGAAGGGTGGCATGTACTATATTCCCCTTTTTGTCCGCTGAATTTCCCTACCGGATGTGCTAGAATCGGGGCATGCTGATCAAGACAATGCTAAGGCGCAGGGCGCGCTCTGCCTGGCTTATTCTGCGGGCTGGAATCCTGTTTATTATTGCGCTTCTTTTTTTGAACGGTTCAGCGGTGTCCACAGGTGGGATAACCAGTCAGGCCAGGTCATTCACCCGGGGGATTGAATTTGAGTTTGGTGCGTGGACGCTGGACGCCATTACGACCAAGTTTTCGCATTGGAGTCTTAATTTACACCGTTTTCTCTCGCCTGCAGATCAAAGCAGGCTGGTTCTGGAATATTTGGATCAGCTGCGGCGGGTTCAGGTCCTGAATGCCGAAGTGACGGTTTTGGTGGGAGACCCATCACCTGATCTTTGGGATGAGACAGGTCATTTGTTTCACGAAGAACTCGTGCGCGAAACGGCACGGCTGGAAGCTTTGGGTCCGCTGGCCGAGTCCATCCTCCAATCCCAATTAATGGATATCGTCCATGAGGCAGGCTTGAGTGTTCTCGGACAGGTCATTCCACCATCCCTCTATCGGGCCAGCGATGTTCCTCAATCACTGATCCTTTCTCCCCGCACTGAGATTGTCCAGGCGTTGGATATTTCGTTGCTGCCCGGCCAGACGGCTGAGGTGATGGAGCAACTGGAAGAATCCATCTTTCAAGCCCTGGACCATTCCGCGCTTGTCGTGCCGATTGGCGGGATTGGCACTTATCCGACAATGGTCATGCAAACCGCCGATCTGGTCTGGTTGACAGAGGTGATCGCCCATGAGTGGGTCCATAATTATCTGATACTCAGGCCGTTGGGCATGAATTATTTCACTTCCCCGGAACTCCGCACCATTAATGAGACGACAGCCTCCCTCGCAGGGAAGGAATTGGGCAGGATGATTCTGGAAAAATATTATCCCGATCACCTGCCCCCAGATCCTGACTCCCCTCATGCCGACACCATGCCAGTAAATCCGGATGTAGACGTTTTCGATTTTCGGGCTGAGATGCGCCAGACGCGGGAGAGAGTGGATGAACTGCTCTCAAGGGGCGAGGTGGAACAGGCTGAATCGTATATGGAATCCCGCCGGGTGTTCTTTTGGGAAAAAGGTTACCCGATCCGCAAAATTAACCAGGCCTATTTCGCTTTTTATGGTGCCTATAATGATGAACCGGGAGGAGGCGCGTCCGGGGATGATCTGGTGGGGCCGGCGGTTACAGCCTTCCGCGCTCAGTTTGAGACACTGGCGGAATTCATAAGGTCTATTGCTTGGATAGATTCCTATGAAAAGTTACTGGCCCAATTCCCCTGAACATGCGGGCCTATCGCAAACACTGGCTTTTCAAGGTTCCTTGTTCTAAAATACATTATAATTTCCTGCATCAGAAATCGGGCCGTCTGTCCGGTTTTATTGTTTGGTGATATCCCGACCCGCACATACTTAGAAAAATTTTATGGCTGAGATTAATTTTGAATTGAAGAAACCTGAACAAACCCCGTTATTGATTGTCATTTCCGGGCCGTCCGGGATTGGTAAGGATACGGTCGTCCAAGGATTGATGGATCGGAACCTGCCGTTCCATTTTGTGATCACGGCGACGAGTCGCCCTCCCAGAGAGAATGAGGTCGATGGGAAAGACTATTTCTTTTACAGCCACGAAAAGTTTGAGGAAATGATCGCTGCCGGTGACTTTTTGGAACACGCCTGGGTCTACTCAGCGTATAAAGGCGTCCCTAAATCACAGGTGAGGGAAGCTCTTGAGAGCGGCGAAGACGTGGTGATGCGTTTGGATGTGCAAGGGGCGGAAACCGTGCGGGAGCTTTGTCCGGAAGCTATCCTGATCTTTCTCACTGCTGATAGCAGCGAGGAATGGTTGCAGCGTCTCAAAGATCGGCGAAGTGAAACCGATGAGGAGCTCTCTTTGAGGATCAGGACAGCCGAAAAGGAATACGAGACCCTGGATATTTTTGATTATATTGTCATCAATGAAACCGAAAAGCTGGACACGACACTGGACGTCATTGAGCATATCATCCACGCAGAGCATCATCGGGTCCATCCACGAAAGGTCCAGTTATGAGCGAACAGCCCTCGAACAATCCAAATGAACAAATCCGGTTGAGGATGCCGGTCCGCAAACCCTACATGACCTATATCCTGTTAGGGATTTCCATTTTGGTCTTCGCCATCCAGTTTTTGATTAAATCCTCTGCCGGGATAGATGTTTTATTCCTTTATGGCGGGAAGATCAACAGCGCGATCAGGGCGGGTCAAATCTGGCGGTTGTTTACCCCTGCTCTGCTACATTCCTCAATTTTGCATATTGCCTTGAATATGTATGCCTTATACATCATTGGTGGCCGGCTGGAACGATTTTATGGGCATGGAAGGTTTCTGCTGCTCTATGTCCTTTCAGCTTTTGCCGGCAATGTCCTCTCATTTGTGCTGACGCCCGCGCCATCTTTGGGGGCGTCCACTGCTATCTTTGGTATTTTCGCAGCTGAAGGCGTATTTATTGTCCAGAACAGGAAGCTGTTTGGCCAGGCCCGAACCCGACAAATGATCATTAACCTTGCCGTCGTGTTGTTCATAAACTTGGCCTATGGTTTCATGTCCGGGAGCAATGTAGACAACATGGGGCATATCGGCGGTCTGTTGGGTGGGATCTTCTTTGCCTGGAAAGGGGGCCCTGTCCTGCGGATTACCGGCCAGCCCCCATTTTTTGAGATGGCTGATGTCCGAAAATCGAGCGAAACAGCACTGGCTGCCGTTATCGTCCTGATCGGATTTACGATCATAGCCGCTATTCCCTTTATTTCATCCTGATCCAAAATATACCCGGTCAGAGCGTTTATCAGGGGTGTATGTTCGGGCTTGAATCACATTATATTACTCAATGGAGAACAAACTGCCTGCCGATGTCCCCATCACTTCGGGGAAGAAATATTGCCAGGCATGAGCAGGGATGACCTGGAAATTCCCGCGCTGGTAGGGGAGCAGGTTGTATGTCAGGACATAGGTGCCGGCAGGGACGTAGTCCGCAGCCCACAGGACATGATCATCATGGATTTGCGGCTCATTGAAAAACCACCAGCCCCATCCATGGGTAAACGGTGATCGAGGGTCATAATAATTCTCAGGCGTTTCGGGCAGGGTTTGCGAGGTCAGGAAGTTTTGGTTTAACGGCTCGGTCCCAGCGGGGAAATAGTCTTCAATCAGTAGATGATACATATCGTGGGAGATATTGACCGTGATGACTGCGGTGATGAACTGGGTGGGATCGGCCGGGTCCAGAATCAGGCTGGCAATCGGCGAACAGTCATCTCCACCCGGACAGCCTTCGCCTGCGAGATAATAGTCCCGCGTCAGCGATATGCCCTTATTAATCGCTTCCGCAGTTGCTGCCGGCTGAAATGTTTGCAGGTCTGCCCGGTAATAGAGCGTCCCGATCCCATCCCCGCGTTCGATGGACAGGGCATTGGGGGAATCCGGATAGAGGTCTTTGATGGCTGTTGTGGATGTGACAACATTGAGCGTATCCGTCCCTGAGGCGGACCCTTCGGCGATGAGGACATCATTCAAGATGGCCTGGAAATCATAATCTGCCTGATAATCACCCGTCCCCTGCAAAGCTTTTGTGATCGCCATGAGCGACCAGGAAGTTTCGAAAGTTGACGCCCAGAGATCGGTCGTCTTCCGGTGCGCCAATAGATAACGTAATGCCATTGACAGGCTTGTCGAAGCTGGATCAAGCTGGGCAAGAGCATAAACACTCACGGCAGTATTGAAAACAGGGGTGCCCGGCATCAGCCAGGACAGGTTGTCGCTTTCCCAGTGTACACCTGTAGCCGAGCGGATCGCGCTGGCCTCAAGGTCGCCCAGCAGGGTGTTGACCCGGGTATTATTCCCATCATTATTCTGAATGGTCAGCGCCAGCAATGCGAGCGCCCAGGGGCTTAATTCCGAACGGCGGGCGTAAAGGCCATCAAGTGTTGTTTCAAGAGGATGGTCGGTTTCACTCAGAACATAGACTTGAAAGACCAACCGGTCAAGCTGCCAGGAGGTATCAATTTCACCAGGCTGTACGATCTGGCCTGTCAGGTATTCAACTGCCCGTTCAATAAAAGGATCTCCCACCTCCAGACCAGCATCAGCCGCTTGCTGCAGTCCCATCAGGACATAAGCCGTGATAAAGGGGTCTGTTGCGGCTTCATCGTCAGTCCACCAGGACCAGCCGCCATTGAAATGCTGTGCTTCCAACAGCTGACGCAGGCCTTTGTTGACCAAATTTTCAAGATTGGATCGGAGCTGAGGTGAATCAATGCCCAAATCGGTCAATGCCTGATAGGCGTTGAGGTTAGCCAGCAAGCGTGCAAGGATTGAGACCGTATCCTGATAAGGTGCTGCTTCGAGAGCTTTGAGGCTTTCAACCAGTGAAGCGGTGAGTGAGGGAGTGAGTTCGACGAAAAGAGAGCCGGCAGTCAGGTCTGCTGTCACCGGCAGACTCACAAGTTCCAGCCGCTGGTCTGCACCAGTCAGTTGGCCGGAGGTGCTGAAGGTGTTCGGGATTGCATAGGAGAGGACAGACAGATCTCCCCACACAGGGGTGCTGGCATCGGAAAGGTTCCCTGAAGTCGCTCTGAAGACCAGGTCAACCATCTCAACACTATCAACAGTCCCCCACCAATTGACGCGGACACTTTCACCCGCCAGGAGGGTCACCGTTTGAGTCTGTTGGGCTGAGTCCATCAGCGAAAACCCAACGCTTTGTAAGGAGACATTCACATTGAGGGTGTCCTCGGAATTATTATGAACAACGGCTGCCAACTCGACCTCGTCTCCGTCCACCAGGAACCGGGGGGTGATCGGCCGGATCATCAGTTCTTTTTGCGATACTATCTCGGCTTCCGCCTGTCCGACCTGAAAGTCCTGAGTCAGCCCGCGGACATCCACGACCCAGGTCGTCAAGGTATCAGGCAGCGGGAATTCCAACCGGGCGGTCCCATCCGCACCCGTGACCACTTTGGCATTCCAGAAAGCGGTATCCGGGAAATCCTCGCGCAGATTCAACAACTGGCTTTCATCACCACCGCCGCCCCGTCCCAAATCCATGTTTGAGAGCGCGAGCTGGGTTGCATAGGTCTTGAGTGAGAAGGAGGTCTGGACTGTCAGGGGCCGGTTCCCATAAAGTGCGTCAAGAATGCGTGGGCTGTTCGGTTCTACCAAGGCGAGGAGTGCTTTGTCCACAACTGCGACAGAGAACTCACCCTGAACAGGGTTGCCCTCGCTATCTTTGATCGTCAACGTTGCAGTGACAGTTTCCCCCGGTTCCGTTTGGGTCGGGTCAACTGCGAGTTTGACATCCAGGGTTTTGTTGACCGGTTCAACGGGTAGGTTAATGATCCCCTGCCTGAAATCAGGCTCCCCATTTTCATTTTTACCAAGCAGCATGAGGGAGATATAGATATTGGGGATGGATTCTTCTGAAAGATCAATTTTCAGAGTGTGTCCGGAACCTGTGATTTCTATGATCTCTGTTTCCATCACCTTGCCGCGCTCAATGGTCACAAGAGCTTTGGCAGGGCCAGTAAACGGGTTGGGGAAGAAGACCTCGGCCCGCTGCCCCGGTTGATAGCTTTCCGCATCGGGGGTCAGTTTGACATTATTTTGAATTTGGCGCGGCCAGATGGCACTGCTTGATCCGGACACCCACACAATGATCTGGGTGACTGCGTCACCGCTCCTGACCGTGAGGCGATAGGTGCCGGGCTCGGGCGGGGTGAAGGAGAGGCGGGCTTTTCCTTCCGAATCCGTCACCGGGCTGGCGCTCGCAATAAATTCTGTAGTTTCAATATACCGGTACGGCTGTTCAAAACTGCTTGTTGCTTCCACTTCCCATTCGATGCTTTCGAATATTGCCTGCAAGGATCGGTTTCCTACAGATCGCAGGTCCCATTCCACGGTCTGGATGGAGAAGGAAAACGGCGTTTCGGCGATTCCAAAATAGGATTCCGCCTGAACGCCGATATAGAAATCAGCGGGATGCACCAGGGCGGAGGCACGGTTGCTGACCGGAAAGCCGCTCTCGTCCATCAGGGTGACTTCAAGGTGGTATTCGTTTGGGCTGGACTCTTCAGAGTCATCAATACCAAACTCAGCGAGAGAGAATTCCAGGCTGGCTGTTCCAACAGCGTCTGTCTCCGCTTCGCCGGAGGCAATCAATTCACCCAAAGCTGAATAGGCTGGGTTAGGCAAGGTAAGCCAGGCTGTGTTTACAGGTCCGGCCTGGTAGCCGTGCAGGTCAAAGTAGGCAGTGTCCCGGTAAAGAGCCCATGAGAATGTCTGCCCGGATACGGGAATACCAAAATAATAATTGGCCTGGATGTCCGTGGTCAGTGTGTCGTCTTGCGTGAGTTCTGCCGGCTCGAGCACAACTTCAAGTTCAATGTCAGGTTTGCGATAGGCGGCAACTTCAAAATACAGGGATTGCCAGGTTTCTTCATCCGTTTGCACTTCAATATGATAATAACCAGGCGGGGCATCATCCTGCAGGGTGACTGTACCTGCGACTGTCCCGTAGTCTGACAGTGTCAATTCTTCATCGAACAGCGCAGTGGGAATCCCAGCCATACCGGGGTCTCCGAATAGCTTGATTTTCACGGATTGCTGTCCGGAGGCGGTTGGGAGGCCGTTATCCCGGTCAAAGATCAGGGCTTTGAAATGAACGGTATCACCGGGACGATAGATGGGGCGGTCAGTGAAAATGTAGGCATCCGTTCGGGCTGGTGCGCTATCAAATCTGATTCCCGACTCATAAAGCGAATACCATCCTCCCCAGGACGAGATCGAAAACGCAAAGTCGTCCTGACCCGGTTCGCCAACCACGGTGATAAAGCTGCTGTAGGGCTCGTCCAGGTGCTCTAAATCACGGTCGAATATGCCATCCGAATCCGTTGCACCGCTGGCCAGCAGTTCGCCTTTTGTAGTATAGATTGATATAGGGGCGTTTGCCAGGGGAGAATAATCCGAAAGCTGGGTTGCCCAGATCAGCGCCTGTTCCGGGGCCATCTTCATCACGAGATGGTTATCACTCACAATGAGGTATAGTTTTTGATTCTGATGCATTGAATCAGCGGGCAGGTCTTGAGAAGAGAGGGCGAGATAATACACGCCCGGTTCGAGCGGCTGACCCTGGAAAGTCAGGGGGAGTTGAATAATCTGGCTGATATTGCGGGTCAGGTCCAGGTTGCGGGTGCTCCGCTCCACGCTTTCAGGCATGAAGAGTTGGCGGTAATTGTAATTGTCCGGATGCAGGAGAGTCATAAGGTCATCCAGACTGATGGGTGAAATTTCCAGTGTCAGGGTGTTGATGTTCGTCGCCTGCATGACCAGTTCGGAGGTGCCCCTGGGGATAAAAACCAGGCTTTGGCTGTAGCCCCCGGTGATGACACTTAAGCTGGTTTCAGCCGCGGGTGTGGAAAAGGTATAGGTGATCTCCTGCCCTAATCTGCCTCCCCACTTGTCCTGAAGATCCCGGTCAAGTGTCAGAGTGTATTGTGTCTCCGGCTGGAAGTAACCATTGACGGACAGACTTGTATTTTGGTCTCCAAGGTAAGTGTTCATGCTTTGGATTTCGGGAGTCAGGGTGATATGGTCTTCAAATGTATTCTGATCCAACTCAGTAGTGAGGTACACACGGTATTGACCGTAATTCCCGTAAAAATTATCAAAAGCCGGTGTTTTCTCTGAATCCCGGGTAAAAACCGGATGAGTCGTGCGGGCGGTGTTTACGGGCGTTTCAAGCGTTTGTCCGCCGAAAGATTTTGCTTCGGAACTCAGGCTGATGGTATAAACGGCATCACGTGTCAGCAATTGACTTGGGGTGAAGGAGACGGTTTTCTGGTCTTCATCCCATTCGAACGCCCCGCCGATTTGCGTCCCTGCGGCATTTTTCAGGATGAAATGCTCTTCCACGCTTTCAGGGTCCATCCGGATATTGAAATGGATGCTGATCGGCCCATCCAGAGAGAGCCTCTCATCCGGAAGGGGGAGGACCTTCATCACTTCGGGCAGGGTCGTGCTGAAACTGAAATCCAGCTCACGGGAAGTGTCGAATCCCGCGCCTGAGGTGCTTTGCAGGTCCTGATTCATCTGAACCGTGTACGTCATTCCTCCCGCTAATGAGGGTGAGGGGTAGAAGATATAAGTGCTGGTGTTGATCCATTGTCCGCTTCCCGGGACATCGGGGGACAGGGAAAAAGCGGCCGCTGCTTCCGCCTCACCGCCCAGAGCGACCACAGGCTGGTTGAAAGCGGTAAAGATCGCACCTTCCGGGTCCACATCTGCTGCACCATCGGATGGGAGGGTTTGAACGACCTGGAGGTTTTCCGCAATTTTGAAAGAAAGCTCAAGAGGGGTTTGCAAGGATTTGCGATTGTCAGCCTGGGCGCTGGTGTTGATGTTCAGCTGGAGTATCGTTCCGGGGTGCAGGGGTTGGTCAGGGGTAAAAATGAGGGTTTGATCGTCTTCCCAAATAAATTCACCGGCGACCTGCGGATTGAAATGGATCGCGGCTTCAACCGAAGCGGTATTCATGGCCTGGTTGAAATAAAGCGTGATGGGGTGCTGGCGTGAGATGATACTGTCTGGCAGAGGTGAGACCTCGACCAGGGCGGGCGGCAGGTCCTTGCGGGGTTCGGAGGTCGGTGATCCGGATGCTTCCGGGACATCCCTTCCCGCTTCCAGCGTTTGTTGTGATTGCGAGGGCTGCCAGGGAAAACGGCAGCCAGCCAGTAAACTTGCAACAACCATCAGAGAAAACGCGACTTGGATCCATTGCCCGGTTTGCTTTGGCGCAGTCCGCTTATTCATCGTCAGCTCCTCTTGTCACTATTAACGTTAATTAAAGGTTCCTATTGATTAACGCATGGATGCCCAACTGAGTTCCCCCCTGATTGAAAACGGGGGACAAATTAATTATAAGGGAGATTGCCGGGAAAACAATTGATGGATTAAAGCAGCTTGAGTCTCAGCAATACATCTTCAAGCGGGCTGATGAAATCGTCCACGACGAAGTCGGCCAGACTCAGGTTCTTGTGAGGTTCTGTTGTTGTGACCGCAATACAGGGCATCCCGGCGTTCTTTGCCGCCTGAACGCCGGGCAAGGAATCTTCGATCACCAGACAGTGCTCGGGCGGGCATCCTAGCACTTCTGCCGCTTTGATAAAGACATCCGGTTTGGGTTTGGCGGGGAGGTCAGCGCCGGAGATTAGCTTGTCAAAATAAGGATTGAGGTTGAAGAGCGAGATCATTGTTTCGATATTCTCCAGAGAACCGGAGGAGGCAATCGCCTGTGGGATCCCTTTCGCATGGGCTGTGGCAAGCCATGATTCCACACCCGGCACCAGGCTGGTTTCGGCGGGTGCAGCCGCTCGGAAGAGCTTTTCCTTTTCCTCAATGAGCTGTTCCATTAACTCCGGGTCAGGCTCAAACCCCAGAAAAATGGGGAGGATAGTCTGGGTGTTGCGCCCGAAGTTCGCTTCGTAAACTTTTGTGTCAACCGAAAAACCATGGTTTCGAAAAACCTGATCCCAGGTTTGAAAGTGGCAGATTTTGGTATCAATCAGGGTGCCGTCCATATCCCAGAGGATGGCAAGGTCATGGCTGCTCAATGATGTGCTCCTTTTCTTTCTCAAAGGGCTTATTATACCTTTGTCCGTCAACGCATCTCCGAAACCCGCAGTGTGTTTATTTAATTAAGTGTGATTCAACGAGAATCCGTCTATGGTATACTAGCCGCTATACTTATTTTAAGGACTCATTATGAAACAAGCCATCAGTATCAGTATCGGCTCTTCGAGCCGGGATAAATCTGCGACGGTTCAATTGCTCGGAGAGACGGTTCAGATCCGCCGGGTCGGGACAGATGGGGATATGCGCGCGGCCAGGGAGATGTTCCGTGACCTGGACGGTAAGGTCCATGCTTTCGGCGTGGGCGGAACCGACCTGGGTTTGTTTGTCGGCGATAAATGGTACCCTCTGCATTCCGTTCTGCCGCTGGTCCAGGATGTGATGCTGACACCCGTTGCGGACGGGTGCGGTTTGAAGAACACCCTTGAGGCTCGATCTGCTCAGGTCCTGGAAGATCAGGTTGGCGAATACCTGGATGAGATTGGCAGGCGGGCTCTGGTTATGACAGCCGTTGACCGCTACGGCCTCCTGCGATCTTTCATGGATGCGGGGTATGAGTGTCTGTTCGGCGATGCTCTGTTTTCGCTGGGGCTGCCTTTATCGATCCGAAAAGAACGGGGGGTAAAAACGCTGGCGGCGTTACTGATCCCGGTTGTCAGCCGTTTGCCTTTTCATTGGATTTACCCTGTTGGCGAAAAACAACTCAAACGAACTCCAAAATTCACCTGGGCTTTTGAAGAAGCATCCGTGATCGCAGGCGATTGTCATTACATCACCCGTTACATGCCGGATGACCTGACCGGAAAGATCATCGTGACCAATACCACCACACCCCATGATGTCGAACTTTTCCGGGGGGCAGGCGTGAAATACCTGCTGACCACCACACCGGTTTACGATGGGCGCTCGTTTGGAACGAATATGATGGAAGCTGCCCTTCTCGCTGCCAGTGGTTTTGATGGTAAGGTGGACTACCGTAATTATGTTGATTATTTCGCCATGATGACGAAACTTGTGGACGAAGTGGGTTTTACGCCCCAGCTGCAGGTGCTGAATTGAGCATGATGGATGCCGTCGTGTTGGCAGGGGGACAGCTTACGCCGGATAACCCCTTGTTTGATCTTGCGCCGGCGGGACATCGCAGCCTGATTGATATTCATGGCAAGCCCATGGTGCAATGGGTCATCGATGCGATATCGAGTTCAGATCACGTAGGGACGATTTATATCGCCGGCTTAACGCCGGAGGCGGGCCTGACTGCTTCAAAGTCCCTCATTTTTTTACCGGATGGTGGCGGGATGTTTGAGAATATCCGACTGGGCACACTCCGAGCTGTCGCAGACCATCCGGACCAGAGCAAGGTGCTGATCGCTTCGGCGGATATCCCGGCGGTCACGGTGGAAATGATCGACTGGCTGGCCGGCCAAGTCTCCCGCAATCCGGATTATCTGCTCTATTATAATGTTGTGCCCCGTGAAGTCATGGAGAGCCGGTTCCCATCTGCGGCCCGCTCTTACGTTCATTTCAAGGATGTTGCTGTCTGTGGCGGCGATCTCAATGTGATCGATAAAGAATTGTTCACCGTCGAAAGACCCGTTTGGAAAAAACTGACCGAAGCCAGAAAATCGCCCCTTCGCCAGGCGGGACTGCTTGGACTGGACACGCTGGTGCTGATCGCGTTGCGGTGCGTTACCCTGCAAAAGGCTGTAAAAAGGGTCTGCAGGCGGCTGTCATTGACAGGTGAAGCGTTGATTTGTCCCTATGCAGAGATGGCGATGGACGCCGATAAACCTCACCAGCTTGCCATTCTCCGGGAAGATCTGGAAGGCGCGCGATGAAACGCTGGCTCAAACAACTGCTCACTGCAGACGCCAGACTATCCAAATCCTTGAGGGCTTCCGAGGAAAAGCGGTTTTTATCTCTGGTTTTGAAAATCTTTGCGCATTCTGGCGACTCATGGTTCTGGCTGGCTGGTCTGATCCTGGTCTGGTTTTTCAGCGATGGCGCCTGGCGGGAGCGGGCTGCTTTTCTGGCTGTGGGACTGGCGATCATGGCTGCCGTGGTGATCGTTCTGAAATTCGCCATTCGCAGGCCGCGGCCGGAGGGCGAATGGGGTCAGGTCTACCGCATCACCGATCCTCCTT
>CAZXRL010000015.1:0-23902 GCA_964643275.1 uncultured Candidatus Brevefilum sp.
TCCAAAAATCCGGTTGACATTGCTCCCTGAAGCTATTATAATAATGTTCCTTGCCCCGGCAGGACGTTTTTGCTGGGGTATAATCATGTAACCCCAACTTTCCCGGTCCCTGGCGGTGACACGCGAGCGAGATTGGCGAAGTGAAGATTGGAGTAATTGAAATGAAATTTGTGATTGTCGAACAAGGCGGCAAGCAGTATCGCATTGCTGAAGGTGGAACGGTTGAAGTTGACCGTTTACCGAATGAGGTGGGAGAGAGCCTGACCCTGGAAGATGTCCTTCTTTCCGTAGATGGTGACAAGGTTACGATTGGCACCCCTCTGGTCAAAGGCGCAAAAGTCCAGACGAAAGTTCTTGATCATTTCAAGGGTCGCAAGATCCTGGTTTTCAAGTACCGCCCGAAACAACGTTATCGGGTGAAATCCGGACACCGACAGCAATACACCCGTTTGCTGATCGAATCGATTGAAATGGAGTAGGTATCATGGCACATAAAAAAGGCGGCGGTTCTTCACGAAACGGTCGTGACAGTAAATCGAAACGACTTGGTATCAAGAAATTTGGCGGTGAATACGTCATCAGCGGGAACATCCTGGTCCGTCAGCGCGGCACCAGGGTTCACCCTGGCTGGAATGTCGGTATGGGAAAAGATCACACTCTTTTTGCCACAACCGAAGGTCTTGTCCACTACGAGACGATGTCAGGCGGCCGGAAAAAGGTCCACATTGTTACCATCCCCGCGGAAGAGTAAAGTGGTTTCACCTTTTGAAAGGAACGACAGACGATCATGAAAAAAGAAATTCATCCCGAATACTTTCCTGAGGCAGTGGTGGTTTGCGGCTCCTGCGGCAACACCTGGACCACAGGTTCAACTAAAGCAGAGATCCGTACTGAGGTGTGCTCCAACTGCCACCCCTTTTATACGGGCCAGCAGCAGCGGATCCTCGACCGTGAAGGTCAGGTGGATCGTTTCTACAAACGGCTGCAAGCCCGTCAGGAATTTCTTGACGATAAACAATCCAAAGAAGACGAAAAAGTCTCGCCCGACCGCCCGATTGAGGAACTTGGATTGGGAACGCGGGTGGACAATGTCCTTGAGGAAGCCGGCATGAAGAACGTTGGCGATGTGCTCAAGCGTTTGGAAGGCGGCGAACAGGCAATGCTGGATGTCAGCGGTTTTGGCCGCAAATCTCTGATTGACCTCAAGAAGGCTTTGCGCCAGTTGGGCTATAAGATCCCTGAGGCCGCAGAAGAAATCACAGTATAAAGTCAGAACGAAATCAAAAAATCCGGTAAACTTAACAGGCAGATGATATCACCATCTGCCTGTCCTTTTTGTATCTCAGGAGCAATGATATGAAACATGAAGCTGGATCTGTGGAGGTCATTTGCGGTTCAATGTTTTGCGGGAAGACGGAGGAATTGATCCGTCGTCTGCGCCGGGCAAGGATTGCGAAGCAGGAGGTGCAGGTTTTCAAACCTTTGATCGATAACCGTTACAATCACAATAAAGTCACGTCACATTCAGGACTGGATGTGGATGCGCATCCGGTCGAGTCGCCTGAGGATATCCTCAAGCGGCTAAATCCCGCCACAACAGTTGTTGGCGTGGACGAAGTCCAATTCTTTTCGGAAGGGATTGTGGATGTTGTTGAACAACTAGCGGAGAGGGGCTTGCGTGTGATCGTGACCGGCCTGGATATGAATTTCAAAGGTGAGCCATTTGGCTGCATGCCGGAATTGATCGCCCGGGCGGAAAAAGTTGAGAAGCTGCAAGCCATTTGCATGGTATGTGGAGAGCCCGCCTCCCGCACCCAACGCCTGGTGGATGGGAAACCGGCGCATTTTGATGACCCTGTGGTTGTGGTCGGCGCACAGGAATTATATGAAGCACGGTGCAGGCAGCACCATGAAGTTCCCAGGGATTGATGACAGGTGATTTTGTTATGAGTAATTATCATTCTTTTTTAGCAGAAATTCTGATCCCGGAAGACAAGTTAAAGGACCGGATCCGGGAATTGGGTGAGGAGATCAGCCGGGATTATGATGGCAAACAGATCCTGGCCATCTGCATCCTGCGGGGCGGGGTGATGTTCCTGACCGACCTCATTCGTCATATTGAGCCTCTGGTCGCGATTGATTTTATGGGCGTTTCATCCTACGGGGTAGGATCCCGCAGTTCGGACGGTCAGGTCCGGATCACGCTTGACCTGACCACGGGCATTGCAGGAAAAAACGTCCTGATTGTTGAGGATATCATTGACAGTGGCAACACCCTTGCTTCGGTGATTGAAATGCTGCGCACGCGGAACCCTGCCAGCCTGGAAGTCTGTACCCTGCTCAACAAAGCATCCCGGCGAGAGGTCGACGTCTCGATCAAGTATTGCGGCTTTGAGATTCCCGATAAATTTGTGTTTGGTTACGGGCTGGATATGGATGAGTTTTACCGGAACCTGCCGTTCATTGGGGTTGTAGACCTGGAAAAATATGAGAATCTCGATTAATTCAGACCTAGCACGTCTCCTGGACGTTGTCAAAGACGCACTCGACGAAGGACAGACGCTTTATATTGTTGGCGGCGCTGTCCGGGACCTTTTGCTGGGACGTTCCCTTCATGATCTCGATTTCGTGATGCCGGTCAACCCGATTCGCACAGCAAAACGCGCGGCGAAAAAACTTAGCGTGGGTTTCTTTGTTCTGGATGACGAACGCCATACCAGCAGAGTGGTTTACCACCAACCAGAGGATACGCTCTTCCCTCTGGATTTCGTCCAATTTACCGGCGGCTCCTTGCTGGAAGATCTGAGCAAGCGGGATTTCACCATCAACGCGATGGCGGTCTCGATCCACGATCTGAAAACCCTGATTGATCCATTGGGGGGTGAGGAAGACCTTGAGGCCGGATTACTCAAGGCCTGTTCAGCGACTGCCCTGCTGGATGATCCGGTGCGGGTTTTGCGCGCGGTGCGGCTGGCGTTGCAATTCGATCTTGATTACGCACCCGGATTGGATGATCTAATTAAAGCGGCGGCGCAGCATTTGCCCGAGACCTCCCCTGAGCGCCAGCGGGATGAATTCTTCCGGATCCTGAGCGGTCCAGATGCGACACTGGGCATGCGCCAGTGCTTTGACTTCAAGATTTTTGACGTGTTGATCCCGGAACTCAGCAAACAGTCAGCCGCCCCTGTTTCACCCCCCCATACTCAGACCTTATTGGATCACACCTTTAGCGTTGTTGAACATTACGCCAGTTTGCTGGCTGTTATTGGTGAGCGGGCACCGGATTATGTGACATCGCCCTGGTGGCTGCTCCAGGCTGTTGAGGTTCTGGAGCCTTTTGCCGATAGAATAACGGATTATTTTAACGAAGAGCTTACCCCGACACGCAAGAAAACCTGTCTTGTGCTGCTTGGAGCCCTGCTGCACGATATTGGCAAGCCTGCGGTGTGTGAGAACGATGAAGATGGTCATTTGGGTTTCTCCGGGCATGCCCGTGTCGGTGCGGAGATCGCCTGGGAAACGACCCGTCGTTTACAGATGAGTAACCTGGAAGGGACATGGATCCAGACCCTGGTGCTTCATCACCCGAGTCTATTGCCGATGATGAATGCAGAAGGTTTGCCAGAAAGAAGAGAGATCTACCGTTTTTATCATCAAGCGGGCGATGCGGGAATCGCTATTGTGTTACTCTCTCTCGCCGCCACCCTGGCCACCTCTGAAAGAGAACTGGAACAGGAACGCTGGATGAAAAACCTCTGGGTCGCGCGACGTTTGCTGGAGGCCTGGTGGGAGGAATATGATTCGGTCATCTCCCCCGAATTATTTCTTGATGGGAATGACCTGCAGGATCAATTCGGGATCTCGCCCGGAAAAACCATTGGGAATATGCTGGCTGCTTTACGGGAAGCCCAAGCCAGCGGTTTCGTGGAGTCTGAAAAAGAAGCGCGTGCCTTTGTTGAGCATGAAATGAAGAAGAACTGAGCGGGAGGGTCTGATGATTGGGAGAATCAATGGTATCAGATTAGGTTATGAGGTCTGGGGGGCATCTGGCCCATGCATTGTTTTGATCCATGGATTTGGAATGGATCGGACCATCTGGCGGGATCTGGCCTCCACGTTTCTGGATCGGTGGCGTGTCATCCTTCCTGACCTTCGAGGACATGGGCAGAGTGAAGCGCCAGGCGGTGTTTATGAGATGCCGTTCCTGGCGGATGATCTTGTCCGACTCCTGGATCATTTGCAGATCAATCAGGCTGTCGTTTGTGGTCATTCCATGGGCGGGTACGTTGCTCTGGCTTTTGCCGCTCAATATCCCCAAAGATTGTCCGGGCTGGGGTTGATCACATCCCGGGCGGATGCGGATAATGAAGAGAAAAAGCAGAGCCGGTTTTCGATGATTGAGGACGTTCGGGAAAAAGGCTCAATAATTGTTGCTGAATCTCTGGCGCCCAGACTATCTCATAACCCGGATGTTGTTCAAAGCGCATTTGATTTGATTAAAAAAACATCTCCCCAGGGCCTTACTGGTTCGCTTGAGGGGATGGCGCGACGTCCTGACCGGCGGGACCTTCTCGCGGAAATTGATGTCCCTGCATTGGTCGTGGCTGGCGAAGAAGATCGGATTATACCGCTGGATGAAGCCGTTGAAATGGCATCGCTGCTTCAACAGGGGGAGCTGCTGACCATTCCCGAAGCGGGTCATATGCCTATGCTGGAATCCAAGGCGGTTTTGGCTGAAGGCCTGATCCGGTTGCTAAATCGGTCTTGAATTTGAATTGCATTAAATAATCACTTGTTCAAAAGGAAAAATCCATGTCCATCATCGATACGATCTATGCCCGGAGAAGTATCCGTCAGTATGAGGAGAAACCTGTAGAAAGAGAAAAACTGGAAACACTTCTCAAAGCCGCCATGGCAGCACCCTCAGCCATGAATATCAAACCCTGGGAGTTTGTGGTGGTGACAGACCCTGAGACGATGGCTGCCATCAGGAGTGAATTGATGTTCGGGAAACATGATGCGCCGGCGGCAATCGTTGTCTGCGGTAACACCTCATTCTTCAGGCATCCCATGGCGGCGAAGTTCTGGGTGCAGGATTGCAGTGCGGCCACAGAGAATATTCTTCTGGCAGCAGTTGAGCTGGGTTTGGGGACGGTCTGGTTAGGTGTGCATCCCATTCATAATTTCACCAAACGGATTTCGAAGATCCTGAACCTGCCAGGACATGTTACGCCTCTCAATGTGATCTATGTGGGGTATCCCGCAGAAGAAAAGCCTGCCCGCACGCAATACGATCCTGCCCGCGTGCATTGGGAGGCTTATAAGGCTTCTTAAAAAATGGCCCGGATTATTCTTTCTGTTCCTTCTGGTATTTGATCAGCAATTCCGTCTCCCTGTGGACGCTCATCCCGACTTTGAGGTTCTTTGTTTCGGGGCGGGTCTTCAGCCAGGTCAATGTGTCCCCCACGGTTTGCGATAAGGGCCTGAAGGTCAGCCCGGTTTTGACAGCTCTATCATTGTTGATATTATAAAAACCTGTAAATGACGGGTCTGTGGTTGGGACCCAGAGGGGCAGTTCGGTCCAGGGTTTCACGCCTTCTCTTTGGAGAAAGGCTTCGTCCGCCCATACAAACCGCGCGTCAGATACAGCAGCTTCGCGACATGCCACCAGCAGGGAGCCAACGGCCAACGGTTTTTTTGGGCCGGTTGCATTATAAACACCTTCCTTTTGATTTTCGATCATCCTGATGATGAATTTTGCAAGATCGCGCACGTCCACGAATTGCAGATTTGCGCTGGGAGGGGAGGGGGCGAGCACGTCACCACCCATAGACACCCGCCAGGGCCAGTAGCTGAAGCGATCGGTCGGGTCGTTTGGACCAACAATCAGTCCCGGGCGGATTACGAGGACCTTTCCTTCGAAGTTCTGTTGGATCTCATATTCACAAAGCGCTTTGAGCGGGCCGTAAGAATCTCCTGTGTAATCCTCGTCATCGGGATCTTCCAGATTTGCCAGGGGGTAAGTCTCATCAATATCAGGTTTGTAAAAATCCTGATAAACGGAGACAGAGGAGATGAATGTGTAAAAATCACATTTATTTGAGAGAATTTTTGCTGTTTCTTTGACGACTCTGGGGATATAACCGCTGGTGTCTATGACAGCGTCCCATTTTCTCCGTTTCAAAGCGCTTAAGTCGTTTTCCCTGTCACCAATGAGATTGACAACATCCGGGAAAAGCTCCGGGTTGGTTTGTCCGCGATTGAACAACACCGGGGTATGCCCGGCTTTGAGCATAGCTTCAACCAGAGCAATTCCTAAGAACCTCTTTCCACCTAAAATGAGTATTTTCATGGGATCCTCACAACTGACCATTAATCATCCGGGTTATTTCCGGGAAATGTCTCTGAGCCGCAAAGCGGCACTTCGTTCCAGTTCTGCAATGAGCTTGATTTGACCGGAAAGGCGTTCAAATAGCCGGGCAGTTTCAACCATATCCAGAGGAAAATCAGCCGTAATCTCTTTTCGCAGTGTGTTCAAATCAGTGATAGCTTTTTGATTTACGTTTATATCATGGTTTCGGTAAGCTTCGTATTTTTTGTTAAGCTGATTTTTGATCTTATCAAATTCCGGGATAGATGACGGAAGGGCATATTCCGCCAGATTTGACCAGTGATTTGAGAGCTGTAGATATTGGCCTGCGACCGCGTTCAGGCTGGGGTTGCCAAGGTAGCTGGCTGATTCATGGAGAAAATCGGAATAAAATTTTCGCAGAGCAAAACCCCCGGTCCCGTCCAGTTTGATGGATTCATAGATAGTCTGCAGAGCGAGGAACAGACCCTTTTGATCTTTGAAGACCTGACTCCAGCCCAAATGATCTGAGCGATCGGTCAACTTCTCTGCCCAGGTCTCCAGGTTGCTGATACCGATGGTTTTGATGGGATTGTTGAGTTGCATGGCACAATCACGCATTCCCTCGATGATGCTCTCCCGCAGTTCACGGGCATTGATCCCATTTGCATGGTTGAAGACCATCATCCGGAAGTTGTTTTGCGGGATATTGCCTCGCGCGGCTGTGAAGGTCTTTTCACGGATCTCAATCGGTCGGGTGCTTAGATCATCTATATAAAGCCGCCAGAGCCGGCCGTCACGGGCATGGACTGCAACCTGGTGATTGACATACCCTTGCAGGCTTTTGGGCAGGGCATGATGGGGAAGGAGGGCTTTGTCCACCCAGACGATGGCAATTCTTCCCTGTTTGAGAATATCTTGAAGCGACTTCTGAGCTTCTCTCGGTCCGTCAAATTCATAAAAGGAGGCATTCAAATCAAGGCGACCAATCAATTTATTAAAGAACGCCTGGGTGTGGTTCCACTGGTTGCGAAATCCCAGCATAAGGATAGGATTTGGAAGGTGTTTAAATTGAAACAGGATTGAGCCGATGTCCAGACCACCGCCGATCCCCAGAAGCAGGGCCTCTGAAAACGGTTCGCCAGTGATCGGGTTCTTTACTTCATTTATTTGGAGGATTCTTTTCAGGGCAGCGGTGGGGGGATGAATTCCTGGAGGACCTTCAGGGAATTCGATATTCATGATGTCCTTTCAAAAAAAGAGAGCTTTTGGATTCAAAATCCAGGTTCAGTTTGAATATATAATTCTTTGAATTAATTATACAGTATGGCGCAAATTAACCACTATCTTTTGTAAAGCTGGCATCAGGGATGTTCTCGATTATTGAGATACGGCAAGGTGACAACCAGCTGAACAGGCTGGTCAGGTAGCTGTTTTGAAGGATGTCGGGGATTCTAATTGAAGAATGACCGGCCAGGCCTCATTCAAGATCAATCCAGACCGCATGGATATTCGTATAGTCACTAAAGAGATCGGATTGGATGAGGCGTTCACTCTGACCACTTTCCAGGTCATACCAATGGAGTTCGCCTTGAGTCCGATAAAGGAAACCGGAGGAATCCGGCAGCCAGCGGATTTCCAGCGGGAGCCCAGCGAGCTGTAGAGGTTGCCAGCGCTCAGATGAATCATCGATCCTGTAGATATTGCCGTTCCGGGTGACAAGGATGTTGGTGTGCCTGTCTGGGGCGGGCGAGAGAATCGTGATCGGTTCCCCAAATGGCGTCATGGTAAGTTGCCGGTCCAGTCGCAGGCTTTCCGTTTCACAGTTAATGAAAATGTCCTCGCCAATGATGGCGCTTCGGAAACAGATCCCGGGCAGCTCCTGAGATATCCGGACGCTGCCATCCAGATCGAGGCGCTGGATGACGGATCTCTGGCTATCTGTATCATGTTTGAGAAGGAAGATCTGATCAGCCTGTACCCAGGTAGCCCTGAAATTTCCTTTAACAATTAGTGTGGATTCCAATGTGTCAACATTGATCAGGGAGTAATCTTCAGAGCGGTCGATCTGATGATTGTGAACGATGCTCAGATGGTTTGCATCAAACCAGTTTACAGAGGGATTATCTGCATTTTCTGGCAGGGGGATAAGGACTGCTTCCTGAGCTGCGATATCCACAAGATAATAGCGATCATCCTGCCAGACTCCGGGTTCAAAGACAAATCCCTTTTTCAGAAGGATCAAATTTGCGTTTGGCCCTGTCCAGAATGATTGAACCAGTCCGGGCATGGCTTCCAGCTGGACACTTTTTCCGGATTGGAGATGGTCCAACATCAGGTTTGTTGTGGTTTGGGTGCCGGCCCGCACGGACAGGAGTTGACGATCATCCTCGTACCAGCGAATACTCAGAATCGATTCAGCGTACGCGGCTTTGACTGCTGAGACCATGGCTTCGTGAGAAAGTTTGATCCCTGGCAGGGCTACCAATGCAGGATCAGCAGCTGCCTCTGGGTCAAACAGGCCGTTATCAAGCTCAAAGGCGGGCTGGGTGACACCGGCAGCCAGATCCAGGATCTGGACTTCGGCAGAGTCTGTTAGGAATATCATTTGTCGCTTGCTCGGTGAGAGATTCAGTGCGAGGTTAATATTCTGATCTGGTCCTGGTGGGGTAAATGGATAGATGAGGTTTGCCCAGAAGTCAATGATCATGTAGCTGTCGAAATCAGTTTGGAGCAGCAGTACCGGACCTTGGGAGGCGGGTAAACGGGTGGCGGTTGGGGCAGGGTCAGCAACTGTCTGGCTTGCCGGCGAAGGGGAAGATGGGATCCGGGTTGAGGTTGGTGAAGGTGATGGGGTTTGTCCTGAAATTTCAGCCGGCTCGCAGCCTGAGATAGCCAGGGCCAGAATTACAAAGGTCAGGAGAATTTTCTCTTTCTTTGCCATCAGGACTCACTCTCAGCGCCAGTCTTCGGTTCCAGTCGCATTTCCAGCCGGATTTCATCTCTGATCGGAATCCCATTTTCACCGATATCGGGTATGGAAGGCTTATGTTTGCGCGAGATTGTTACCTGTCCGGGGTAAACATGGGTGAGACAGAATCCTCGGCGCTGGTAGAATCCGAGCGCATGCAGGTTGTCATTGGTGGTGATCAGATGAAGTGTTTGACAGCCATGATCCTGAGCCAGTTCCTGGACAGCGGCTATCAGTGCTGATCCTATGCCCTGGCCTTCCTGAAAACTTGCCAGCGTCAGGATCTCGCATGCATCATCGCGGATCTCGTAATGCAGAAAACCGGTGATCTCATCCTTCAATACCGCTTTCAAGCCTGACAAGGATGAGATCTTGTATAGGATGTTATGGACAACAATGTCCTCACTTCCCCATACCTCCTGTGCATAGGTGCGGATTGACTGGAGATCGTTTTGTTGGATAGGTAGAATATCAATTGACATCGCATTGCCTCCCCTCATATTGTATACCAGACTGTCGTGTTAAAATGGTTTCTGTATGAACGATTCACACTCGATATTCATTCGATGGCTGCTTAAGGCTTATCTTTGGGGGACGGAGCTGCTCTATCATTCCTTTGCCTGGGCCTATGATATTGTCGCCTGGCTGGTGAGTTTTGGGTGGTGGGCGCAGTGGCGGCGAGACGCGCTTGATTATTTGCAGGACGGGTCAATCCTGGAATTGGGGTTTGGCACCGGCGCGTTGTTGTTGACGATAGCTGAAAGAGGCTATGACGTCGTTGGTTTGGAATTGTCAGCTGAAATGCACCGGGTGACGACCCGCAAGCTGAAGCGGCAGGGGGTGCAGGCCAGACGCATCAGGGGGTCGAGTATTACCTTACCTTTCGGCTCAGGATTATTTGATAATGTGGTTTCAACCTTTCCTTCGAACTATATCCTCCAGAAAGCGACCTTGAATGAAATCCACCGTGTATTGTCCCCGGCGGGACGCGTTGTTGTGGTCGGATTGGGTGTCCGTTTCAAATCCCGCTGGAAAAACTGGCTGACCAGGTGGTTTTTGTCCGATGGGAGTGAAAGGTACACTGAACTCTTTCAGGCTGAGGCCGAAAAAGCGGGGTTCAAATCAAAAATTTTCTTATGTGACAGAGAAAATTACAGCTTGCCTGTCTTGTTAATGGAACGGAGGGATCATGGGTGAGATCCAGGTTAGAGCGGTGAATGGCGGCGAGGTCAAAGGGTCTCTGGAGGCAGGCTGTTTCTTTTCTCTTCCAGCCTTAGGGGACGGACGGTATATGCTGGCGCAGATTGATGATTACATGCACCTCCCCAGATCGGGATTCCCACATCAGCCACCTATCAGAATTTATCTGGAAGCTCAGGTTTCAGCGGCGGATTTGCCTGGCACATGGGGGTTTGGCCTGTGGAATGACCCTTTCAGCTTTGGGTTTGGCGCGGGCGGCATGTCTCGGGTCCTGCCAGCACTCCCGAACGCTGCCTGGTTCTTTTATGGATCGTCCGGGAATTTTCTCTCCTTGCGGGATGATCAGCCTGCCTCAGGCTTCCACGCAAAGACATTTTCTTCTCCCCTGATCCCATCGCTATTCAGTTTAGGCGCGATACCCGGACTGCCGTTGCTCCTTTGGAAAGGCGGCCGCAAATGGGCCAGGAGGGTGTCGAGGTGGTTTGTGCAGGAGGAAGCAGCGCCCATTGACATTTGTGTGAACGATTGGCACGCTTATGAGCTGTTGTGGGAGCGTGAAAGGGTGACTTTTTTTGTGGATGGAGACATTCACCTGCAGACCTCGTTATCACCTCGAGGAAAGCTGGGGTTGGTGATCTGGATTGACAACCAGCTTTTCCGGTTCACGCCTGAAGGTGAGATTGGTTTTGGCTACCAGCCAACTTCGAAAGCACATTGGATGGCTGTCCGGGAATTCTCAATAATCAATGAATGAGCGTGGAAATGAGGCAGATCCAGGTCCAGCCTCACAGAAATTTTTTTGAGATTCCGCTTCTTCATGGTAAAATCATATCTTTGAGAGCTTAAATACGCGTAAAGCGTTTTATTATATAAAAAGTTTTAGGAGGAAGTATGTCAGAAAAGAAATGGGTGTACTTGTTCAATGAAGTTGAGCAAGCAGAAAAATACGCCGGAAATTGGGATGGCGTTCGGACGGTTCTCGGCGGAAAAGGTGCAAACCTGGCCGAGATGACCCGGATTGGTGTGCCCGTTCCCCCCGGTTTCACAATTACCACAGAAGCTTGTATCGCTTATCAGGATGATCAAACCTTCCCTGATGGGATGTGGCAACAGTCTCTGGAAGCGATGAAGGCGGTTGAGGAGCAAACCGGCAAGAAATTCGGCGACCCCGGCAATCCATTGCTGGTATCCTGCCGTTCCGGTGCGAAGATGTCGATGCCGGGTATGATGGACACCGTCCTCAATCTCGGTTTGAACGATGAGACGGCTGAGGGCATGGTCAAATTGACTGAGAATGAGCGGTTCGTTTATGACTCTTACCGCCGCCTGATCCAGATGTTTGGCTCTGTGGTTCTTGGGATCTCGGATGAAGCCTTTGAAGAGGTGCTGGACGATTACAAAAAGGAAAAAGGCTTTGAGAGCGACACCGACCTTGAAGCCGCTGACTGGAAGGAACTGACCAAACAATTCAAAGCCGTTGTGAAAGAGGCTAAAGGATACGATTTTCCTCAGGATCCGGTCAAACAACTTGAACTGGCCACCAAAGCAGTTTTTGAGTCCTGGAATGCTAAGCGCGCGATTGACTATCGCCGCCGCGCCAATATCCCTGATGACCTGGGTACGGCTGTCAATATCGTGACGATGGTCTTCGGGAATATGGGCTGGGATTCCGGCACAGGCGTTGCCTTTACCCGTGACCCTGGTAACGGTGAAAAGCTCCTGTATGGCGAGTTTCTGATGAATGCTCAGGGTGAGGATGTGGTGGCGGGTATCCGAAACACCAAACCGATCCGTGAGATGAAGGAAGAAACCCCGGTAGTTTATGATCAATTCCAGGAAATTACAAAGAAGCTGGAAAAACACTATAACGATATGCAGGACGTTGAGTTTACAATTGAAAACGGTAAACTCTGGATGCTCCAAACCCGGAGCGGTAAGCGGACTGCGAAAGCGGCGATCAAGATTGCCGTTGACATGGCTAACGAGGGACTGATTGATAAAGAGACAGCCGTCATGCGGGTCGAACCTGAACAGGTCGACCAGATGCTGCACCCACAGTTTGATCTGGAAACCATGCAGGCAGCCCGTGAAGCAGGTAAGCTGTTTGCATCGGGTGTGAACGCTTCCCCCGGCGCAGCTGTGGGCCAGGTCTATTTTGATGCTGATACGGCTGAAAAGATGGCACAGGAAAAAGGTCAGGATGTCATTATGGTCCGGCCTTTCACCAAACCGGATGACGTCCACGGTATGCTTGCCTCCAAAGGTATTCTGACCAGCGAAGGCGGCGCGACCTCGCATGCTGCTGTGGTCGCCCGGCAGTTTGGCGTTCCCTGTGTGGTTGGCGCCTCCATGATGTCCATTGACAGCAATAAGCGGGAGATGACATCAAATGGAAAGACGGTCAAAGAAGGCGATTGGATTTCCCTCGATGGCAGCACCGGTGTTGCCTATCTTGGCAAACTGGATCTGACAACACCCGATCTTGAGGAGCAGGAAGAACTGATGACCCTGCTTTCATGGGCGGATGAGATTGCCCGGTTGGAAGTTTGGGCGAACGCGGATTATCCAAAGGATGCGCAGCGGGCACGGACGTTTGGCGCGAAGGGGATTGGCCTTTGCCGGACCGAGCACATGTTCTTTGAAGAAGAACGATTGCCCTATGTTCAGGAAATGATCCTAAATGCGGAAGAGGCTCAGAACCTGATCAATAACGTTGAAAGGCTTGAAGGTTTTCTTGAATCCGGCAAGATTGACGGCCGGGCTATGACCGATGAGACCCGGAAAGATATTGTGGTGGAGCTTGAGGAAACGAGGCAGGGCATGGAAAAAGCTGCTTCAGTGAAAGCCTATAAATCTGCGCTTGAGAATCTGCTCCCCTCTCAGCGATCTGACTTCTATGGATTGTTTGAGGTCATGGACGGCCTCCCCGTGATTATCCGGCTGATTGACCCGCCGCTGCATGAGTTCCTTCCCTCACAGGAAGAATTGCTCGTCGAGGTCACTCAGATGCGGACCAAAGGTGAAACAGATGGCCTGGAAGAGAAGGAAATCCTGCTCAATGCGGTCAACAAGCTGCATGAAAGCAACCCGATGATGGGTTTGCGCGGTATCCGGCTGGGCATTGTGTATCCTGATATCATGCGCATGCAGGTCCGGGCGATTTTTGAAGCCGCCAGCGACGCAGCCAAAAAAGGATTTGAAGTCCATCCTGAAATCATGATCCCGCTGACGGGTCATATCAATGAGTTGACCCATGTCCAGCCGGAGCTGGAAGCGATCGGTAAAACGGTCATGGCAGAGAAGGGTGTGGAATTCGACTATAAATTTGGCACGATGATTGAGATCCCACGGGCTGCCCTGACGGCCGGGGAGATCGCTGAAGTGGCTGAGTTCTTCTCCTTTGGCACCAACGACCTGACCCAGATGGCATTTGGTTACAGCCGGGATGATGCCGAGCGGAACTTCCTGATCACCTATGTTGACCAAGGAATCCTGCCAGAAAATCCATTCCAGGTGCTGGATCGTAAGGGCGTCGGCCGCTTGATGGAGATGGCTGTCAGCGAAGGCCGTAAGGTCCGCCCCGACCTGGAAGTCGGGATTTGCGGCGAACACGGTGGCGACCCAAGCTCAATTGAGTTCTGCCACCTGGTTGGCAACAATTACGTCAGCTGCTCACCCTTCCGGGTGCCGGTTGCGAGGTTGGCTGCCGCTCAGGCCAAGATCAACAACGACTAAGCCTGATACATTGACCTTTACAGAGGTTGTCCAGCGGACAACCTCTGTTGTTTTAATGGTGTGGATCAGGTTAACGTGTTTATTCATTATTTACGAAGAATTAACAGTCGTTGTAGAGGTTGTGACGATTTCATACTGGACTATTCTGGTATAATTGGTAAGAGTTGTTATTAAATAAAAAATATATGACAATTAATCTATGGAATTCTTCAGTGTTCTCATTGGAGGGAACTCAATTTATGGATAAAAAGGAATACTTGGCTCTCTATCAGGAAATGGTTGTGATCCGCCTGGTGGAAGAACGCTCTGCGGAACTTTATCAGCAGGGCAAAATCGGTGGTTTTTTGCATCTCTACATCGGGCAGGAAGCGGTCAGTGCGGGGATCTCGTCCGTCCGGAAACCCCAGGACCGGCTCATCACAGCTTACCGTGACCATGGCTGGGCGATCAGTGCGGGGATTGACCCGAAAGCCGTTATGGCGGAACTGCTCGGGAAGGAAGACGGCTGTTCCAAGGGAAAGGGCGGCTCGATGCACATGGCGGATGTCGGAAAGAACTTCTGGGGCGGGCATGCCATCGTCGGTGCGCATATCCCGATAGCGGCCGGTCTGGCTTTGGGAGATGTTTATCAGGGAAACGATGATGCCATCACGATCTGCATGTTCGGTGACGGGGCGACGAATATTGGTTTTTTCCATGAAGGGCTGAACCTCAGCAAGGTCTGGAACCTTCCGGTCCTTTGGGTCTGTGAAAACAACCAGTACGGCATGGGGACTTCGGTCAAGCGCGCATCAGCGGTATCTGAAATCCGCCAGAAAGCGGAAGGTTATGGTATGCCCAATGAACGGATAGAGGGGATGGATGTGCTGCAGGTCCGGGAGGATGCTTCCCGGGTGCTGGAGACGATGCGGAAGGAAGGGGGACCATACCTTCTTGAGATTATGACCTACCGCTATCGCGGCCATTCCATGGGCGACCCCGAGCGGTATCGTGAAAAAGCTGAGGTTAAGAAGTGGGAAGAAGAAGATCCGATTGGGTTTTTCCGTAAGCACATGATTGAGAATGACATCGCAACCGAAAAAGATCTCGACCAGCAGGATGAGGAAGCGATGAAGATTGTGGATGAAGCAGTCGCATTTGCCGAATCAAGCCCTGACCCTGGCAAAGAAGCCTTATTCGAGCATATCTACGTGGAAGAAACCCCTGTCGAATATAAGGGCTATGCAATGGAACGCGAAAGTGAGGAGCGCTAAGATGGCACGGATGACCATGAGAGAGGCGATCTCGAAAGCAATCTGGGAAGAAATGGAACGCGATGAAAACGTGTTCATCATGGGTGAGGAAGTCGGCCTCTGGGGTGGCACATATGCAGTGACCAAAGGTTTTTACGATCGTTTTGGTGAGAAGCGCGTCCGTGATACGCCTATTGCGGAAGCTGCGATTATCGGCGGTGCCATCGGCGCGGCTTTGACAGGCTTGCGTCCCATTGCCGAACTGATGACGATTAATTTTGCTTTTGTCGCAATGGATCATATTGTCAATGAGGCGGCCAAATTGCATTACATGTTTGGCGGTCAGTTCATACTTCCCCTGGTGATTCGGGTGGTCAGCGGCGGCGGGCGGCAGCTCGGAGCGACCCACTCGCAAACTCCTGACGCGATCTTCGCACACTTTCCCGGCTTGAAGGTTGTTTCCCCGGGGACGCCTGCTGACGCCAAGGGACTTTTGAAAAGCGCGATCCGCAGTGATGATCCGGTGTTCTTCATCGAGAATGCCACGCTGTATCAATCCAAAGGGGAGGTCCCGGATGACGAGGATTATCTGGAGCCGCTAGGGAAATCCAAAGTCCAGCGGGAAGGGGATGATGTCACGATTGTGGCGTATTCCAAGATGGTGCCCGCCGCACTGGAAGCCGCAGAGATGCTCTCCGAAGATGGGATTGAAGCGGAAGTTGTCGATCTTCGGTCGATCCGGCCCCTGGATATGGATCCTGTGATCAAGTCGTTCAAGCGTACGAACCGGGCAGTCGTCGCTGAGGAAGGCTGGCGGTCTTACGGGATTGGTGCGGAGGTTTCCGCTCGAATCTATGAGCTGGCTTTTGATTTTGTGGATGCCCCGGTCAAACGGGTGGCACAGGCCGAAGTCCCCCTGCCCTATAACGCGGCTTTGGAACAATTAGCTCTGCCGCAGACCGAAGACATTTATCGTGCAGCAAAGGAGGTTGTTCATGGCTGATCTGGTAACCATGCCCAAACTGGGTTTTGATATGGCTGAGGGAACCCTGATTCGCTGGGTTAAAGTTGAGGGAGATTCGGTTGCCAAAGGCGACGTCATCGCTGAAATTGAGACTGACAAAGCAACGGTTGAGGTCGAATCCAGTTTTGCCGGGCTGATGTTCCGCCATCTGGTGGAGGAAGATACTGCCGTGCCGGTGAATGCCCCAATTGCCGTTATCGTTGCGGAAGGCGAAGAGCCTTCCGAAGATGAGATTAATGCGCTTGTTGGAGATGCGGGTGGCGAACCAGAGTCAAAACCCGTCAAAGGCAAGCCGAAGACTGAGAAAAAGGCCGAAGAAGATGTGAAGCAGACAGCAGGCAAGCCCGTGGCCGAGAAAATCAAAGGCGAAGACGCCGATGTTTCTCCAGCGGGTGGTGTGCGCTCTTCCCCGCTGGCACGCCGGATGGCGGATGATCATGAGATAGAACTTGCCAATGTCGAGGGCAGCGGCCTTCAGGGGCGTGTGGTCAAGAAAGATATCGAGACCTATCTCGACTCCATGCGGGCGGAAGGCCGTGATGAAGAAGCGGAAGTTGTCGGCAAGACCTTGCAGCCATTGACTGCCTTTTCGGTTGGTGAAGTGCCGGAAGATGAGGTTGTGGAGATGAGCCGCCTTCGCCAGGCGATTGGCCGGCGGATGCAGGATTCAAATCAGAATTTCCCACACTTCTACCTCTCGCGAACTTACCAGACCGCTAAGTTGATGCAGCTTCGCAAGGAGTTGAACCAGCTCCTTCCCGATTCGGACAAATTATCCGTCAACGATTTCATTATCAAAGGGGTCGCGCTGGCTCTCCGGCAGTATCCCAATCTGAACGCTTCTCTGGAGGGCGAGAAATCCATTCGCCGGCACGGTCATGTGAATATCGGCGTGGCGGTGGCGGTGGAAGGCGGGTTGATGGTTGTGGTCTGCAAAGACGCTGACCAGAAACCGCTCCGTTTGATCGCCCGTGAGGTGCGGGATATGGCTCTGCGGGCACGTGAGGGCAAGGTAAAGAACGATGAGATTGAGGGGTCCACCTTCTCAATCAGCAATCTGGGGATGTATGGCATTGACAATTTTGCAGCCATCATCAATCCTCCTGAGGCCGGGATCCTGGCTGTGAGTGCAGTGCAGGATGTGCCGGTTGTGGTGGATGGCGAGCTAACGGTTGGCTCACGGATGAAAGCCACGCTCTCCGCGGACCATCGGGTCACCGATGGGGCGGAAGCGGCGGAATTCATGCAGGTGCTGGCAAATTATCTTGAGGAGCCAATGCGGCTGCTGCTGTAATTAGGTGCATACAAATATTAAACAAAAAAGCCCCGGAAGTTGGAGAAACACTGGGGCTTTTTTTGTTTAAGGCTCCATCGGGCTGCCATATAACCAGCGATAAATATAGAAATTCTCGGTGATCAGACGGATGTAATTGCGGGTTTCCTGAAATCGGATGGTTTCCAGAAAGAGATCCGGGTCTTGGTTGTCCAGCAGACCCCTCCATATGAGCGTGCTACCCGGCCCGCCGTTATAGGCTGCCAGCATGGCATAGAGATCGCCTTCGAATAATTGACGCTGGCGCGCCAGATAGGTGGTCCCAAGGAAAAGACTCACATAAGGGCGGTCAAGGTCTTCGGCGGAATAATTCTCCGGCCAGTTAAGGTCTGTTGCCAGTTGGGCACCGGTCGCAGGGATAATTTGCATCAAACCCCGAGCACCCGCACCAGAGCTGATAAATCCTTCAAAGGTGCTTTCCTGGCGCATGAGGGCCAGCAGGAGCAGTGGAGAAAATTCCCTGCCTTCCGCGATCGGGATCAGCCAATCCAGGTAATATGCCCCGAAACGGATCCGGGAGAAGAATTCCGGCGCTTCCAGGGCATCGGCGCCTTGCAGGCCTGCTGAGCGCAGCAGATTGGTGCTGGCAAGCAGGGCTGAACGGTAAAGGCCGATTTCCACCAGGGCAGGGATCAGCCGGAATGTCTGGGCCGGATCACCCTCATATTCCACCCGCATTGACTCAAATTCGGCTTTGGCTGTTCTGTATAATCCCAGAGACCAGTATTCCAGACCACGCTGGAAGCGGGGGTCGTTGGCAAGAAGACCCGGACTTTCAAGATTGGTATCGGCAGGAATCTCGAAGGTGATCCGCAGCCAGCTTTCTGCGTCAAGGCGGTAGGGTGTCAGGTCAGGGTCCAATTCAAAGGAATCGGGCTGCGCAAAAGGTTCGCGACCGATGAGCAGGTCTTCCGCCCGGATGCTGTAGTACCCGAAGGGGTCAGCGGTGTGGGCCTGTTTCCAGCTGTCCACGGCAGCACTGATATCGCCCAGCGCTTCCTGACACTTGCCGATCCAGAGGTAAGCGGCGGCGGTTTCCGAGGGCTGACTGGTGAGCACTAACGCGCGGGCAAAGACCGGCTGTGCGCCCTCCCAATCCCCCAGACGGACCAGCGCGATCCCGGCGAAGTAGGTGGCCCGGAAGGTTTCCTCCGAGCCGGGATATTCATTGGCAATTCGCTGCCAGGTATCTGCCGCTTCCTGAAGAAGTCCCGCCCTTTCATAATTACGCCCGGCCCGGAACAGGAAATTTGCCGATTCGGCCAATTCAGGATAACGGGCAACATAGGTCAGGGCGGTCTCGGCTGCCTGTTCATGCTCTCCCAGATAAACCCATTGGGCGTTTTCGATATTTTCCCAGGCGCTGACAAAGAATGTACTGGTAGGGTAAGTATCGATCAAATCCCACCACACGGCAATCGCTTCCTCGTAACGCGGTTCTTCAGCAGTGCTGACGCCCTGGAGCGCCAGACCTTTGTAATACAGGGTGTGGTCGAGTAATTCTTCCGGCTCTTCTGCCAGATAACGGTTAAAGGCTTCAAGGGCAAGGTTGTAGTAGCGTTGATTGAAGTTGATAAATCCCCGTTGATACTCATTGACCGGCACACCCGCGTTGACGAGGGTTGCCAGAGCTGTATGCGCGTCAAAAGTATACGGGAAGTTGTCGACGGCATCCTGGAAATAAGTGTAAGCCTGCTCAGGCTGATCCAGTGCCTGGTAAATCCACCCCATCCGCAAGTCCATCTCGGCTTTGGTATAGTCGCTGCCTGAAGTGTGATAGATGTCCTGATCAAGCGCAAGCGCTGTATCCGAATCGCCACTGTTCTCGTAGGCAATGGCGATCTTGACCGACAGGGCTTCGTCCCCACCTTCGGGATGGGTGCGGTACGCTTCCTGGAAGCTGGCAATGGCCTGGGCGTAATCGCCCAAAGTATTGAACAAGTCCCCCCGCAGCTCCTGGACATGTGAATCCAGCAGGCCGGGACGTAAGAGGAGATAGGTTTCGTAGGCGGCCAGCGCTTCGTCTAGGCGTTCGAGTCGGGTATAGGTTTTTCCCAGCAGGTAGTTTGCGCGGGCTGCTATGATGGCATTGTCGGAATCAGTCGCTAATCGAAGGTGCCCCAGCGCAGAGGAGAAATCTTCCTGCGCATAATAGGCCTGTCCGATTCCCAGATTGCTCCTGCTGACGACATCCGGGTCGGCGCTGCTGTTGAGCGAGGATGTGAAAACCTGGATCGCCGCATCGTAATCCCCGGCAAAGATCGCGTAATCGCCTTCATCCACCAATTCGGCAGGCGTGGATGTTGACTCTGGTGTGAGGGAAGGTGTAATGGCCGGCGGACCGGGCAAATCCTCAACGGAGGAAGGTGTGTGGGAGATTTCTTCGGTGTCAGGTTGGGCGCAGGAGGATAAGACTAATGTTAACAAAACAAAAAGCACGATTATATTTTTGGGTTTCTTCATATTAGGTTTTATAATGTAATATGGTGAAGGTGTCAATGTTTTGACAAAGTCTTGAACCAATGGTAGACTGTCAACGCTTGTTTTTTTGACGCCCAGAAGGGCGTCTTTTCACGAGAATGGGAAGTCAACAAAATGAGAACAATTACCTGGGACGATGAGAAACAAGTCATTCAAATGATCGATCAGCGGATCCTGCCTCAGGAGTTTAAACTCCTGAGCTTTGACACACACCAGGGTATTGCCGATGCAATCCAGACGATGGTCATCCGCGGTGCACCGGCGATTGGCGCTGCTGCGGCTTATGGGATGGCCATGGCGGCGTTTAATTCCAGAGCAACATCGGTTGATCAGATGGTTGAGGACCTGACCGAAGCTGGAGAGGCTTTGAATGCGTCCCGGCCGACTGCCGTGAACCTTGCCTGGGCGGTCAAACGCATGCTCAAAGCAACGGATGCTTTCGAGGGATCGGTGGCTGACCTGCGGGCTCACTTTCTGACATTGGCTAAGGCTATTGCCGATGAAGATGTGGCAATCAATAAGCGGATCGCCGAACACGGAGCCGCCTTGATCGAGAACGGCGACCAGGTTGTCCATCATTGCAATACCGGCGCGCTGGCAACGGTTGATTGGGGCACGGCGCTGGGCGTGATCCGCATGGCGCATGAACAGGGCAAGAACATCCATGTCTTTGTGGATGAGACCCGCCCCCGCCTGCAGGGTGCCCGGCTGACCGCCTGGGAGCTGGAGCAGTATGGCATTTCCTATGACATTATCACGGACAGTTCTTCGGGTTACCTGATGCGTACGGGCCAGGTGCAAAAGGTCATCTTTGGCGCTGACCGCGTTGCCGCCAACGGGGATGTTGCTAACAAGATCGGCAGTTACATGCTTGCCCTGGCCGCCTATGACAACGGAATTCCCTGTTACTCCGTATTTCCGATCTCCACCGTGGATTTCGAGCTTGAGCGGGGGGATCTGATCCCGATTGAAGAGCGCGACGAAGGGGAAGTCCTGGGGATCAGCTTTGAAGGACAGCGTGTTGCTCCTGAAACCGCCTCTGCCCGAAACCCTGCGTTTGATGTCACGCCAAACCGGCTGCTTTCGGGCTGGGTCACTGAAGTGGGTGTGATTTACCCGCCTTTCAAAACAAGCTTGCAAGCTGCAATGGCAAAATAAGGACAAAAAATGAGCATCATATTAACAGGATCCATCGCCTATGATTATTTAATGTCCTTCCCGGGCTATTTCAAGGACCATATCCTTCCTGAGCACCTCGAATCGATCAGCCTTTCTTTTCTGGTGGATGAGATGGTCAAACAACCCGGCGGAGTGGCCGCAAACATCGCCTATACCCTGGGGTTGTTGTGTGAGGAACCCCGGCTGGTTGCAACTGCGGGGATGGATTTCGAGGAATACCGGGTGGTCCTGGAAAATGCCGGCGTGGACACATCCGGCGTGAAGATCATCGAAGGCAAGTTCACGGCCTCCTTCTTTGCCAACACCGACCTCTCCAACGCGCAGATTGCCAGTTTCTATGCGGGTGCTATGGCGGATGCCGCCCGGATCTCGATGAAAGACCTGGATTTGACTTCGGATGATCTTGTGATGATCTCACCGAATGCACCTGATGCTATGATCCAGTACGCGCTGGAATGTCAGGCGCTTGGCATCCCTTATATCTTTGACCCCAGCCAGCAAATTGTCCGTCTCGATGAAGAGGGGCTGAGAGAGGGAATCCGTGGCACAAAAGCCTTGTTTGTCAACGAATATGAGTTCGAGCTATTGCAGAAGCACAGCCGGATGTCCGCAGAAGAACTCCTCAACGCGGTTGATTTTGCGGTGATTACGCTTGGTGAAGGTGGATCTCGGGTCGTTGAAAAGGGTCAGGATCTGGGACAGGTCCCGGTCTTCCCGCCCCGCCAAATCATCGATCCAACAGGAGTCGGGGACGCCTATCGGGCGGGCTTCCTCAAGGGATATCTGAACGGTTTTGATTTGCTGCTGTGTGCCCGGATGGGCGCGCTGGCGGCCACCTATTGTCTCGAGGAAATGGGAACTCAGGCCCATTGTTATCTGATGAAGGATTTTGTCACCCGGTTCCGCACTCTGTTTGATGATGGGGGCGAACTGGACGTTTTATTATAAAGACTGTGAAAGCTCAGCGTTGCAGCCGCAACGCCATTTCAAATCTTGGAGGATTTAATGGATAAATATGATATCAAAAATTTAGACCTGGCCGAAGGCGGCCGCCGTCGGATTGAGTGGGCGGAACGGGAAATGCCCGTTCTGCGGTCCATTCAGGAACGTTTCCAAAAGGAACGCCCCTTTGAAGGGATCCGCATGTCAGCCTGTTTACATGTGACCACTGAAACCGCTAACCTGATGCGCGCGCTGCAGGCCGGCGGCGCGGATGTTGTCCTGACGGCATCGAACCCGCTTTCGACTCAGGATGATGTGGCGGCCTGCCTGGTCTCTCATTTTGAGATCCCCGTTTTCGCCGTCAAGGGTGAAGACAATACGACCTATTACAAGCATCTGAATGCAGCGCTGGACCACAAGCCGCACCTCACGATGGATGATGGCGCGGACCTGGTCAGCACGCTTCATAAGGACCGTGCGAACCAGCTCGCTGATATCATTGGCGGGACGGAAGAAACCACCACAGGCGTCATCCGTTTGCGGGCGATGGCGGCTGATGGGGCGCTCAAGTTCCCTGTGATTGCGGTGAACGACGCCATGACGAAACATTTCTTTGACAACCGCTACGGCACCGGTCAGTCCACGATTGACGGGATCATCCGGGCGACCAATATCCTCCTGGCGGGCAAGACCTTTGTGATCGGCGGTTATGGCTGGTGTGCACGCGGCCTGGCGATGCGGGCCCGTGGCATGGGCGCGAACGTGATCGTGACCGAAGTGGATCCCCTGAAGGCTTTGGAAGCGGTGATGGATGGCTTCCGGGTGATGCCGATGATCGAGGCTGCGCCAATCGGTGAGATTTTTGTCACCTTGACCGGTGATATCAACGTAGTGGACAAGCATCACTTTGAAGTTATGAAAGACGGCGCGATCGTCGCAAATTCCGGCCACTTCAACGTTGAGATCAACATCCCGGCGCTGGAAGAGATGGCTGTCAGCAAGCGGCTGGTCCGTCCCTTTGTGGATGCTTACGAGCTGCCAGACGGCCGGGTGATCCATATTCTGGGCGAAGGCCGGCTGATCAACCTGGCTGCGGCTGAAGGTCATCCCGCCAGCGTGATGGATATGTCCTTTGCCAACCAAGCCCTGAGCGCGGAATACATGGTCAGGAACGCGGATAAACTGGAAAAGAAAGTTTATTCTGTGCCTGAGGATATTGACATGGAGATCGCCAGGCTCAAGCTGGAGTCGATGGGTGTTCAGGTTGATACGCTGACCGAGGAACAAATCAAGTATTTGAATTCCTGGGAAGAAGGCACGTAAAAAACATTATCCTGGATTAAGAAAATAGAGGCTGTCAATCTCTCGATTGATGGCCTTTTTTTTGCATCATGGATTGGCCAGGGCAATCGCATTTCAAGTATTAAGGACCTTAAGTAAATAATCCAAGTCCCAA
>CAZXRL010000016.1:0-23784 GCA_964643275.1 uncultured Candidatus Brevefilum sp.
AATATTAGTGCCTGATTTTCCACTTTACTATTGTACGAAAAATGGGACCTTGACATAAGCTATCGATAACCCCAGACCAAACCCAGCATTTTTCTCAGTCCGTGACCGGGACTTGTCGCCCCGGTAAAATCTCTCAAATAAATACCGCCGCTCCCTCTTTTCAATCCCCGGGCCCTGATCAGTGAAATTAATGCTTACCCATTGGGATTTCTGGGAGAGGCTCAGTGTGATGATGCCATTCTCAGGAGTGAATTTGATGGCATTGGTGCCAAGGTTAAGCAAAACCTGCTTTAACCGATCCCGGTCTCCGGAAACGACTACCGGCTCGATTTCTTCGATTATGATCTGGTGCATGCCCTCTGAAAGGATTTTCATTTGCTCAAAAACCTCAAACAGCAGGCCGTCCAATTCAACCAGTTCCAGCATCAGCGGCAGCCGGCCTGTCTCGGCCTGAGCCATCAACAAGAGGTCTTCAACCAACCGTGTCAGCCGGTTAACCTCTGATTCGATGCTGTCCAGCGATTCCTCATCAACCTCATGCATAATACGCATTAGTCCGATATTCCCTTTGATAACCGTCAAAGGGGTCCGAAGCTCATGACTGACATCCGCCAGAAAGCGGCGCTGGGTATTGAAGAGACCTTCCAGCCGGACCAGGGTTTGATTGAAAGTCAGGACGAGTTGACTGACCTCATCTGTTCTGTTCGAGTTAATGGGAATGCGGAGAGAAAGATCATCCGTATCAGTAATCCGGCTAGCCACCCGGTTGATGGTCTCCAAAGGCCCCAATGCATGTGTTGTGACCAGCCAGCCCACTGCGCCTGCAACAATAATCGCAAACAAGGCGGAAACCCCAAAAACAAGCTGTAACAGCCGCTGAGTGTGTTGTACTTCTGAAAAAATGATACCGACTTGAAGGGCACCAATATAATTCTGGCCTGATGTTAAAGGCACAGTCAGCACTCGAAATGACGATTCTCCAAGTGTCACCTCTCTGAAGAGCGGTTCTTTTTTTGTAACTGCATCCGGATCCAGTGCATTGGGGAAGTCGCTGGCATTTTCCGAATGATATATAATACCGTCCTGATCAGACCAGACCTGGTAATAAGTTGCCGGGGAAACAATTAATGCCTCCCGGGATAAGGTAACCTTCCCCGTAGCGTCAGCCCGCATAGCCTTGATCAACTCATCTGCTGAATTTTGGAGAAGCGCATCCACCTGGTTGAGCATCAGGACGCTGATCATCGAATAAACGACAATGCTGAGCAGGAGGACGACCCCGCTCAGCAAGCCGGTGTATGTCAATGTCAGACGAAGCTTAAGCGACATGCCGGAGATTATCCTTCTGATTCTCGCATCACATAACCCACACCCCGAACGGTGTAGATCAAGCGCGATTCGCCTTCCTCTTCAAGTTTTTGGCGGAGATACCGGATATAAACATCAAGGACATTACTCTCGCCGCCGAAATCATAATCCCACACCCGGTCAAAAATAACTTCGCGGGTCATCACCTGACTAGGATGGCGCATGAAGAGTTCAAGCAGGTCATATTCTTTCGCCGTCAATTCGATTTCCCGGTCACCACGACGCGCTTTTCGAGTGCTGCTGTCAAGTATCAGGTCTTCAAATTCCAGAACTTTTACGCGGTCAGCGGCTGTTCTGCGCAGCAAGGCCCTGATCCGAGCCAATAATTCTTCAATCTCAAAAGGTTTGACGACATAGTCATCCGCCCCGGCATCCAGACCTTCCACACGATCCTGGGTGTTGTCTTTTGCCGTCAGCATCAGGATCGGCTGGTTGCCCAGCTTCTGCAAACGCCGGCAGACTTCCAGCCCATCCATTTTCGGCAGCATCCAGTCCAAAACGACCAGATCCGGCATCTGTTCCCGCGCAAGGGTCAACCCGGCCTGACCCGTCAGAGCCGTATCCACAATATAGCCCTCATAAGTGAGGACCCGCTTCAATACACGCAGGATCTCCTCGTCGTCTTCAATAATCAGAATTCTCTCGTCCATCATTGTTCCTTTCCTATGTTTCTTCCCACTGTTCTGACCAACTGACATCCTATCAATAATAGCTTCTAATTTGGTACAATCCTATTACTCATGACAAATAAAGTATTGCATGAAAGAACACCCGCTGTCAAACGCTTGTTTGACCTTATCCTGACCCTTCCGCTGATCATCCTTCTCGCACCATTAATGATCGTGATCAGCATTCTGGTCGCTGTCCGGCATGGATTTCCAGTATTATTCCGCCAAAAACGTCCCGGCTTCCAGGCTGAATTGTTCACCCTCTCCAAATTCCGCACGATGCGGACCCTGAAAGATGAACAGGGTGAGCCTCTTCCTGATGCTGACCGTTTGACCGGGCTTGGCCGCTTCCTGCGTGCCACCAGCCTCGATGAACTCCCTGAGTTGTTCAATGTCCTCAAAGGCGAGATGAGCCTTGTCGGTCCCCGTCCCTTACTCGTTGAATATCTGCCGCTTTACAGCCCGGAACAGGCTCGACGGCATGACGTTCTCCCAGGGATAACCGGATGGGCGCAAATCCACGGACGTAATGCCCTGAGCTGGGAAGAGAAATTCAAGCTGGATCTGTGGTATGTTGAGCACCAGTCGTTTTGGCTGGACCTGAAAATCCTTACTCTGACCCTTATTAAAGTGCTTCGCCGGGAAGGTATATCTCAACCCGGACAGGCTACCGCTGAGCCCTTCAGGGGTAACCCTGTTGATTAAACTTTTAATTAATAATACTAATAATAAACGATTAAGGTATATATTCGGTCGAAATTAATCCTGCGTCAAGATCAGCAAGCGTTCGATTAAACAACCGCAAGCGCCCTTCTGAGAAAAGACCTGATCCAGCATCGGTGACGGTAATTGACGAAGGCATCAGACTGCCGCCCATCCCGGACATCAGGTCAGGCCAGAGCCGCTGCAATCCGGGTACAGGATCTGCAACAACCGTGCCCACCCATTGATCTCGGGGAAGGTCAGGAGACGCGCCGCCCACCACATTCATTCCAGCATCCATCAGGTATACAATCAATTCGCTTGAAACCAGCGGCATATCAACATAAACCGCATTGACACCGAGATACAACCAATCAGCAATCAACGTTTGATAGGCGGTTAGGTCGCTCGCAGCAGGGAATGATTCAACCTGTGGGTAAAATGGATAATTTACATAGGGTGGAAGTGAAGGTCGGCACCATCCACAATAATATCGGACACCAATTGTGAATGCATCCAGCACATCTTCGCTGTATTGCTGATCGGACGCTATCAATCCCGCGATTTTATAATCGGAAGAAACAAGCGCCGTGAGATACCCGGCCATGAACGCCTTCCTTTGCAGGTCTGCGATCGGATCACCAATCACGCTCAGGTTGGCTGTTGGAATCGCAGCCGGCTGATGGATCGCCACAAATTGGACCTTCGGAGCGCTGGATGCAAGACCACTCAGATCAATGCCCTGACCCATCCCAACCACAAT
The DNA here is from genome assembly GCA_964643275.1 of uncultured Candidatus Brevefilum sp. Classification (GTDB taxonomy): domain Bacteria; phylum Chloroflexota; class Anaerolineae; order Anaerolineales; family Anaerolineaceae; genus Brevifilum. Next base: position 3,502 of record CAZXRL010000016.1, read on the forward strand.
CCGCACACCGGATAACAGCATCTCCGGTGTGAGCGTGTTTTCCACCTTTAATGTTAGGCCCGACTCACCGGTCAATAATTCAAGCGCCGTCTGCACCTGCGCAGCAATATCAAGATCCGAATCCCCGGAGATTACAAGGAGAACTTCCGGAACGTCCGGTGTGACCGTCGGTTCCTCTACAATTTCGGCTGGAACTTCTGTTTCAACAGCAGGATTAGTCTCCAATGGAACAAACAATTCATCGCCATCCGGACGGCAAGCGATGAATAACATCGCCAGGATGAGCAATAAAAGGCTGATTCTCAAAATTCTTCGTTGATTCTTCATCATCATCACTATTTTACCTCAGTACCAATATTTTTTTAATCTTACTCTCAAGTTAGGGATTGGAAACCCCCAATGCATTTTTTGCTTAAACATAATTCATGGTGTCTAAAATTATCTAAACCGGAAGAGAATGTCTGCCCTACCCTTATAAAATATGGGAATAATTCCGAGAAAATTTTCCACCGCTTTTTTAAATCATCAGCCTGGAATCAACCGAGGATCACCACATTTTGCTGTGGGACCTGGACAATCTCACCCCCCACCGTCTTGATGCTTACCGCCGGGAAGACCAGACCATTCTCAAACGTCCAGGAAGTGTTCAGGTCCAGGACTCTCCCGGTTTGACCCGTCATGACCCCGGAAAGAATCCTGACCCGCTGGCCAACCGCCAACTCGAGCTGGAATCCAAGCCCAGGCTCAGGTCCACCCTGGGCCTCAGGAATCAGCACTTCAGGGCGGCTGCCACGGTACAAATCAGGGGAGGCTGCATTAATCACGGCTGACCCGCCTGCCCTTAAGGAGAGAATCTCCCAGCATTCAGGGTCCAGAGGCTGATCACCGAACCCCTGCAGGACAATCACTGGGATCTGCAAACCCTCTATTTCGGCCATCAGATCAGGATGGAGCCAGCCGATAATCAACCCAGTCACCTCCTGTGCCAGCTTCTCATTCAGGGTTGACTCGTCCGGGCAGGATCTCAACGCCAGAATTCGACCCGGGTACCCTGGTTCTTCTGCCGTAGTATCAGATTTTTTCTCCGACTCGTTCCCCCCTTTCACCTGCAGGATCCCCGCTGCGGTTTGGCCATTCCCCCACACTCCCTGCAATAAGCTGCCTTCTGTCTTAATGAAAGCCCCATATTCCGGAACCACAGTCGTGACCAGGCCCGGCAGTCCGGCAGTGATCCGGTGTTCCACCTTCCCGGCAGCTATGACCGCCTGTCCCTGAGAGACATCCAGTAGCAAACCGTCAAAAGGCGCCCTCACGTTGCGGGTCAGAGACCTTTCGCACTGCGCAATCAGATCACCCTCTTTCAATTCCTCGCCAGGTACCCTGACCAGACAGGCATTAACTTCAGACGAACCAAGCCCCAACCCCCTACACAAGTCAAGAGTGATCACCTTGGAGGGCAGGACTGCTTCAGCGATCACCGTATCAGCAGTAACCTCTTCGCCCTCTGAGACCAGCACGTGGCCTGCCATCGGAAGCAAACGCTCTCGATAAATAATGGCATGAGGTGAGATCTGTGAAACTTTAGTCAACATAGCTAATGCATCTTCTCTGGCTTCATAGACTTAACCGCTTAATGTCCACTGCCAGCGTTGGATCAACGCTACCCGTTCTTCATCCTTTTCAGGCAGCTTCAAAGGCCTGCCGCGGGCATCTACGACCAATCCCAGCACGCCGCCGCGGATCTTCAAACGCCCACCAATACCCGCCCCGCCCAATCCGACATCCGTGTTCTTTTCAGGAATCAGTTTGAGTGTGGCCGGCTCACCGACCTGAATCACTACCCGTCGGAGACCCCCCTGGGGGATCTCCACAGAGAAGCTGCTCCCTGATTCTTTAGTGACCTCCAATGTCATAACCCGTTCCCCGTCAGGTACCGTGCTGACCGGCGTAATTACGGTCCCTAAATTCAAAAAAGCATCCGTCTCCATGATCTGCACGGGTAAAACCTGATTGGTTTCCGCAATAGCCCCCAACAGCGGGAGGAGATGATGCTGGTCCAGGACCAGGGTGGTGACGCCGCAGGGTTGCAGCCCGTCCAACAGCATCAGCATCGTCTGACCGGGGTGTGCCGCCTGGGTCAACACAGAACCGCTGGCGATAATGGGTTCAAAACTCGCCGCCCATCCCCGATCCGGGTCATAGGGTAATTCGGGAAAATTCCTGACGAGCTTCTGCACGCTTTGCCCCAGGCGAACCCGGGCCAGGGCCATCTCAATCGCCAGCTCAGGGCCGGTCACAGGGACCAGTTCCGGATGAAGTCTGTGTTGATGGAGATATTGCGCCACTTGATCCGGTTCAATTTCCTCAGACAACCATTGACGAACAGCCTTTATCGTCTCGGTTCTCTTGTCATTTGAGAAGAAGTCCCAGGCGTCCTGATCAAGAGATGCCAGGCTCCCGTTCAGCCCTGCGGCTAGGGAGGTATGCGCGCCACCCAGATCCAAGGCCATCACCCCTCGCTGGCTCTCACCTCGTCCCGAGCGGCTGAGAAACCCCACCATCCTACCCATGCCTGCACTTGCAGTTGTTACAGGTTTGTCTGTGAGGCGTAAGACATCGCGCAGCCCTGGGACCCTCCCCACCCAAAATCGGGAGATAATTGAATCAAGACGAGATTGGGCGGGAACGAGATCATACCCTCCCCGAGAGGATAAAAGGTTTGATGTGATCATAACCGGCGCAAGGGGTTCAATCCTCCGTTTAACCCACGCCTCAAGTGCTTCATTGCCAGCAAAAAGGATCGAGGGTCGTAAAGGTGGTGGCAGCAGCAAACAGTAGTTACGGGTCACATCAATCAACCTCTTGACAGCATCCTCTGCCCCGCCGGTCTCCCCGCCAGTCAAAATCAGGAGATCAGGCCGGATATCCATTAACCGTTCTACCAGCCCGGATTCATCAGCAAGATCCGCCAATCCAAAAACTCCGGTACATGTAGACAGCCGGGAATCAGTCAGCGCCTTCACGGCGGCAAGTGATTTTTTCCGGGTCAACCCCAGGGCAACCGTCCGGAGCGTTGGGCCGGAAGACAGACTCAGGAATACCTGGTCAAGTCCTGCATTCCCCGATGTTGCCGGCTGGATCAGCCTTCCGTTTGCGGATAGGAGCTGATAATCCGTGCCACGCTGGAGTCGTTCCAGTGATTTACCCACGCCCTCTCCGGGATACTGCCCCGCCCCCAGAGTCGACGGTACAATCCCCTGCCCCAAAAGTCGATATTTCCCATCTTCAATACCAAAGAGAGCTGCCCGAGTGTGAATCGCGCCAAGGTCCAGTCCCAGCACGGTTTGGGTTTGTTGTGAGAGGTCCATCAGAGACCTCCAAGAATCCGGGTCAGCATCTCTCCTATAAAGACCAGACGGTCAATCAATGCAATCAATGCTGTTGAGAATATCCCCGCAAAAACTGCGCCCAGTGTAACCCCAATGAAGACCTGACCCACTTTTCCCAGCCCTTCCAGGATCAGGGGACGTTTGCCCGCATCATTTTGAGATTCACGCTTGATCTTACGTCCAAAATGGAAATAACTCAGGACCCCGACTGTCCCGAACAGCATCACCACCGCATCCAGAATCCTCAGCCAGGTCTGCTCGGGGAGGGCGTACCAGCGACCCGGGTCAAAGGCATCCAGGATCGAACGGGATTGGGGCAGGAGGGTGCCAAAAACCGCGCCGCCGATCACTATCGCTGCGGCCAGCCCGGCAAGATAAGCCAGCGGGATTGTCGCTGTGCCGGAGAACTTCGGTATCTGTCCCACCAGCAGCAGAAGAACCAGGGCCAACGGCAAAATCAACCACAAACGCTGAGGTGAACTGCCATTGACAAGGGGGATCACCAGCTGCGGCAGGAGAATCTGCCAAACGAGCAGGACTGCGACATAACCGGCAGTCAGACCGATGAAAAGATGCACTGCCAATCGGAAGAGGAAATTGTCGCCGACAAGGTAGCTCAATACCATGATCGTCAGCAGAAACCCAACCAAACTCCAGATGTAATCACTGATGATCATATATCATCTCCCTGGGTGGCTCCGCCCCGTAAATTCAATAGAACGCCAAGGATCAGAACACCGATCAATGTCAGGAGACCCACCTGGTAAGCCTGCCAGCGTTGAGAGGCTGTAGGCCCCTGTGTCCGGGAGGTCTCCAGGCCAGCCGCATCTGAGATTCCAGCCATCATGCCCGTCACCTGCCCCGAGTCGACATAAGGCCGAAGCATCGGCCCTGCCTGCGCGGTGACCAGAAGATTAAGCGGGGTCTCAGGGGTCAAAGCGCTAAGCTGCTCCACCCAAACCCGGGCGTGCTCTGCATTATCGGAGAGAATGAGAATTCCGTGGAACTCTCCCTCAAACAGCCCACTGGCACCTTCGGGTAAAAATTCTGCCGCTTGCGTGGAAGCGAGGCCGGCAGCAAGGCCATAAGCACCGAAAGCTTCCGCCGGAAGATAGCCAAGATCGATGGCTGGGATGATCTCCAAACGTTCCAGCATTGAATCCGCCAGCAGCGGTCCGGATGCGGAGGTTGAAATCACAGAAACCTTTACTGAGTCCGGAAGTGCTTCCAGCACCGGAGCCGCCACCCACTCAAGCTCCCCCGCAAAAGCTGGCTGATAGTCAAAGACCAGAAGCAATTCAGCATCCTCGGGCAAGTCGGCAACTGAATTTAATAGCGCCTGGCTCCCTGAGGAAACCGGCGGCTGAGGAAGAAGGAACAACCTCCCGCTGAAAAGAACAAAGCAGATCCCGCCAATCAGAAAAAACGCCAGAATGAACTCAACCCACCAGCGCCGTCTGCCAAATGTGATGGGTTGAACCGGCCGCGCTGTGCTCTCGTCAGCGATCGTTGTCGCCAGAAGGTCTGCCTGTTCGCGCTCTTCCCTTGAGAGGTCCAGTCTCTTGGGCGCAACAAGCGGTTGCGCCCCATCCCCGACCCTGACTTCCCGCGTTGATTCATCCGCATGTGCTCGTTGCCTTAGATCAACCGGCTGGGTGACCCCAGCCTCACCGGAGGGCATCCCGCCCGTTTGTTCTTCTTCCAAGGCGACCAGCCAGTCCAGGAGGTTGCGGCTGGCCGCGTTGGGCTCATCATGGGTTTCCAACTTGCCGCTGGCTTTGCGCACCCGTGAAAGCCAGTCCTTTTTCGCTTTCTCAGGCGCAGGTCCTTCCAGCGGTTCTTCCTCCTGGCCCTCTGTCCCACTCACAGCCTCCTCCCGGGTCTCTTTCCGCAATTCCTCGATCCAGGAAGCATAGTCGGCGCGTTCTTCTTCATTCTGCCTGGTAAGACTCTCCTGCGCGGCAACAATCCGCTGGGTCATCTCGCCAGCAGCATCCAGTTCCTCATGCGCACGTTTACGGATCACATCAAGCCATTCTGGTGTGTCATCAACCTCAGATGACTCCCCCTCACCGGCCAAATCAATCTCCGGCAATCCCCCTCCAGCGGGTTCATGATCCTGTTTTAAATCATTTAAGAGTTCGGGAAGGTCTTTATCCTCTGCTGAGAACAGCGTGAATTCATCGTTTTCGCCGTCATCAGCTTCCGAATTGTCCATGTCCATGGGTATCACATCCGCAAGGGAGGCACCACAGACCTGACAGATCTCCGCTGTCAGGGGATTTTCTGCGCCGCAGTCTGGACAAATCAGAAAAGGCATTCTCATTCCCCCCCATACGGACGATCAAGGGACAGCAGATACCGCAATCCCATCACCAGACCACCCAAAGCCATCCCAATTAGAATGCCCCGCGCGCCAACCAGCGGGAGCCGCTCCAGAAATGCCAGGATCCTGCCCCCCAGGGAAGTCTCACTCACCTGGATCAGGCCTGAATTGAGGACCAATGAAAAGACAGCTGATCCAAGAAAGGCAATGGACATCGGCGTCCAGCCGCGCACCCGGATCAGCCGCAGGCTGGCATAGAGCAGTGTCACCGCCAGGACCGCCAGCAAGGATGCCTCGACAGGGATCTGGACGTTCAGGATCAGGTCCCGATACAGCGTGCTTTGGGGGGTCAGAACAAATCCGGCAATCAGGGCAATCAGGAACGCGATCAAAAGAACAACACTTTGGATAATGCGCTTTTCCCCGCGGATCACCCTGCGGATATGCAGCACCAGGAGATAACCGATGCCGATCAATCCGGCAGCGCTGAACAAAACCAAACCGGTCTGGAAGATCAAAGCCAGAACCGGACTGAGCTGCGCCTGGAAGAAGTACCCGGACAGAACCGTCAGCCCAACCAGTAGCACCGTCAGAATCCCGAAAACTTTTTTCACAGGACACCCACCATCGTCAGCCCTGCCCCTATGACAAGCAGCAGGATCAGGAGTACCCGTAAAATATCTTCAACCAGGATTGTCGCGGTTTTCTGTGGATCAGGAAGCATCACTTCTGATACCCTAAAGACCTCCTCGCCCAGCAGAATATCACGGACATTCAGGAATAAGGCAGCCTGAGAGGTAATCGATCCCGCAGCCGCGAACACGCGACCGCCCTGATCCAACACAGCTTTGACCGCAAGCGAAGCCTGGGGGCCGTAATCCCCCAGCAGAACAAGCGTCCCATAAGGCTGGCGGGTTAAGGCTGGGAGTAAACCGGCGATGAAGGAAATGGGCGTCGGGCCGTAAGGTCCGATCCTGACCAGATCTTCCGCTAACGGCTCCGAAAAGCCATCCTGATAACGGCTTTGGAGGATCTGCTGAGCAAAAACCAGGATTTCCCCGGAAGGTGATGACACCCGGCTGTTCCCATCCACCAGCGTTTCCCCATCCAGGAAAACGGGCAGTGCGCCCAGAGCGGATAGCCCCAGCCCAGGATAGGTCTGGGAGAGAAGGTTGTCGCCAAGGAAAATTTGTTGATAGCGGCCGCACTCAACCGTTTCAGCCCTGGATTCGATCAGCCGTTTTGTAAAGGGAAGGGTCCGGAGGAAAGCGGGAGAAACCTTAATCCCCCAAATCAAGACAATAATCAGGACGATTCCAAGGCCGATGAAAACCCATCCCGTCAGTGCCCAGTTCAACGCAGTCCCTCCTGCAAATTGCCTCCAAAGGGTGAAAACAAAAATAATCTATCCGGTAACAATATCTGTGTTGGACTTAGGTCACACTGGACAACCCCGGGGACGGTTGCTTTTTCCAAAAATAGACCACCCTTAGTTGATGGAAAGAATCGCCGGATTTGCTCTGCAAAGGCACAGCCCAGGCGCTTCTTCCACTGACTAAGAAATCCCGTCCAACCCGTCCAAAACGCACAACCCATGGTAAAAGTATAGCATAAGGGAGTCCAGAATTGATATCCAGAATGACCCGTTATAAAAAGCGTTTTCATTTAATGCAGGTGACACTTGGGTTAATGCTAGACGACCACACTAAAGTATAATTATTCCATGAAACAAAAAACTCATGTCATGACCATATTCGGTACCCGCCCGGAAGCTGTCAAAATGGCACCGGTGGTCAAAGAACTGCAACACACCGCAGAGATAAAAACCACCGTCTGCGTCACCGCCCAGCACCGTGAGATGCTGGACCAGGTACTGAGTGTTTTCGAGATCACGCCGGAAATCGATCTGGACCTGATGACGCCGAACCAAACCCTCGCCGAGTTGACCTCCCGGATTTTTTCCGATCTTGACCCGGTGCTTAAGGAGACAAAGCCGGACTGGCTGCTGGTCCAGGGTGATACAACGACGGTGATGTCCGCCGCGCTGTTGGGGTTCTATAACCACATTAAAGTCGGGCATGTAGAAGCCGGCCTGCGCACCCACGACAAAAGGCAGCCTTTCCCTGAAGAGATCAACCGCCGCCTGGCCGGTGTGATCGCAGACCTCCATTTTGCCCCCACCGAGGACAACCGTGCCACCTTGCTGCGGGAAGGCATCCCCGATGAGATCATCAGGGTTACCGGCAACCCCGTCATTGACGCGCTAAAAATCATCAGTCAGCTTCCCGCACCGCAGGAAACACAGGATCTGCTCGCAAAGGCGGGAATTGTACAGGGTGATCGGCGGCTGGTCCTGGTGACCGCCCACCGGCGGGAAAATTTCGGCCAGCCCATCCGTGATATCTGCATGGCATTGATACGTCTGGCAGACCATTACTCGGACGAGGTCACGCTGGTCTATCCGATTCACCTCAACCCGAATATCCAGAAACCCGTCTATGAGATGCTGGCGGATGTCGGGAACATCATTTTGCTCCCGCCGCTGGACTACCTCCCCCTCGTGCAGTTGATGAAAAATGCCACCCTGATCCTGACCGATTCCGGCGGGATCCAGGAGGAAGCGCCTACCTTCGGCATCCCCACTCTGGTATTGCGAGAAAGTACCGAACGCCAGGAGGGTGTGGCTGCCGGAACTCTGAAATTGGTCGGGACCGACCCGGATCGAATTTTCAATGAAGCCCAGACTTTGCTGAACGACCCCAGGGCTTATGCTGCCATGTCCGGTGCCGTCAATCCATATGGTGATGGGCATGCCGCAGAACGGATTGTCGCCGCATTGCTGGAAATGGAAGGGCAGGGCTGATGAGGAGACAGGATTTCTATACCCGCCTGGTCTATGCCCGGAAAACCCCGGTCATCGGCAAACTCTTCTATTACCTGCTTAAACTTCTGGGTTCTGAAATCCCGGTATCTGTGCCAATCGGCCCCGGGTTTATCCTCGAGCACGGCGGCCACGGTGTGGTGATCCACAGCAAAGCGAAGATCGGTGCGAATGTCCGGGTCTATCAGGGTGTCACCCTCGGACGGGCGGATATCCACCTGCAGATCGAAGACTCCCGGTTCGAAGGGATTGAAATCGGCGATGATGTAATCCTATCAACGGGCGCAAAAGTTCTCTGCAAAAAAGGGGTGCTTAAAGTCAGACGGGGTACGGTGGTCGGTGCGAACGCCGTCCGGCTGGAATCAACCGGAGAATACGAAATCTGGGCAGGTTCCCCCGCGCGCTGGGTCGGTCAGCGCCCCAGGCCTGGAGCAGACCCGGTATGATGCCTCAAATCTGTCTGGTGCCCAGGCTCGAGGGGCTGGGGGGAATGGTATCTTTCCAGGCAAAATTCATCTTGGGCCTGCAAAGGCAAAACATCCCCTTTACCTTTAACCTGTCCGATCCAGCCAACACGGCAATCCTGGTCATCGGCGGCACCCGTCAGCTATATGCGCTCCAGCGCGCCCGAAGGCAGGGTGTGCGGATTGTGCAGCGGCTGAACGGGATGAACTGGCTGCATAAGGTGGAAAAGACTCCCCTTCGCGCAGCCCTCCGAGCCGAGATCAACAACCGGATTCTGGCCTTCATCCGCCGGAGGCTGGCAGACCGGATCGTTTATCAGAGCATATTCAGCCGGGACTGGTGGGACCGGGTTTATGGTGAACGCACGATCCCGAACCAGGTTGTGTATAACGGCATTGATCTGGAAAGGTACTCCCCTGACGGGCCGGAGACCCCACCGGCGGACCATTTCCGGATCCTGCTGGTGGAGGGGCACCTGACCGGCGGTTATGCCCGCGGGTTGGAAACCGCTGTGCGGATGGCGCAGGCAGTCAGAGATCAGCACCAGCTTTCGGTTGAACTGATGGTTGTTGGCGATGTGGATGACGACCTGAAAGCCCGTGCCCACACCCTCGCACCCCAGCTCTGGATCACATGGCAGGGGGTTGTCTCAAGAGAGGATATCCCGGCCCTTGACCGGGCGGCGCATGTCCTGTTCAGCGCAGACCTGAACGCTGCCTGCCCAAACAGTGTGATCGAGGCAATGGCCTGCGGACTGCCAGTGGTCGCTTATGACACAGGCGCTCTGGGTGAGCTGGTGCGGGATGGTGCTGGGGAAGTGGTGCCCTACGGTGCGGACTATTGGCAGTTGGAAGAACCGGATATTCCCCGACTGGCGACCGCCTGCGCCAGGATCCTGACAGATAACTTTCCTTATCGGGAACGAGCCAGAATGCGGGCGGAATCCACCTTTGACCTGAATGCCATGACTCAAGCCTATCTGGAAGCGTTGATATCATGACGACCGGGTTCAAAGGGAAGGCCAGTTTGATCCAGCGGGTTTTGCCCAATTACCGGGCACCATTTTTCAACGCCCTTGGCCGGGCTTGCCGGAACGGACTGGGGGTCTTTGCGGGAAAACCCCGGCCCAGTGAAATGATCCATATTGTCGACCAGCTTGCTGATGCACAACTGACCCATGGCAGGAACCTGCACCTTTTCCGCGGCAAATTCTACCTCTGCCTCCAGTTCGGTGTGCTGGACTGGCTCGAGGACTGGGACCCGGACTCGCTGATTGTGGAAGCCAATCCCCGTTACCTTCGGACGCCTGGGGCCGTGCGCTGGATGCATGACCGGGACCGCCCTGTGATCGGCTGGGGGCTGGGCGCGCCATCCCTGACCGGCCCGCTGGCAGCCCTTCGCGAAAAACAAAGAATGAGCTTCATCCAGCAATTCGATGCCCTGATCACCTACAGCCAGACCGGCGCAGCGGAATATGCCGCCCTGGGTTTCTCGGAGGAACGGATCACCGTGGCGGTCAACGCCGTCACCCCACCTCCGACCCACCCGATGCCTACCCGTTCAGCCCGCCGTACAGGCCGACCTGCGCAGCTCCTGTTTGTGGGCCGGCTGCAAGAACGAAAACACCTTGATAATCTGCTGAAGGCCTGTGCCCAGCTTCCGGGCGACCTCCAGCCAGACCTTGTGATTGTTGGCGACGGCCCTGACCGGGCCAGGCTGGAATCGCTTGCCCGAACAACTTACCCCCGGGCAACCTTTACCGGCGCATTGTATGGTGACGCGCTGGACGAGCAGTTCCAATCCGCCGATTTGTTCGTTCTGCCAGGCACAGGCGGCCTGGCCATCCAGGAAGCCATGAGCTGGGGTCTGCCGGTGATCGCCGCTGAAGCGGACGGCACTCAGGCTGACCTTGTGCGTCCCGCTAACGGCTGGCAGATCCCGCCGGACGATGTCGCCGCGCTTCACACCTGTCTGATCCAGGCCCTGAGCCAGCCGGATCAATTTCTTGAAATGGGGCGGGAGAGTTACAGGATTGTCGCCGAAGAGGTCAATCTGGATCGAATGGTGGCTGCTTTCGTGAACACACTAAACCGGAGCATCCGATGAAGGCCCATCTGCTGATCGTTGCAGACGGGCGCAGCCCGACTGCGCTGAGCTGGATCAGGAACATCCAGAGTCTGGATTACGGCGTAAGCCTGATCTCGACGTTTCCCTGCGAAGAGCCCGCTGGTTTATTGCATTTTCAAATCCTGCCAGTTGCCTTCAGCCGTTTCGGGAGGAAAGCGAATTCCGCCGCCCCGACGAATACCCGTGTGACGCGCCCTTCGGTTCTAAAACGCGCCCTCCACCGGATGTCGCCGCTTTTCCAGCAACTGCGCTACACCCTTGGACCTTTATCGTTAAGAACTTACAAACCGGCTTATCTGGCTTTTCTTGACAAGGTCCGGCCGGACCTCGTCCATGCCCTGAGGATCCCATTTGAGGGCATGCTCGGAAGCTTCACCCCGCCGGGCCTCCCTTTCATAACAGCCACCTGGGGCAATGACCTGACCCTCCACGCCAGGGGCTCTCGCCAGATGCGGCGGTACACCCGGAAATGCCTGCAGCGAGCGGACGGCCTCACATCCGACACTCAACGCGATGTCCGACTGGCCCATGATTGGGGGTTGGCAGAGTCCGCGCCAGCTTTTGTTATCCCTGGCTCCGGCGGTGTGGACTTCGAAGCCATTCAGAAAGCCGAAGGCTTTGACCCTGCAAACTACAACCTGCCCGAAAGCGGCACCTGGGTGGTCAATCCTCGCGGTCTGCGTCCCGGTTCGGTCCATCAGGAGGTCTTTTTTAAGTCTATGCCAAAGGTGCTGGCGAAATGTCCAGAAACCGCCTTCCTCTGTCCGGGGCTGGCTGGCGTCCGGCAGGCGGAGATCTGGGCTGCGAAATCCGAGGGCAGGGCCAGGATCTTCCTGCTGCCCAGGCTCACCCAGCAGGCGTTATGGTCTCTTCTCAAAAAATCCCAGGTCTTCGTCTCCCCCAGCAGTCATGACGGCACACCCAACACCCTGCTGGAAGCGATGGCCGCCGGGTGCACACCTGTCGCAGGAGACATTGAGTCCCTGCGGGAATGGATTGAGCCGGGGATTAACGGCCTGCTGGTGGATCCCCGTGATCCTGATGCCCTGGCGGAAGGGATCCTGCAAGCTCTTGACTCACCTGGGTTTCAGGCCCAGGCAGCCATGCACAATCTGGCTCTAATCCAAACCCGCGCGGCGCAAAGCATCACCCGTCCCATGATTGACGACTTCTATCAGCGCTTTCTCCAATAAAACCTCAAATCCACACCTAACTGCCCCGGCTATCAATGCCGGTGTCCTTTTTTGCAGTTTAATCAGGCGTTGCTGCAATTTTCGATTATAATTGGGAGCGTTCCCAATTATTAGGGAAATCAACTCACCAGCAAAGGATGCAACTTGAACCAGTACACATTTCCAAAGGACTTTATCTGGGGTGCGGCAACTGCATCCTACCAGATCGAAGGCGCCTGGGATGAGGACGGCAAAGGCGAAAGTATCTGGGACCGTTTCAGTCACCAACCTTACCGGATCCTTAATGGCGATACAGGGGATATCGCCTGTGACCATTACCACCACATGCCCGAAGATGTAGCATTGATGAAAGACCTTGGATTGCAGACTTACCGGTTTTCAATCAGCTGGCCGCGCGTCCTGCCCCAGGGAAAAGGCCAGGTTGAAGAGCGCGGGCTGGATTTCTATGACCGGCTGGTTGACAAACTTCTCAAAGCCGGAATCATGCCCAATGCGACCCTCAATCACTGGGACCTCCCGCAGGCGATTCAGGACCTGGGCGGGTGGCCCAACCGGGACTGCGCCGGATGGTTCACGGATTATGCCAGGGTGATGTTTGAAAGATTAGGGGACCGGGTGGCTTTCTGGGCGACCCATAACGAGCCGATGGTTGTAGCCATCCCCGGTTATGCAGAAGGGTCCATAGCCCCCGGAATTGCCAGTTACCCTGCTGCATTCCAGGCCACCCACCACCTTCATCTGGCGCATGGACGGACTGTCCAGCTTTACCGGGAACTTGGGTACAAGGAGAAGATCGGCATCGTCCTCAACCTGGCGACCTTCAAACCCAAAACGGATTCCCCGGAGGACCTTGCCGCAGCCCGCCGCCTTGAATCATTGATCAACAGTCTCTACCTTGACCCGGTCTTGAAGGGAACCTATCCTGCCGACCTGCTCGAGTGGGTGGGCGAGATGGGGCCAAAGATTCAGGACAACGATCTAGACGTGATCAATGAACCCATCGACTTTCTTGGGGTGAACTATTATTTTGGTTCGGTTGTGAGTTATAGCTCCCATGGGCTGTTGAAATTAAAGTCGGAGCCGAACATTGACCCAGGCTGGGGAACCACCCTGAAAGGCTGGGGAATCTGCCCCTCACAGCTCACGGAATTGCTCCTGCAGCTCAAGAACGACTATGGCAACCCGCCGATTTACATCACGGAAAACGGCACCGCACTGGGCGAACCGGTGGATGAAACAGGTTATGTCAACGATCAGGGCCGGATCAACTTTCTGCGAGCGCATTTCACCGCGGCCCACCGGGCAATCCAGCAAGGCGTGAATCTCCGCGGGTATTACGTCTGGAGCCTGATGGATAATTTTGAGTGGTCTGAGGGATTCGATGTGCGGTTTGGACTGGTGCGGGTTGATTTTGACGACCCGGACCGCAAGCGCACGCCTAAAGCCAGTGCGGCCTGGTATCGGGATGTTATCAGGTATAATGCTGTTGCGTTTTGAAATAGAATTTATCCCAATTGCTCCTTAAGAACATTTGTTGCTAACGGGCAATCTTAGATATTTTTCCTCACTTAACTCGGAAGCTGCACCCTTGCGGGTGCAGCTTCTCTTTTATTCAATTCAGGTAGCAGCAGAGGATTAGTTTCCCTGACCGTTCAGGCGCTGGGGAACGCAGTCACCATTGCAGGTGCCATCACCGAGCTGCAAACGCTGCATCTTCATCTGGCCCTGGTTGCCGGCGCCGAGGTTGAGACGCTGCTGGATGGAGTCACATTCACCAGTGCATTCCCCTTCCTGCAATAACCGTGACCGGGTCTGAGTCTGGGTCATGACAGGTTCTGTTTCACCGTTCTGATCGCCGAATTGCACGGCGTATTCATAGGCGTATTCGTACGCGTATTCTGCCATGACGGGTTCGCAAACGGGAACCTCATCAGGAACAGCAGCGTCCTCAGACAGCGTTTCAACGCTTTCAGTGTCGATGTCCTGAGCATAGGTCGTGCGGACAACACCCAGCACGCCAGCAGCCAGAACAAGTGTAATTACCAGGGTAATTATGGTCTTTTTCATCATTCAATTCTCCTTTACCTATTTAAATTTCTGATCAGAACCTTGTTTTCTGATCATTCAGACCTAGTTTACCCACGGCATTAATAATTTTCATAAAGGGGTTATAAAGAAATTGTAAAGATCACTGAAGAGATTCTAAAAGTGTGAATTACGCCTTAAAACTGAAGTTTATTTTGTATCAAGGTCCGTGAAATTCAGGTAATCCATCAATTCTCCGGGGATCTCAACCCTAAGCGCACCCAGGTTCTCAAGCAGATGCGATTTCTGACTTGCGGTCGTGATCGGCAGGATGGCCGGTTCCTGGTGCAGCATCCAGGCGAGAACTATTTGGTTCAATGTCGCTCCCAGATCCTCGGCGACATGTTTCAGCCGCGTTATCCGCTCCTGGTTGGCTTCTGTCTGATAGGGCGTCCAGAAAGGCCGATCCGGCCGGACATAAGCCCCTTTGAGCAGTGCATAATACGCCAGAAGGCGTACACCGCGTTTCCTCGAAAAATCTATATGCTCCGGCCCTATCACCACCCCGGGCGACCAATCTGCTTCCGGGCGCGGTTTGAGGTAAGTGTGATGGTTCTCCAGGGCGACAAATTGCGGCAGGCCGCTGTTGAGGCTTGTCTGCCGGGCGGCTTCCATCCGCCAGGCGCTGAAATTGCTTGCGCCGATCCAGCGCACTTTCCCTGCTCTGACCAGGTCTCCCAGCCCCTCCAGGGTCTCCTCCAGGGGCGTGTTCCGGTCATCCAGATGCGCATAATAGAGATCAAGGGTGTCCACGCCCAGGTTGCGCAGGCTCTTTTCCGACTCCTGCTGAATTAACGCAGGCGATGTCCCCGCGGGCACATCGGAATAAGCATAGCCAACTTTGGTGGCAATAAACATCTCGTCCCGGTTGCCGCGTGCCCGCATCCAGGCCCCGATTGTCCGCTCGGATTCACCCCCTTTAGCCCCCTGGTACCACCCGGCATAGCTGTTGGCGGTATCAATAAACCTGCCGCCCTCCTCGTAATAGGTGTCCAGAATCTCAAAAGCGGTCTCTTTGGGAATGCGGGTGCCAAAATACGCGGATCCAAGGCAGACAGCACTGACCTCCGGACCCTCAGATCCGAGGGATAGGGTTTTCATAGCTTTCCTTCCACCAGTAAACCGTTGAACTCACCTGTGCATCATGCAGCAGGATCGTCCCTTTCAAACTTAAGGATACCCAATTTTTCAAAGACCAGCGGTCCCCACCAAGAGACCCATAATCCGATCAGGCTGTAGCGGACGAAGCGCAGCGCGAAGCCGAGCATATCAGGTTGCCTCGGAAAAAGCTGACCCAGGCCAAAATAAAGGGCCATCACACCCACCACCCCAACCAAAAAACGGACCAGTCTGCGCCAGCCACCCTCGCCAGCCAGGAATCGGCCTTTGACCTCGGTCAGGACGACAAAGCCGCCCAGCATCCCAAGCCAGACGCCGCCAAGAGTGAAGGGGCCGTCAAGACTATAAGGATAAACTTATCCTGCGCGGGGGATACATTCGCTCGCCATCTCCCAGGAGCCAACAACCCAGCGGGCGCCAAGGACCAGGAGGATCAGCACAGCCGTGCTGGCAGCAACCAGTCCCAGCTTTCTCCCAAACGATTGCTTGTTGAGCCATGCACCAACCGGTTTATGCCAAGCTTTGAAAACGCAGACCAGCATCCCGCCCAGAACCCATCCAAAAAGGACATCCGAGAAGAAATGGACGCCGAGATAGAGCCGGGAAACGCCGATCAGGAAAATCAAGATTACCGCCACAATGGTAAACCAGCGTTTTTTGACCTCAACCGCCAGCCAGCCCCACATCGTCGCGGCTGTTTGGGCATGGCCGGATGGGAGGCCAAATGAGGTCTCATGTGAGAGAGGTCTGACGTTGTCGCTGATCCAATACGGCCGGGGGGAGTGGAATATGAATTTAAAGAACGTATTCAGGAAATTGCCCAAAAGGAAGATCACGCCTACCCGGAAACCGGCGATCTGGTCGAAGCACCAGTAGATCGTGGGCAAGAGCAGGATGAAGAATTCCTCGTATCCCAGGGCTGTAATAGCCTGCAGGGGACCCCTGAGCCAGAGCCCCAGGCTCTGAAGAAACTCATTGACAATAATTTCTATGGCATGAACTTGTGACATTTGACCTGCCTCCAATCGGTGAGTGAGATAAAGTAAAAGAATAAGGATATTTTATCTTAATACCGGAGTGTGGCCGATCCGAACCTCACAATTTCTGATTGAATAAATCCTGAATAATCTGCTGGCCTTCGTCAACGATCTTATTCAGGTGATCTTCCCCCGCAAAACTCTCGGCGTAAACCTTATAAATGTCTTCCGTGCCCGAAGGGCGGACGGCTACCCAGCCATTTTCGGTCACGATTTTCAATCCGCCAATAGGCGCATCGTTGCCGGGTGCCCGGGTCATCTTTGCTTTGATCTTCTCCCCGGCCAGCATATCCGCAGTTACCATTTCGGGGGAAAGCTTATCAAACACGGCCTTTTGCTCAAAGGTTGCCGGTGTTTCCCGGCGGGCATAGTACGCTTTCCCAAACCGCTCCTCGAGATCAGCGTAATGAGCGGCGGGATCCTTGCCCGTCACAGCCAGAATTTCAGCCGCCAGCAGGTCAAGAATGATCCCGTCCTTGTCTGTCGTCCAGGTTGTCCCGTTCTTCCGCAGGAAAGATGCCCCTGCGCTCTCCTCGCCGCCGAAACCCAATTCGCCGCTCAGCAGGCCAGGGCCAAACCACTTGAATCCGACCGGGGTCTCCCTGACCTCCCGGTCAAGAGATGCCGCCACACGGTCGAGCATCCCGCTCGTCACCACAGTTTTGCCAATGGCCACCGACTTCATCCAGTTCAGTCGATATGTGAACAGATACCAGACAGCCACCGAAAGGTAATGGTTGGGATTCATCAGACCGCCAGCCGGGGTGACGATCCCGTGACGGTCATAATCCGGATCATTTCCAAAAGCAATATCAAACTGGTCTTTCAAATTTATGAGGCCCGCCATTGCATAGGGGGAAGAGCTGTCCATCCGGATCTTTCCGTCAAAATCCACCGTCATGAATCGGAAGGTTGGATCAACCGCCCGGTTGACTACCTCCAAATTCAGACCATACCTTTCCACAATGGGATCCCAGTAATGGATCCCCGCGCCGCCCAGTGGGTCCACGCCGATCCTGACACCGGAAGCAGCAATCGCGTCCATATTGAGGACATTTTCAAGGTCTTCCACATAAGGCCTGACAAAATCATAAAAGTGAGTCGTATCAGCCTGCAAAGCCTTCGCCCAGGAGAGCCGCCTGACATCCTTGAGCCCCGTCTTCAGGATCGCATTAGCGCGGTCTTGCACCGCCCTGGTGATCTCAGTTCCAGCAGGGCCGCCGTTGGGCGGGTTGTATTTGAACCCGCCGTCCCGGGGTGGATTGTGGGACGGCGTGATCACCACCCCGTCGGCTTTACCCCTTTCGCGGGCCTGGTTATAGGTCAAAATTGCATGGGAGATCACAGGTGTAGGCGTGTACCCCAGACCCTCCTGAAGGACAACCTCCACGTCATTCCCGGCAAAGACCTCGACCGCGGTCCGTAATGCGGGTTCGGATAATGCATGGGTATCCTTGCCGATATAGAGCGGACCTGTGATATCCTGACCTTTCCGATATTCCACAATTGCCTGACTGACCGCGAGGATGTGGTTTTCGTTGAACGCGCCATCCATAGACGACCCGCGATGTCCTGACGTGCCAAAAGAGACCTGTTGAGCCCGGTCATCAGGGTCAGGTTTCTCTGTGTAATAAGCTGCTATCAGAGCTGGGATATCCACCAGTAAATCACTGGGTGCGGGTTTGCCTGCCAGGGGACTTTTTTTCATTGCGCTTCCTTATTTTTTTTTGAATAGCTTGACCAACAAATTATACCTCAGGGGTTTACCGGTATAATCAAAGCCGCAGAAGTTCTTTAGCGAACCAGGAAGGCAATGGCAAGAATTCAATTTCAAAGTAAACCGCAATATGAGGATTATGTGACAGTCAACAAGGCTGTTACGTTTAACCCACCAACGGTTGTCCTGATCATCGTGATGGGGATCATATCGGCCGCGACCTTCCTTGGTTTGATTCTGGGTTGGCTCAGCGTGGAATCAAGCCGCCTGCTGCTGTATATCCTGCCGCCTGCGATGTTCATCTTCTTTATGCTCTACACACCGGTCAATCTGAGACGCCGAGCCAGGCAAATGGCAAATCAGGCGGACGAGATCTTCTGGCGTCTGAGCAACCGCGGGGTGACAATTGATGAGGGTGAGGAATCCCTTAAATACAAATGGGAGACTTTCAGCCATGTGCAGGAACTTCCAAACCAGTACATCTTCTTCTTTAAAGCCAACCGGGCAGCTTTTGTTTTTGTCCCAAAAACCGCCTTTGAATCTCAGGATAAGGAAGAGGCTTTCCGCGACCTCCTCCTGACACAACTTGAGATCAAAAGTCAAGGGCCGCGATGATCCTGTGGATTTGATGAAATCAATTAAAAACCTTTCGCTGGCACTTTTGCTGCCAGCCAGTATAATGAACCCGTTATAAATTCATCAGCCTGGGGTGATAAATGATCCCCGGTGTTATTGGAGCGAATTAATGGTTGAAAACGAAGTAACCAAAATTACAAAGAATGTCGTCGTAACCTTGAACTATAACCTCGAAGTTGAAGGACAGGAAATTGATGCCGGCCCCATCCAGTTCCTTTACGGTCACGGGAATATCATCCCCGGTCTTGAGAACCAGATTGACGGGATGGCGCTGGGCGATGAAAAAGAGGTCCATGTCAAACCTGAGGATGCTTACGGCAGCTATGATCCTGAGCTGGAAGTTGAAGTTCCCCTGAACAGCTTCCCTGAGGATTTTGAAATCCAGCTGGGCCGCCCAATGCGGATGCAGGATGGCGAAGGCCATATCTTCACCGGGATTGCGGTCGCAATTACCGATGAGCAGTTCAAATTGACCCGGAAACACCCCCTGGCAGGTAAAAATCTGCTTTTCAAGACCCGAGTCACAGAACTTCGACCCGGCACAGAAGAAGAGATTAGAAACGGCCGGCTGGCCAGCGCATGCAGCGCCTGCGCCTCAGCGGATTGCAGTGATTGCGGCTAAAATAATAAAAAACCACGAGAAAACCGCTGGAGCAACTCCAGCGGTTTTCTCTATGGCCATGATTGGGTTTGACCAGATGGAATTAATTCACTAAGATAAAGTATGTCCATTTGAAAACACAATATTCTGAATAGCAGAAGGGAGTAAATTATGACCTACGGAGAAGTCCAGACCCCTCAAAAAACCAATCCGATGGCGCTGATCGGGATGATCCTTGGGATCATCAGTGTGTTCATGATCCTGACAAGTTGCTGCGTACTGCCCTTTTTTACCGGTGTAACTGGCACAATTTTTGGCATTGCAGCGATAATTCTAGGTGCAATGGCTAAAAAGAAAATCAAGGAAGAAGGCGGCCTCGAATCTCAAGGCAAGATGGCCTCAGCAGCCTTGATCCTCGGCATCATCGGAACAGTGCTGGGGGTAATCGGGATTGCCGTCGCTGTTATTAGGAATTTTGTTCTTGCGGGCCCGGCCATTGAGCAATATTTTCAGGATATCCTCAACCAGCTCCAGTAAATTCGTCTGGAAACAGGGTTAGAAATTCACATCACACAGGATACTTTGGTTTATTGACGCTGTTTTGAGACTGTGTTAGAATTTTGTCCTGCACGCCCCCATCGTCTAGTGGCCTAGGACGTGGCCCTCTCAAGGCCAAAACCGGGATTCGAATTCCCGTGGGGGCATGT
>CAZXRL010000017.1:0-23731 GCA_964643275.1 uncultured Candidatus Brevefilum sp.
GCACAGCGGACTTTGAATCCGTTGATCCAGGTTCGAATCCTGGTGCCCCGGCCATCAAATAAAAACAAATTGAGTACGCAAGAAGAAATTAACCCTGATAGTAATAGCCCGAGTGAGAATTTTGGAATTTTCCAAAATCATGCTCGTGTTTTTGTTTTTAATTCGAGGACTAACCTTTTTACCCCTGATATCCCCGATCAAGATTTGAAAGCGATCCTGATATGATCCTGGCATCAATTATTCTCGCAGCGGGTCAGGGGACCCGGATGCGGTCGAAACTGCCGAAAGTCATCCACCCCATTGTTGGAAAGCCGATGGTCTGGCATGCAATAAAGGCTGTGCAGGGGTTGACCGACCTGCCGCCCATACTCGTTGTGGGCTATCGGGCTGACATCGTAAAAAGCGCTGTTGGCGAAGATGTGTCGTACGCCATTCAGGAAGAACAATTGGGCACCGGACATGCTGTTGCCAGTGCAAAATCAGCATTGGAGGGTAAGGCGGATACGATTTTGGTGACCTTTGCGGACATGCCGCTTTTGAGACAGGAATCAATTGCTGAGCTGATCGCATTGCACCGCAGGTCTGACAGCCCTGTGACGATGACCAGTTTCCGCGGTGATGAGGCGCAGGGGTTTGGCAGGGTGATCCGGAACGCTGACGGCCATGTGACTGCGATTGTGGAAGAGGCCGTTGCAACAGAGGAGCAATTAGCGGTCCGTGAGTATAATTTAAGTGCCTATTGTTTTGATGCGGACTGGCTTTGGCAGGCCCTCAAACGGATTCCCATTTCCCCCAAAGGCGAATATTACCTGACGGATGTGGTCGCTCTGGCGGTGGAAGACGGTTATTCTGTAAATTGTCTGCTCCTCCAGGACCCTGAGGAAGCCATCGGGCCAAATGACCGGGTCCAGCTCGCGGCTGCAGAAAAAGTGATGCGTCAACGGATTAACGAGAAGTGGATGCTATCCGGTGTGACGATTATCGACCCGGAAAGGACCTATATCGAGGCTGAGGTAGAAATCGGCCAGGATACCGTGATTTATCCTAACACCCATTTACGCGGCACAACGATGATAGGGGAGGATTGTGAGATTGGCCCGGATACAACCGTGGTTGACACAAAGGTTGGGAATCAGGTGGTATTGATCCAATCCTTGCTGGAACAAGCCCTGGTGGAAGACCGGGTCACCATGGGGCCGTTCTGTCATCTGCGCATAGGGGCGCATCTGGCGGAAGGTGTCCATTTAGGCAATTTTGGAGAAGTCAAGGACTCGTACCTTGGACCCAATACAAAAATGGGCCATTTTTCCTACATTGGTAATGCGACCATCGGTGCCAATGTGAATATTGGCGCTGGAACGATCACGTGTAATTTTGATGGAGAGAAGAAGAACCCCACCGAGATTGGCGATGATGTTTTCATCGGCAGCGACACCATGCTGGTGGCGCCGGTCAAGATCGGAGATCGGGCGATCACAGGGGCTGGGGCGGTTGTAACACATGACGTCCCGCCGGATACGCTTGTCCTGGGTGTGCCCGCTAAAGAAATCCGTAAGCAGGAGAAAAGTGACTAATTCTGAGATTATTACAGTCTGGGCCATTGCTATTGGCTTGCTGGGCCTGGACTTACTGACGAGTGCGGTCAAAACGAGCCTCACATTTGCCCGGCTGCCTCACTTATTGAGTCTGCGTGCTAATCGTGAGGGGGGTGTGGACAGGACGGTCGCGCTGATTGAACGACCTCGTTTGCGCACCGCCTTGCGTTCCGCCATGGTCTTTTTCCATTTCCTACTGGCGGGATGGATTGTTGTGATCTTGCGCGTTTATGTGCCGGATTTAGGTCTCTGGTGGACGCTGTTCTGCCTCCTGATCGCTATGGTCTTTGTCAGCGTGATTGAATTCCTGATTGAAGCACAGATTTTAAAAGCAGCCGAAGAAAACGCAATCCGGATGTGGTCTATTGGTGCCATTATTAACTTTTTCTTCTCACCATTTGCCGGACTGTTGATGGGCATTCTGGGGCCAAATGCTACTAAGGTGGCGCTGGCCTCCATGACCGAAGAGGACTTAAGGAACTGGGTCGAGGTCGGACAGCCTGAAGGCTCGCTTGAAAAGGGCGAGCGGGAAATGATCTATTCAATCTTTCAGTTTGGCGATACATTGGCGAAGGAGATTATGGTTCCCCGAATTGATGTATTTGCCCTGGATATTGATTCAACCCTGGGTGAAGCCCGGTCCTTATTCCTTGATGTTGGCCATTCAAGGGTTCCCGTCTATGAGGATACCGTTGATAATGTGGTCGGGCTGCTCTATGCCAAAGACCTGCTCAGTGTCCGTAAGGACCAGGACCGGATCCGGGATCACCGAGAGATGCTTCGGCTGGCATATTTTGTCCCGGAAGCCAAGAAGGTCGATGAATTACTGGCGGAGATGCAGTCTCGCAGCATGCATATGGCGATTATTGTCGATGAATATGGCGGGGTGGCCGGTGTGGTTACCCTGGAAGATATTGTTGAGGAGATCATTGGCGAAATCCGCGACGAATATGACGAGAGCGAAGAATTGCCTTATACGGAAATCAGTCCGGATGAGGTTGTATTTCAGGGCAGGGTGGATCTTGACATCTTCAATGAGGTGATGCAGACCAATATCTCAACCGACAATGCGGATTCCATCGGCGGATATATTTACAGTGAGATTGGCGACATGCCGGACGGCGGCGAAATCCTCAAGGCGGAAGGCGTGACACTTTTCGTGGATCAGGTGGTTGGCAGGCGGATCACCAAGGTCCGCGCGAAACGGGATCAGCCACCTCATACGGAGGAGCCTAATAATGATAACGGATGAACTTCGAGAAGCTCTGATCCAAAGGGCAATTGATGCCTACCAATGGGCGTATGCACCTTATTCGAAATATTCTGTCGGAGCGGCTGTCCTGTCGGACTCCGGGAAAATCTACGATGGGGTCAATGTGGAGAACGCGGTCTATCCTTTGACCATGTGCGCAGAACGGGTGGCGATATTCAAGGCGGTGTCACAGGGAGAAAAGAGGTTCCAGGCGGTCGCTGTCGCGACCCGGAACGCGGGGACGCCCTGCGGTTCCTGCCGGCAGGTGATGGCGGAATTTGGGAAAGATATTGTCGTCTTTGTGGTGGATTTGGAAGGGAACCTGGTCAATCAATACACGGTTGCAGACCTGCTGCCCGATTCTTTTGGTGAAGATGACTTGCAGGAATCCTGAATTATGGCCGCATCTCAACCTCAAGCGCAGGCTGTTTCACCGGCAATGCGCTTTTTTTGTCGTGGAATAAGCTGATGACGATGGCAAGGGAAACCCGTTCCTATCGAACACAGGCGATCGTCCTGAGTCACATCGAATATGGAGAAGCCGACCGGATCCTGAAACTCTTTACTTACGAAAAGGGCAAGATTACGGTGATCGCAAAGGGTGTGCGCAAGATCCGCTCACGCAAGGCGGGACATCTTGAGCCCTTTATGCTGGTGAACCTATTTTTGGCAAAAGGCCGCAATCTTGATGTGGTGACGCAGGCAGAGACAGTGGACGGGTTTTTGGATTTGCGGGATGACCTCCAACGGGTTGCCTTTGCAGCCTATGTGGTTGAAGTCCTGGATCGGTTTACCTATGAAGAGGGTCAGAATGTGGGGATCTTTCGCCTGCTGGCCAATACCCTCAGCCGCCTGGAAAAACATCCCAATCCCGAGACGGTTGTGCATTATTATGAGATGCGGCTGCTGGAACTGTTAGGCTTCCGCCCGCAATTATTTGAGTGCATTGACTGCGGTCAACCAATTCAGGAAGAAGACCAGTTCTTTTCACCCCTGGCGGGTGGCGTGGTCTGCCCAAAATGCGGCAGGGCAAGAGCCGAAGCATGGCCGATCCAAAAGGATGTCCTGCGGTATTTGCGCCATTTACAGCGCTCCAATTGGCGTCAGGTGGAGAAAGTCGTAATTCCGGACCCGATTGAGCCTGGGATCACAGCTTTGATTGAGCGGTATTTCACCTATCTTCTGGAGCGCAAACTCAACACGCCTGAATTTCTGCGTGAGGTCCAGCAAAGGCGCAAAGGCCAAACGAGCGCCTGACTTTTTCAGAGTCCGATCAATGGGGGATGGTATAATGAGTCGGCTGTTTACGAAAAATATTTACAGCAACGTAATTATTCAGACCTCATTATTTGGAGCAATACATTTTATGGATAAACCGCTTGATTTTCAATCCATCATCATGAAATTACAGACGTTTTGGGCAGAACGGGATTGTCTGATCTGGCAGCCCTACTACTCTCAGGTCGGTGCCGGCACGATGAACCCGGCGACTTTTCTGCGTGTTTTGGGCCCTGAACCCTGGAACGTGGCTTATGTGGAACCTTCCATCCGACCTGACGATGGGCGGTATGGCGACAACCCGTATCGGCTGCAGCAATTCTATCAATTCCAGGTGATCCTTAAGCCCGATCCCGGTAACCCGCAGGAAGTTTATTTGGAATCCTTACAGGCATTGGGGATTGACCCCGCCCAGCATGACATCCGCTTTGTGGAGGACAACTGGCAGCAACCAGCCATTGGTGCCTGGGGGCTGGGCTGGGAAGTCTGGTTGGATGGTCAGGAAATCACCCAGTTCACCTATTTTCAGCAGTGCGGCGGTTATGATCTGGAGCCGGTTTCGGTCGAGATCACTTATGGCCTTGAACGGATCGCCATGACATTGCAGGGCGTCCGGCATTTCACTGATATCCGCTGGAGTCCTGAGCGGACTTATGGGGATGTCAACCTGGTGGGGGAGCGAGAACACAGCGCTTACTATTTTGACGTGGCGGATGTGGACAGGATGCGGAAATTATATGATATGTATGAGCTGGAGGCAGAACGGGCAATTGAGAACGGCCTGGTGCTCCCTGCGCATGATTACGTCCTCAAGACCTCTCATACTTTCAATATCCTCGATACACGAGGCGCGGTTGGTGTGACGGAGCGGCAGGCGCTCTTCAAGCGAACCCGCGAGCTGGCAAGGCGGGTGGCTGAAGCGTATGTCGAACAGCGCCAGAAGATGGAATATCCCTTTCTGATGGAGGGGGAGGCTATTGGAAAGACAGCGGCCTCTGAGGAGTCGCACGAGATCAAGGCTGAGAAAGCATCGTTCATCCTTGAAATTGGTACGGAAGAACTCCCGCCCGCTGACCTTGACAGCGCACTTACTCAGCTTCAGGACGCTGTCCCGGTGTTGCTTGACGATTTGCGTTTATCCCGCGGTGATATTCACATTTATGGGACTCCCCGCCGGTTGGTGGTGTTTGTAGAAGAGATGGCAACGCGCCAGCCTGATCAGTCGCTTGTTGTCAAAGGGCCACCTGCTGATCGTGCTTTTGATGCGGACGGCAATCCGACCCGGGCTGCTGAGGGATTTGCCCGCAGCAAGGGGATCCAGGTGACCGATCTTGCGATTGAAAAGATGGACGATGGGGATTATGTTGTGGCACGAGTCAGCACGATAGGGGAATCCGCATTGGATGTCCTTCAAGAAGCGCTTTCCGATCTGATCGCTGGCATTCGATTCAATAAGTCCATGCGCTGGAACGAAAGCGGCGTGGCTTTTTCGCGTCCGATTCGCTGGCTGATGGCACTTCTGGATGGCGCGGTTGTGCCTTTCGAATATGCGGGCTATCGCAGCGATCGCATGACCCGGGGACTGCGATTTACCGAAAACGAGAGCTTCAGTGTGGAGTCTCCGGAAGAATACATTGAAGCAATGAAAGCCCAGGGGATCATTCTGGACCCGAAAGCCCGGCAGGAAACCCTTCTGGCACAGGCTGATGCGCTGGCAGAAGCTGTCGGCGGCCGCGTGGCGGCGGACCCGGGATTGCTGGCGGAAGTCACTCATCTGGTGGAATGTCCCACAGCTTTCCGCGGCCAGTATGATCCTAAATATCTGGATGTCCTCCCGCGGGATGTCCTCGTGTCTGTGATGAGGAAGCATCAGCGATATTTTGTCGTGGAAGACCAGGATGGCAACCTGATGCCCTACTTCATTGCAGTGCGTAACGGCGGTGACCAGCATCTGGATATTGTTGCGGACGGCAATGAACAGGTGATCCTTGCGAGATTTGCTGATGCGCAATTCTTCGTGGAGAAAGATTTACAAAAGCCATTGGAAGGTTTTGTCCATGATTTGAGGACTCTGACATTTCAGGAGAAACTGGGTTCTTTACTTGATAAAACACACAGGGTTATGGAACTGGTTGAGCCTATAGGATTGAAACTCAACCTGCCGGATGCGGAGATGAAAACTGCCCAAAGGGCAGCGAATCTCTGCAAAGCGGACCTGGCAACGAATATGGTGGTCGAGATGACCTCCCTGCAAGGGATCATGGGCCGCTACTATGCGATCCACAGCGGGGAGCTGAAAGCCGTTGCGGAAGCCATCTTCGAGCATTACCTGCCCCGCTCAGCGGATGATCAGCTTCCCCGGGGGAAGCCGGGTCTGGTCGTTGGGCTGGCCGACCGGTTGGATTCCCTGATGGGGCTGTTTGCAGTTGGTCTGGCACCGACAGGCACCAAAGATCCCTTTGCGCAGCGGCGTGCTGCCCTGGGAATCTGCCAGAATTTGATCCAATGGGAATTGAATTTTGACCTGCATTGGGCTTTGAGGGAAGCTGCCCGGGTTTTGGACAAGGACATTACCCCGGTAGATCAGACTGCCTGTCTCGAATTCATCACCGGCCGGCTCAGGGGGATGCTGCTGGAGATGGGATACAGCTACGATATTGTGGACGCGGTCCTGGCTGAGCAGGGGCATGACCCCTTTGGCGCGCTGGTTGGCGTCAGGGAGCTTTCAGCCTGGACCGCCCGGGAAGATTGGGGTGAGCTTCTCCCTGCCTTCAGCCGCTGTGTGCGGATCACCCGCGACCTGGATACGGTTTATTCGGTGGATGAGGCGGGTTTTCAGGAAGATTCTGAAACGGCTCTTCATCAGGCAATCAACCACGCTGAGGCTAATATGACTGGCAAGACAAGCATTGATGCCTTCCTGAGTGCCTTTGTCCCTCTGGCACCTGTGGTCAACCGCTTCTTTGATGAGGTCCTGGTGATGGCTGAAGACCCGTCCGTTAGACAGAATCGCCTGGCGCTGGTGCAGCGTGTGGCGGGTCTGTCAAAGGGTGTCGTGGACATGAGCAGGCTGGAAGGTTTTTAAGTAGATTGCATGAAGGTATTCCCGGAGATGAAACAATCATCTCCGGGATTGTTTTTTAAACGCCCTTAAGAAATGGTGTCAAGGAATTCCTGAGCGATTTTCAGGATATTCCTGTCCGCCAGAATCCCCTTCCATTGATCCTCCGGCTGAACGATATTGGCAACGACGAGGTTCGCGCCGTTGAAGATCGCACTGCGGGCTTCGCGGAGATCCACACCACCCGCAGCGGAGATCAGCGTGTTGAATTTGCTTCGGATCCGGTTGACCTGCCGGTATTGGATGAGTTTCCCTTGCGTGTTCTCCTCGTCCCTGCCGCGATGGATCACGACCACATCGGGAGATTTTTGCAGCGGGCGGAGGATGTCCAATGGATCCGCCACGCCCAGCAGGTCGATCATCGAGAGGATGCCGAGTTCGGCACAGCGTTGAATGAAAAGGTTGAGGCTTTCAACCGGTGCGCTCCCCAGGATGGTGGCCGCGCTTGCCCCTGTCTGCCAGGCCATATCCACTTCTCCGATTGCCCCATCGGCGATTTTCATATCCGCGACAATAAGCCCCGGCCAGAGCCTGCGGATGAACCGGATGCCGTCCATCCCCTCCCGCTTGATGAATGGGGTGCCGGCTTCGATTAGAATCCGGTCGCTTTGCGGGATGAACGGAAGGACCTGCCGGACCATTCTGAGGTCATGGTTAAAGGCGATTTGCAGATATCTGACATTATTGTCAAGATGGATCACGGTCATTTTTCCTTATTGCCAGTGAAACCTTCCATCAGATTGGCGATATTGGAAGGCAGGAAGAGCACCAGTTTTTCTGACGGGTCAGAGGAGATATCGCGGATGGTTTGAAGCGTGCGGAGGTGCAGCGCACCGGGAGAGGAGGCCAATTCGTCTGCGGCGAGTCGAAGGTTCTTTGAAGCCTCAAGTTCACCGTGCGATGCGATGATGACCGCCCGGCGTTCACGTTCCGCTTCGGCCTGGCGGGCCATTGCCCGTTTCATCTCTGCCGGGAGTTCGACTTCCTGGATTTTGATCGATTCAATATCCACGCCCCAGTCACTGGTTTCGGCATCCACGATTTCACGGATTGCTTCGGCAATCTGAAGCCGTTCCATCAGGACGGCGTCCATTTCATTATTGCCGATCACATCCCGCAAGGCTGCCTGGGTATATTGACGGATGGCGAAAATGTAGTCTTCAATCTTGATGATCACTGCTTCGGGGTCAATCACTTTGAAATAGACCACGGCATTGACCAGCATCGGGATATTATCTTTGGTCATAACCTCCTGGCGGGGAACTTCTGCGGTCGCCAGGCGCATATCCACCCGCTGCATGATTTGAACGAAGGGGATCAGGAAGGTCAATCCCGGATTCCGAATACCCGTGAATTTCCCTAGGGTAAAGATGACACCTCGCTCATATTCAGGGATGACTTTGATGGCTCTCAGAGCCATAATCAAGAGAATAAAGAGGATTACGCCTGAGAAACAGATCAGAAAGATGGTGAAACCAGCCATATCATCAAACATTTGTGCCTCCTTGGTTGTGGATTTTGAACTTTCACTGATTTTATTTTACAATTAATTGGGTAGGATTAACTGATAAAATCTAAGGTTGATATTATTGACCCTGATCAGAGCGGTCGTTGTATAATTCGATTACATATTTTGGAGGTTTCATGGACATTACCTGGCACGGACATTCTTGTTTTAGAATCAATGAGCGCGGCATGGCCGCGGTGGTAACGGACCCTTATGATCCGGAAGTTGTGGGTTATGACCCCGGCAAACTCCGTGCGGAGGTCGTGACAGTGAGCTGTGACAAACCGGCGCATAATTACATTAAGGGGATCAAGGGCAAGGCCTTTGAAATTACCGGTCCTGGCGAATATGAAATTGGAGGGGTGTTCATCACAGGTCTACGGCTTAATGGCCGGAAGAACAAGGATTCATCCGATGCTGCCCGCAATACGGTGTATGTGATTGACTATAATGGCTTGAAGATTGTCCATCTGGGTGAGCTGAACAGCGTCCCAACCCAAACAGAAGTGGAGGGCATGGGGGAGGTGCATGTCGCGCTGGTACCAGTGGGCGGGCAGACCAGCCTGAACGCAGCCAAAGCTGCAGAAGTGATCAGTTTGCTTGAGCCGAATATTGTGCTTCCTATGCATTATGGGACGAGTGAATCATCAATGATGTTGGACCCTCTTTCGAAATTCCTCAAAGAAATGGGGCTGACCCAGGTTGAGACCGAGGAGACTGTTAAAATAGCCAGTGTCAACGTGCTGCCCGAAGAGACCCGGGTGATGGTGCTGGATTTGAGCCTGTAATTTACGAAACTATTCGCACAACTGAAGGAGTGCCTTGATGAATGTGAAAGTAATCATGACCTGGGATATCGTCCCGGGACGTGAGCAGGAATACTTTGAATTCGTTGTGCGAAATTTTATGCCGGGTGTCCAAAAACTAGGCCTGGCATTGAGTGATGCCTGGGTGACCATTTATGGTGACCATCCTCAAATCCTGGTCGGCGCGGTTGTCCCGGGGCTGGAAAGAGCGAGGAAAATCATCCACTCGGATGAATGGGACCAGTTGAACAGCCATTTGAAGGATTTCGTCACCAACTATGAACTGAAACTGACCCCACTGGAAGGGGGATTCCAGTTCTGATGACGTTTGTTGACGTCCTGTTGGATTGGTATGATCAGAACGCCAGGGCATTACCCTGGCGTTCTTTAGAATCTCCCTATCGTACCTGGATTTCCGAGATCATGCTCCAGCAGACCCAGGTGGATACTGTGATCCCCTATTTTGAACGCTGGATGAGGTGTTTCCCGACAATTGAGTCCCTGGCAAAGGCGGATGAGCAGGCAGTGCTTGTGGAATGGGAGGGTCTGGGCTATTACAGCCGGGCACGCAACTTATACCAAACCGCGGTGATCCTGGTCTCAAATTTTGACGGAAAATTACCTGAAACTCGGGAGGAGCTTGAAAAGTTGCCGGGGATTGGCCCATATACTGCAGCGGCGATCGCGTCGATTGCCTTCAAGCAGGATGTGGCTGCGGTCGACGGCAATATCCGCAGAGTTTTCTCAAGGGTGTTTAATCTCACTGAGACAATCCGCAGTTCGGCCTTTGAGAAGCAGGTGCGGGCGTTGGCGGAGGAACAAGTGCCAGCGGGGAAGGCGGGGGATTACAATCAGGCATTGATGGATCTGGGGGCGACCATCTGCATCCCAAAAACACCGGCTTGTCATCTCTGCCCGGTTTCGGATTATTGCGAATCCTTTCGTCTCGGCGTGCAGGAAGAGCGTCCCCTGAGCGAACCGCGGAAAACTTTACCGCATCTGACAGTGACGGCCGCTGTGATCCACCGGGATGGAGAGGTGCTCCTGGCACAACGTCCAAGGGATGGCTTGCTGGGAGGTTTGTGGGAGTTTCCGGGCGGGACGTATGAGAAGGACGACGAAGACCTCCAGGCCTGTCTCAGGCGTGAAATCAGAGAGGAACTGGATGTCGGGATCAGGATAGATGTTTTTTTGGGGGTCTATAAGCATGCTTACACACATTATCGAATTTCCTTACATGCGTTTTTGTGTACGCTGCTGGATGGGCAGGAACCCCGGTCGCTGGAAGGCGTTGATCTGGTTTGGGCCACACCGGGCCAATTAAAGGATTATCCGATGGGTAAAGTGGATCGCAGGATATCCAGAAAAATTAACAGAGAGGGTTGGGATGAGCCCCTATCAAAATGAGCGGGACAGGATGGTTGAGTTCCAGGTTGCCCGGCGGGGTGTCAGCGATGAGCGGGTGCTGGCTGCTATGCGGAAAGTGCCCCGGCATGCTTTCATTCCCAAAGATGCGCAAAAGATAGGCTATGTGGACAGTCCCATCCGGATCGGCTGCGGGCAGACTATTTCCCAGCCTTATATTGTGGGGCTGATGACCGAATTGCTTTCTGTGGAACCGGATCATGCCGTGTTGGATGTGGGCACCGGATCCGGGTATCAGGCTGCAATCCTGGGGGAGCTTGCCGGTGTGGTGCATTCAATTGAGCGGCATGCTGAGCTGGCCGCAGAGGCGGAAAGACATCTCAGGGAACTGGGGTATCAGAACGTTCATGTGCATGTAGGGGATGGCACCCAGGGTTATCCCCCGGCCGTGCCCTTTGACCGGATCCTGGTCGCTGCGGCCGCCCCTGAGGTCCCACCGGCGCTCAAATCCCAACTGTCAGATAATGGGCGGCTTGTCATCCCGGTTGGGAGCCGGTACTCCCAACGGTTGGAGGTCTGGGACCGGGATGGGGAGTCTTTCCAACGGTCTGAGAATATACCGGTGGTGTTTGTGCCGCTGGTCGGAAGGGAAGGTTGGGAAGAATAGGAGTTCGAAAGTCCCGATGATCCGGGTTTGGGTTTCATAAACCCATCCAGAATTCTATTAATCTTTTCAATCCAGTAATAAAATCTTGCTTATCCAAATCATCCCTAAAAAACTCTTGTTAACTTAATCATTATTGTTGTGGTATACTCTCACAGTCCAAGTTGAACCATATAAGATTTCAACAGGCTGGGATTTTATCCTGGTTTTATTTTTTAAACGCCGCTCCAGCTCACTTAATGGTGTTACCGCAAAGGCGGGTGAGGGAGCGGACACGGATGTGAATACACAACCGTGCACCTCATCACACCCATTAAGGAAAATTTTGTGAACTTCAATACTTTTTCATTCCACCCGCAGATTAACGCGGGAATATCCAAGGTTGGATATGATACCCCAACCCAGATCCAATCCAGGGCAATTCCGCCAATTCTGGAGGGTTCTGATGTGCTGGGCCTGGCCCAGACTGGCACAGGCAAAACAGCCGCGTTTGTGCTCCCAATGTTACAGCGCCTGATGAAAGGCCAACGTGGAAAACTGCGCGCATTGATCCTGGCTCCTACCCGTGAATTGGCTGAACAAACCCATGTTGCCATCAAGGAACTTGGCGGGCAGACAGGTTTGCGCAGCATTTCGATTTATGGTGGCGTAAGCGCAAATCCGCAGATAAGCCGTTTGCGGAACGGTGTTGATATTGTTGTTGCGTGTCCGGGGCGGCTGCTCGACCTGAAAAACCAGGGAGCCGTTGATTTAAAGAACATTGAGATCCTGATTCTGGATGAAGCGGACCATATGTTTGATATGGGTTTCCTGCCGGATGTTAAACGGATCATCAGTGCCATACCCCAAAAACGCCAAACTCTACTTTTCTCAGCTACAATGCCGGCAAAGATCCACGATCTTGCAACGCAAATAATGGATCATCCGGTCACCATTGAAATTGATATTGCCAAACCCATAGACGCGATTGACCATGCGATCTATCCTGTGAATCAGGTTCAAAAACTGGATATGCTGTTATATCTTTTGGACAAACACAGAAGCAATCAGGTCCTGGTGTTTACCCGCACCAAACGCCGGGCCGCAAAACTGGCTGTCCAATTGAGCCAGGCAGGCGTGTCATCAACGTCAATCCAGGGCAATCTGTCTCAATCCAAACGGGAAGCAGCCATGAACGCCTTTCGGAAAGGGAAAGTCAAAGTCCTGGTGGCGACGGATATTGCCGCCCGGGGTATTGATGTGATGGAAGTTTCACATGTGATCAACTTTGACGTACCCGATACTGCTGAGGCATATACCCACCGGACCGGCCGCACCGGTCGGATGGAACAAACCGGTACAGCATTTTCACTGGTGACCCAGGATGATCTGTCGATTGTCCATTCGATTGAACGAACCTTGGGAAAAGGTCTGGAACGCCGCCGTGTCAATGGCTTTGAGACGGTCCTGAAGGAAACACGGAAGAATAACCCTGGGAATAAAAACAGCAGGATGTCCCGATCGAGGAATCAGAACCGCTACCGGCCTTCTGCAAAACATAGTTAATCACCTGAAAGTGCCCATTCAAACTGAAGGGCACTTTTTCATTTGGAGAAGCGCGACTCTCAATTCTACAGAGTTTTGTTAGGGTTAGAGCTGTTGTTCTGCTGGTTTTGGTGTTAGCCCTTTGGGATGCAGAAAGATGATCAAGGCGCAAAGCGTCAGCCCAAGGCCGGCAATAATCCCGGTCGGCGCAGGGCCAAGGAGTGTGCTGGGTTCTCCCCGTATCATGAGAAAGCCGATGGCGGCGATGCCGTTGATTGCGGCGTGCGCGATGACCGCAGGCCAGACATTGTTCGCTTTGATCGTGACCCAGCCGAAGAGCGCGCTCAGGGTCAGCGTGAACCAGACCATGGCCAACGGGCCGAGGAACGGTTCACCGAAATACCCCAAACCATAGTTATGCCCCATCAAAATGACGGGCCAGTGCCAGATTCCCCAGATCACGCCTGTCAGCAGGATGGCTTTGCGCGGCCCCAGGGCCATCAGCTTTGGCTGCAGATAGCCCCGCCATCCGAATTCCTCACCGAAGGTGGGAACCGCATTCAGGAGGGGCGAGATCAACATCGCCTGGAAAGTTTGCAGGACAACGATCAACCAGAGATTGGACATCGATCCTGCGCCGCTCATTTCCATCTGTTCTCTGAGCACAATCAATTCCGAATCAAAGTATTGGGGAAAGATGAGGAAGAAGACGACGGCACCGAGGATCGTGAGTATCCCGGGAAGGAACCAGGCGGCAAGCCAGTGAACCCATCGGCCGCGGTCAAAGTGCGGTTTGAGCCAGAGATTTTCCTTTCCCTCTTTAGTGATCCAGCGGGTGAGGAAGTTGGCGATTGCTGGCCCAAACATATAGGCAGTTGAGAGGAGGACGAGCGCCAGAGTGATGGGCATCCCGCCTATCATGAAAATGACCGGGCTGTTCTGCAATCCGCCTGTGAGGAAGAGTACCAGTGCGGTCAGCCAGGAGATGCCGAAGGCAAACCCCAGAAAAAGCCAGACCCGTTTGCGTGTTATTTTTTCCATTGTGTTCCTTTCTTTCCTTGGAAACCTTCTGTTGGATTACTATCATTTTACGCGATAATTCCGGTTTTTCTGGAAACCGACTTTAATAAAATTAAGGTGGGCCTGCGTGGGTCTGGGGAGCGGGCCACTGTCCTGTTTTCCCCGGATGATTTTCTTATGAATTGATATCAGGCGTGGTTAACCTATTATATTCACAAGTATGGATAAAAAGGAACAAAGTTCCCTTATTCTGCGTTAATTAAGTGATCCACCTCTGATTGAAAGGAATCGATAATGAAGAAATCATTACTGATATTGACTGCCCTTTTGTTCTTCGCGTTATTCGGTGCTGCCTGCCAGCCTGCGCCAATCGTTGACGACTATGAGCTGGGTTCCGATGCGTATGTCGAAGCCCTGGATATCCTGATCATGGAAAGTTTTCCGGTTCAGGTCAACGTGCTTGTCTCCGGCTATCTGCCTGATGGTTGTGTCGAGCTGCATGAGATTGCGGTTGAACGACAGCAAAGCACCTTTATTCTCACGTTGACGAGCCGGCGTCCGACGGGGGAGATTGCCTGCACAGAAGCTCTGGTCCCCTTCGAGGAGACGGTACCCCTGGATGTTTACGGACTTGAGGCGGGCACTTATATGGTCGTCGCCCAGGATGTGGCCGAGATCTTCACCCTGGATGTGGACAATATCCTGCAGCCATAGGTAAACCAGTGATGTCCTTAGATGAGGTGCGCTCCGATCCGGAGCGCACCTTTGGGTTTTGGTTTGCAAGAGCTTCCCTGTCTTTAAGAATCCAGCTTTTCCAGATCCATCAAACGTGGATCTATCGGCTGGCGGATCTGAAATCCATGGCCTGTCCAGAGGTCCTGGGCCAGCTTCTGCGGGTCACACGTCACCCCCCGGGCAATAAAATATTCGCATAGCCGGAGGTGTCCCGGCAGAAAATGTGGTAGGCGTTCCGGTTTTGTCCGGGGTCAATCGCCTGGGGAAAATCGATCAATGTGATCTGCCCTTCCATATAAAGGATATTAAAAGCGGAAAGATCACCGTGGATACGATGATGGGCCAGCATGATGTTAACATTGTGGATGGCCTGGTCGAAGATGTGGCGCGTCTCCTTTAATGGGAGGTTGACCGTGTTCAAGGTCGGTGCCGGGATTTCATCCCAGCCGATATATTCCATCAAAATAGCGTTATTTCCGCTCATGTAAGGCTTTGGGACATCTGCACCGGCTTTGTGAAGGAGTGTCAGTGTCTGGAATTCATGCTCGATCCAGGAGGTATGAGCCAAGCGCATCCCAAAGGCTGTGCCTTGGCGAATCGCATGGAGCGCGCGGTCATCATGGATCTCATGGCCTTCGTCATCCAAATTCAACCGGCCTTCTCTGTAGAGGGAGTCATTCCGGAGCTGGCGGAATTTTCGCGGCCGGTAAACTTTGGCGGCAATAAAGGGCGTTTGCGTGGTCTGGTTGCCGAGGCATTGATAGACGGAGGCTTCCTTGCCCCCGCCTTTGATCAGGCGCAGAACATCGTCAAACCACTGCTGCCGGTAGAAATCGGTCAGGGAATCGGTCAACCATTTTTTCTCATGTTTGGCAGCGGTGTAACTGAAATTGAGTTCGTTTTCCTGTTCAGCCAGTTCCTGCATGGCGCTGGATGGCGTTGAACCGGCTATCTTTGGAGGCTTGCGTTGGCGGAGGTACTGGTCTTCGGGAACATTGCGAATAGCCGGCAGGCTGTCCAGGTCTTCTACCTGGTCATAGAGGTCAAATTTATCATTTGTAATCATTAAAGCGATATTCCTTATCAGTCTTGGTCGTCTGGAAGTTTCCAGGCGATACCGGAGATCTATTGTGGTTTCTAAGGGGGAAAAATAAAAAAACCACAGGCGCACACCTGTGGCAGAGGAGTCAGGCTTAGGATGCAATCACTTGCATCGCCCAGCAGGAGGCGCGGATAACAATTGTCTTGGATCAGTTCTGGTCAATTGTGACATGCAGTTCGCCTCCTTTCTGAGATTATTATGTGGAACGGTTTTGAGTTTAATCGAAGATCCTGCCTGTGTCAAACCGGGAATGTGACCTCATGTCTCCAGGGCATCGGCCTTATCACCCAGTTTTTCTTTCATTTTAGCCAGCAGGGCCTCATCTGGAGTTGATCCGGTCAGGCTGTACATAAAGACATCCAGCATCATCTCACAATCCGCCACTTCTTTGTTGATGTCCTCCTTGCGGATGCGGTCATTATTCCTGATCCAGCCATCCACCCTTGAGACGATTTCATCGGCATGCTGCCCTTCTTTCGCAAATGTCTCCAACATATTGATCTCTTCGGCGGTCAGCGTATCGGCATGGTGGGAGAGGTATGCTTCAGCGAGTTCACCGACTTCAGAGAGGAAGAACCACAGGGCGTCTTTGGCGTCCGGCCATTGCAGTCCGCGGGCTTCGTAGTAGGCTTGAATGGTGTGGATGTCCATGAGGCTCCTGTTCGTCGTCGATGAGTTTTTTCTATCAGTATAAAGGTGTTTAGGGGATTTTACCGGCGTTTCTCAGGTTCGGATTATTAAACCAGTATAATTACCCTGATTATTCTAAAGTATTATAGTGGAAAAATCTGTCATCATGGATTGGAAATCACACAAAAAATGGGTAACCGATTTTCTTAAGGCGGTTTATAAAAAGATCAACGCTTTGAGTGGTGGGGTTTTGGAGATCCTCCGTGTAGCTGTTGAGCGTTTCACAAAGGAGCGGGGTTCGGAAGCTTCGGCAAGCCTTGCTTATTATGCTTTGTTCTCCATCTTCCCCATGATGATTGTTTTTATAGTCGTGGGGAGTTTCTTTGTAGACCGGGGTGAGGTTCAAAACCAATTGCTGATGCTGATTCAAGGCATCATTCCGGGGGCGGAAGAGATCGTGATCAGGAACATCGATCAGGTCCTGGAACTGCGGGGGGCGGTCACCTTCATCGCGCTGGCCGGTCTGATCTGGTCTGCGACAAGTGTCTTCAATATCCTGGTCAAGAATATCAACCGCGCTTTCCCGAAAGCCTCGGTGCCGGATTTCTTCAAAGGCCGTTTGCTTGGCCTCTTGATGATCCTGATGCTGGGTTCTCTCACGCTGCTGGCGTTTGCGACCTCGACGCTCTCGAACCTGCTGCCCGCAATCAATATCCCGCTCAACGGTAAAACGCTGCACGAAACCTTTATCTGGCGGATTGGAGCGTTCCTGCTGCCGTTCGGAACCAGCACGCTGATGTTCTGGGCGGTATACCGCTGGGTGCCGACTGTTAAGGTCAGCCATAAAGCCTCGCTGATCGGCGCATTGATTGCCGGGATTGCCTGGGAAATCCTGAACAATGGGTTTTCCTGGTACCTGAGCAGCGGGTTGTGGCAATACCGGCTGGTCTACGGGTCGGTGGGGACGATTGTGGTGTTCTTGTTCTGGATTTATCTCACAGCGACCATCGTCCTGCTTGGCGCGCACCTGACCGCGTCCATCCAGATGGCGATGATGGCAAAAACCGATGAACGAGCTTCCTGAAGGTTTTCCCAGATATTCTCCGGTGGGCGATTCAGCCTTGCTGCTTGAATTTGGGGAACGGGTCAGCCCTGCTCTTAATGCCCGGGTGCACGCTCTGGACCGATGGCTGAAGGCAGACCTGTTCCCGGGTATTACAGCCTGTGTGCCCGGATATGCCAGTCTGCTGGTCTTGTATGATCTCCTGAAGGTTAATGGCGGGCAGGTCCGTACCTGGCTCGAGGAGCGGTGGCGTTCCTGTCCCTTTGAGGATTCACAGCAATCCGGAAAAATTGTGATCCCCGTCCGTTATGGGGGTGAGGATGGCCCGGACCTGGATTTTGTCGCCCGTTACCATGATATATCACCAGAGGAGGTTGTCAGACGTCATACTACCCCCACTTATGTGGTCGCAATGATGGGCTTTACCCCCGGGTTCCCTTATCTGCTGGGACTGGATCCGGCGTTGGCGACGCCGCGGCTGGATGACCCCCGCACCCTGGTCCCGGCGGGATCGGTGGGCATTGCCGGCGAGCAGACAGGAATTTATCCGTTAGACTCTCCGGGAGGCTGGCAGCTGATCGGTCGGATAAGTGAGAAAATCTTTGACCTGGAGCGTGACCCTCCCTTCCTGCTTTCACCCGGAGATGAGGTTATGTTTGTGGCTGCGGAAGGAAGCACCGTGCAATGGGCCTGCTGGTCACACAAGCGGCTTTAGCGCTGACGGTGCAGGATTCCGGCCGCAGCGGATACCAGCGTTTTGGCCTGCCGGAATCCGGGCCGATGGACTGGTGGGCGCACAGGGCGGCGAACCTCCTGGTCGGGAATGCGCCGGGCGCGGCCTGCCTGGAACTTGGCTTTTCGGACGCGGTCCTGCGGGTAGAATCGGAGATGTTGTTCGCCGTCTGCGGTGCGGGGTACCGTTTGCGGCTGAATGGCAGGGAGCTGCCCCTCTGGATGGCGTTCCGTGCCAGAGAAGCTGATGAAATGCGGCTTGAAAAAACGCCGGGTGGAAACTGGGTTTATCTGGCGGCTGCGGGTGATCTGCTCACGCCGGCCTGGTTTGGCTCTCAGAGCGTTTACCCCAGAGGCGGGATGGGCCGCCCGATAACTGCGGGAGACCAGGTCCCAACAGCCCGTAAAGAAGGGATTGGCTGGCAGCTTGCCGGACAGTCACTCCCCAAAGCCTTCCATCCGCCCTGTCAGGCCGAAAACGTTATCCGGGTTGTGCCCGGGCCGCATGAGGACCGTTTCACACCCGCCAGCGTGGAAGCCTTTTACAGATCGCCGTTCACGGTTTCCACCCGTTCCGACCGGATGGGATACCGGCTCAGGGGGCCGGTGATGGTTCACCATGGCGGCGCGGATCTGGTGTCCCAGGGCATGGTCATCGGCGAGATCCAGGTGCCTGGAGATGGGCAGCCGATCGTGATGATGCCTGACCATCCGACCACAGGCGGGTATACGTGTATTGCAACGGTGATCCGGGCGGACCTGCCCCTTGTGGCGCAGTCTGAACCCGGCGTGTCAGAAATCCGCTTCGCGCCCGTCGAGGTCTCAGCCGCACAGGAGATCTATCGAAATGCGCTCGCCGGGATCGATTCCGGCATTCAGCCAAAGGAGGACCTGTGGCATCAATTATGAGGATTGATTTGAACAGCGAACTTGGGGAGGGTTTTGGCCGGTATGACCTGGGGGTTGATGCCGAGATCATGCCGCTGATCAGCTCGGTGAATGTCGCCTGCGGCTTCCATGCCGGCGACCCGCAGGTGATGGCGCGCACCGTCGCGCTGGCAAAACAGCATCAGGTGAGTCTGGGTGCGCATCCGGGGTTCCCCGACCTGCAGGGTTTTGGCCGCCGGAGGATGGATCTGTCTCCGGATGAGATCGTCAATATTATTCTTTATCAGCTTGGCGCACTGGCAGGATTTGCACGAGCAGCAGGGGTGCGGCTGGTCCAGGTCAAGCCTCACGGCGCGCTCTATAACCTGGGGTCGCAGGACCGCGAAGCGGCGGATGCGATTGCCCGGGCTGTTTATGCTTATGACCGGGAGCTGGTCCTGGTGGGTCTGGCGGGTTCAGCCCTGGCCCAGGCCGGAGAAGTGACAGGCTTGCGGGTCGCACAGGAGGGATTCCCTGACAGACGGTATCTTGAGGAAGGGCAGCTGCTGCCCAGATCTCAAAGCGGCGCGGTGATCTCGGACCCTAAGGCGGTCGCTGCCAACGCTGTGACTTTGGCCCGTGACGGCATCACTGTCCGGGGTGAGAGGATCAGGATTGACACCCTCTGTCTGCATGGTGACAACGCCGCGGCGGTCAGGAACGCCAGGGCAGTCCGCAAAGCGCTGCTCGGTGCCGGCTTTGAGATCAGCCCGCTATCCACTTCAGACATAGCCCCCTGAGGACACCCCGTATAATTGAAATCCATTACTCGTAGGCAAGGAGAAACCATGAGAAACTTTAGCTATTACAACCCGGCCCGCATCATCTTTGGCAAAGGCACGATCGGCCAGTTGAACGATCAGCTCCCGAAAGGTGCGACAGTCATGATGTGTTATGGCGGCGGTTCTATCAAACGCAACGGGGTCTATGACCAGGTGATGGCTGCGCTTGAGAAGTTTGAGGTCGTT
Organism: uncultured Candidatus Brevefilum sp.; assembly: GCA_964643275.1. GTDB lineage: Bacteria > Chloroflexota > Anaerolineae > Anaerolineales > Anaerolineaceae > Brevifilum. The sequence continues at coordinate 20,290 of CAZXRL010000017.1, forward strand.
GAGTTTGGCGGGATTGAACCCAACCCGGATTACGATACCCTGACCGGTGCGATTGATCTAGGCCGTGAAAAGGGTGTGGATTTTGTCCTGGCGGTCGGCGGCGGCAGCGTGATTGATGGTGCCAAGCTCGTCGCGGCGGGGATCCCGTATCTGGATGGGGAGCCCTGGGATATTGTGATTGAGAAGAAGAAACCTGAGATCGGTGAACCTCTGCCTCTTGCAACCGTCTTGACCTTGCCGGCCACCGGGTCGGAAATGAACCATACTTCTGTGATCTCGCGCCGGGCAACCGATGAAAAATATGCCTGGCGGAGCGAGGCGATGTTCCCCGTGTTTTCCATCCTGGACCCGACGACGACCTTCTCGCTGCCGGAGAACCAGGTCAGGAACGGGATTGTTGACGCCTATATCCATGTGATGGAGCAGTATGCCACGTATCCGGTTGATGCCAGGCTTCAGGACCGGCAGGCGGAGGCGATCCTGCTGACGCTGCAGGAGATCGGTGAGCAGGCGCTTCAAACCCCGCCGGATTATGATGTCCGCGCGAACCTGATGTGGACGGCAACGAACGCTTTGAACAAGCTCATCAATCAGGGCGTCCCCGAGGACTGGGCAACGCATCTGATCGGGCATGAGCTGACGGCTTTCTACGGCCTTGCCCACGCTGAAACACTGGCGGCCGTGATGCCGCATCTCTACCGGGTCATGCAGGCGGGGAAAGCGGAGAAACTGACCCAGTACGGGCGGCGGGTTTGGGGGTTGACGGGAGATGACGCAACCGTCATTCGGGAGGCGATTGCGCGGATGGAGGATTTCTTCCATCGGGTTGGAATGCCCACCACCCTGACGACTTACGGGATTAATCCGGAAGAAGCCGCTGAGAGGGTACGGGCGCGGTTTGAAGAACGCGGGACGGTCCTCGGCGAACACGGGGATATCACCCCCGAGGTGGCAGCTGAGATCCTCAGGATGAGCCGGGATTGACGCTGTTGGGGCTTGAAAGTCCATGAACAGGGGTGGTTTGAGTAAACCCACCCCTGAATTTCTCTTATTCACCTGTGGAATACCATGAATAGCTATATATAAGCAAATTAATCCATTAATTCACCTAAATCCACTTTAGGAAAGGGGATTTTGGCATAATTCTTACCGGCTGTCGCCAGCGGTGCGGTGAGATCAAAGCCGACCTTGCAGGTCTCATACGTGCCTGGGTCGGCACTGGGGTCAAGGGAGGAGCCGCGTTCCCTGCCGAGCATGACCAGATCCCGGTCTGCCTGAAAGCGGGTAGCCAGCGCCCATTCCACCGAAAGGGGATCGTAGATGTCAATGTCCTCATCCACAACGAAAATATGCTTGCACGAGCTGTGTCCCCGGGAGGCGGCTTCGATCGCTTTCCGGCCGTCATCCTCATGCTGTTTGCGAATCCGGACGATGGCGTGCAGCCAGGAACAGCCGCCCGGGTTGATGTTCACATCCAGGCATTCGGCGACTTTGTTCACTTCCCGGAAGATGGTGGGCTCCCGCGGCATCCCCATCAGGAGTTTATGCTCCAGTCCGCCGGGGAGCAGGGCATGCCAGATGGGGTCATGCCGGTGGGTGATACATTTGACTTCGAGAACCGGCTCCTCCCGGATGATGTCCTGGGTTTCTGTGAGATCCACAAAAGGGCCTTCCGCATGGCGGCGGTCGCGGTAGACGGTGCCTTCGATCACGAACTCGGCTTCCGCCGGGATCAGGAGGTCGGAGGTCCGGGCTTTGACCACTTCAAAAGGTTCCAGTGCGTTGGCGATCTCAAGTTCGTTGAGGCCGATCTCAACGGAGGTTGCACCGGTAACCAGGATGTTCGGGGCGACACCGATGCAGATGGCGACATCCACAGCGCCGAGCTCCTGCAGGAAGGTGTCAAAATTGCGGGTTTTGACGACCCGGACAGCCATTTCTGTTTTGGAAAACTGCATGCAGCGGTGAAAGTCCAGGTTCTGGCCGTAGGTCGGGTGCCCGGCGATCATCACGCCGGAGGAGATATAGTTCCCGCCGTCGCCCTCGCAGTGGAACAGGATCGGCAGGTCGTCCAGGTCGGGCTGGGTGAGGACGACCTCCTGGCAGTGCGCCTGCTCGGTGGTTTTTGGGGGGCTGGGGTCTTCAATGGCGCGGGAAAGGGTGGGGATGATCTCCTCAACGGCGATCCCGAGGTAACCGGCAAAGGACTCTTTGGTACAGAAAAGGTTGCCCATGACGGGAAACGCTGATTCTTCGATCCGGGTGCAGAGGACTGGCGCTGGCTCGAGGGCTTTCAGGATACCGGCTGTCTGGAGGTGTTTGGATACGGGTTTGTTGATCCGGGTCATGCTGCCGTGTTCGGGCAGCCGGTCGAGATAGGTCCTGAGGGACATGATGCGCTCACTTTCCCAAGTTTTGGTCCATTATAGCAGGAAACAGGGGTAAACCCGGACCCGGAGTAATCGTTAAGTCGTATGTTTCAGTCTATTCATTCACCTACACTCTTGAGCCATACCTTCCCTTCCTGCGGGTACCCGTCCAGTTGAAACGAAGCAGATCACCCGCAAGGTGTGTGCCATCTCCATTATTCTTTCTGCCTTCTCCTTGAGGAGAAGGTGGCACGAAGTGCTGGATGAGGTGCCCTTTTTTAAGTCTTTTCTTCACCTCATCAGTCTGCTTCGCCTTGAAGCAATGCGGAACGCCCGCAGGTGCTAGGGGAAGCCTAAAAAACAACTCCTTTTTAAGATGTTGCTGGGTTCTCAGCAATAATTCTGATAAACCAATTGCTCAAAATAAACAGGTGGCGCGCCAACAGGTTGTAAAGGAAAGAGGTAATAAATCAAAATTATCAGGAGAAGCGTTATTCATTCGACTTTACGACAGCCCTGTCCACAACCTTATATGGATTGCCTCTTTAAACCCGGTTGTGCTATACTGAATTTCCATAAAGTTACAAATTAATAATAAAATACTGGTATTCGATGAAAAATCTCAGACAGAAACGACAAAACTCGGGCCGGGGGACCCTCAGACTGCTGATAAGTCTGACCCTCCTGCTTGCATTCAGCAGCACGTCACTAGGCGCTGTCAGCGCGCAGGATCCCCGGCATGACCCGCCCGTTGTGGAGGAGGCTCTGCTGAACCAGGTCAAACAACGGTCTGATTCGCTGGATTACCTGATCTTCTTTGAAGACCAGGCTGACCTCTCAGCGGCTTATGGCATGTCCTGGGAGGAGCGGGGCCGGTATGTTTATGAGACGCTGACCGCGCAGGCGGCGGAATCGCAGGCGCAGGTCCGGCAGTTTCTGGACAAGCAGGGTGTGAGCTATCAGGCGTTTTGGATCCAGAACGTGATCTCGGTTGAAAATTCATCCCGGGCGGCTTTTAACGGCCTGCTGGATTACTGGGAAATTGATACCTTGACCACGATCCCCCAGGTCTT
>CAZXRL010000018.1:0-23651 GCA_964643275.1 uncultured Candidatus Brevefilum sp.
ATTTTTCGATAAGATTCGCAAAAATGAAGTATTAAGGTTCATTTGAAACTCAACACCTAATACCTAATACCTATTACCTTATACCATGTACCTCAGACCCATGACCATTCACCACCTACCATTCACGACTCACGCTTTCTACCATGATCAAACTAAGGCTTGATAAGGTCACTTTTTCATACCCCTCCTTACCCATCTTTCAGGAAGCATCCTGCGAGATTCAGGAAGGGTGTTACGGCGTGATCGGCCCGAACGGCAGCGGGAAGACCACACTGCTCAAACTGCTTCTTGGCGAGCTCCGGCCAGATTCAGGGTTCATCGCACGGGATAAAAAACTGCGCATTGCCTATATGGCGCAGGAAGTCGACCTTAACCCGGAGCATATGGCTTTTGAAGCCGTTCAGGAAGGGGCGGGCCAGGTACTGGCGCTTGAAGCGGAGCTGGCAGAACTGGAAAGTCAATTCGCCAATCCGGATATCTATACAAATGATAAACGTCTGGCCCGCCTGATCAGCCATCAGGAACAGACCCTCTCTGATTATCACAGTCTGGGCGGGGCCGGCCTTCAAGGCCGGATCCGGTCGCTGCTTACGAAGATCGGCTTCGCCGAACATGAAATGGAATTGCCGGTACGAAAGCTCAGCGGTGGACAGAAGAAACTCCTCGGGCTGGCCAGGATCATCATCAGCCGCCCGGACATCCTCCTGCTGGACGAGCCGGATAACCATCTGGACCTGGACGGTAAAGCCCTGCTCCAGCAATTGATAGAAGATTTTCCTGGCAGCGTAGTGATCGTCTCGCACGACCGTTATTTCCTCGACATGGTCGTGGATGGAATCCTGGAAGTTGATTCAGGAAAGATCGCACAATTCCCCGGCAACTACTCGGAATATATGTTTGAGAAGCAGCTCCGGCTAAGAAGGCAGGCGGAACGCTTTCAGGCCCAGCAGAAAGAAATCACCCGCCTGGAACAGGCCGCCAATCGCCTGCTGATGTGGGGCAAGGTTTATGACAACGCCAAGTTCTCCATCCGCGGCAAGAACATCCTGAAACGGCTTGAGCGGATGGATAAGATCGACAAACCTCTTTTAGACCGGGACCGGATCGAGATCAGCCTGGGCGGCTGGCGCGGAAGCGAAAAGGTGCTGGAGATATCAGACCTTTCGAAGGGCTTCCCCGCCCCCGACGGACAGAGCACCCACCGGGTACTCCGTGACATCAACCTCCTACTCCGCTATGGAGAACGGGTGGGCATGATCGGGCCGAACGGCGCGGGGAAATCCCTTTTGATCCGATTGATCCTCGGCCAGGACGAACCGGATTCTGGTGAGATCCGAATCGGCCCCAGCGTCAAAGCCGGGTATTACGCGCAGGAATTTGAGACGCTTGATCCCAGGCTGACCCTGTTGGAGACAATCTGCAAAGCGGGCAACTTCTCGGAGAGCCGGGGGGTGGCGTTCCTTAAAAAATATCTCTTCTCCTACGACCAGCGGGATACGCCTGTTAGCATGCTGTCCGGCGGGGAACGAGCCCGGCTGCAGATTGCGCTGATCACACTTTCAGGGGCTAACTTCCTGCTGCTGGACGAGCCGACCAACCACCTCGATATCCCCTCCTGCGAGGTGCTGGAAGACGCCCTGCTGGAATTCGACGGGACAATCCTGGCTGTCTCCCACGACCGGTACTTTCTGGACCGGATCGTGAAAAGGATCGTGGCCCTGGATGGGGAGGGAACAAAAATATATCCGGGGAATTATTCAGAGTATGAGCAAAGCCGGCGGGAATAGCCTGGGATACCCACCGCATATCACTGACGCTGACTGAAAAGCACCTGCCTCGTGTGTACGTCCAAATTAATCTTTATGGGGGAGATGACCAAAACAGTAATCCATGTGCCGCTGAAAATATCAAAGGTTAAATGTTGAGCGCCAGGGACGCCGACCCTGGCGCTCATCAGAAGGAGAAGAAAAGTGTCTTAGCTGCCTATATTCTAACAAATCCTGGTTTAACTAACTTGACGATTACCCTACGATAACCCTACAATCGTCAGACAAATAATCAGATTAGGGGGAAATCCAAGTTCAAACCGGCCAAACCTCCAGTTTTTTGCTCAGCCGACATGTTCTCACTACTCGTAACGTAAGGCCTCCACAGGGGCCAGCGAGGCTGCCCGGTTTGCGGGGTAATATCCAAAGAAGATCCCCACAGCCGCCGAGAAAAGGGTCGCCAGCAGCACGGAATTCAACGTCACACTGACATCCAACGGCGTTCCGCTTTGTACGGCAATCCAGCTCACAGCCAGGGAGATACCCCAGCCCAGCGCAATCCCGATCATGCCGCCGATCATGCTGAGCAGCACCGATTCGGTCAGGAACTGAACCAGAATATCCATCTTTCGGGCTCCCAGCGCCTTACGCAGCCCGATCTCCCGGGTCCTTTCTGTAACGGAGACGAGCATGATGTTCATGATCCCAATCCCGCCCACCAGGAGCGAGATTGCGCCAATGCCGCCGAGAAAGATGGTCAGCACATTGGTGATTGAGGCCGCCACAGCGAGGAAATCCTGCTGGTTGAGGATGCTGAAGTCATCCGGGCTGCGGGGCGGGATGCGGTGAGTCCGTCTCAGGATCGTGGTAATCTGCGAAATCGCGGCATCAGCATCCTCGGCATTTTTCACGGAAACCAGGATCTGCTGGACCCGGTCAGACGAATCTCCCCCGGCCAGGCGGGTCTGGGCTGTGGAAACAGGAATATAAACATTATTATCCGGATTATTAAAGGCACTCCCACCTTTCGACTCAGTCACGCCAACAATGCGATAAGGATAGCCGCCAATCCTCACCGTCTGCCCAACGATCCCGGAGCTGCGTCCGAGCAGGGTCTCAGCGATTTGGGGCCCCAAAACCACCACAGCGCTCCGCCCTTCGACCTCTCCCAGAGTAATGAACGCACCCTCGGCCATGGTCAGGTTTTGAACGTGAAGATAATCAGGAGTAACACCCAGAATGGATGTTTCAACCGATTCATTGCTGGTGGATACCTCACTGCCTTTGCTGACCACAGGGGCGACATAAGCAATTTCGGATGCCTGCGATGAATTTGCCAGCGCGGTCGCATCCCGCAAAGTCAGATCCTTGGGGTTGGTGACCGTCTCACTCGAATTACCGCCGAGGATGTAAATCACATTGGTCCCAATGCTCTCAATCTGGCCGGTGATGGAATCGCCCGCACCTTCGCCGATTGACAACAGCGCGATCACAGAAGCAACGCCGATCACAATGCCCAGGATTGTCAAAAGGGATCGCATCTTATTGGCGTTCAAACTCTGCAGGGCTTCTTTGATGTTTAGGAGAAAGTTCATGACCGCACCTCCTGATTTTCAATCAGGCCATCGCGAAGGTAGATAATCCGTTCTGCTATCGACGCAACTTCCGGGTCATGGGTCACAATGATCAGGGTTGTACCCTGAGTCCGGTTTAAATCCAGCAGGAGGTTCATGATCTCATCGCCGGAAGTCGTATCCAGGTTACCCGTCGGTTCGTCCGCCAGGATAATGGCCGGGTTATTCACCAGCGCGCGGGCAATTGCCACACGTTGCTGCTGTCCGCCGGAAAGCTCATTCGGTTGATGGTAAATCCGGTCGCCCAGCCCGACGGCTTCCAGGGCCTGGTGAGCCAGGTCTCTGCGGCTTCCATTGGTCCCGGCATAGCGCAGGGGCAATTCAACGTTCGCCAGTGCAGTGGCCCGGGGGAGGAGATTGAATTTCTGGAACACAAACCCGATCTTCCGATTGCGCACAATGGCAAGCTGGTCCTCATCCAGAGTCGAGACCAGTTCACCCTCAAGATAGTAATCACCATCGGTGGGGACATCAAGGCAGCCGATCATATTCATCAGGGTGGACTTGCCTGAGCCCGAAGGTCCCATGATGGCCAGCACTTCGCCTGATTTCACCGTAAAACTGACCCCGCGCAAAGCGTGCACCTCGATCTCACCCATTTGATAGACCTTGGTCAGATGATGAATTTTTATTACTTGATTTTGCTCGTTCATGATCACCCTTAATTCCCAAACCCGCCAAAGCCGCCGGTGGAAGAGCCGCTGAGGGAATTCTGTCCGGTCAGTGCGGAAGGTGGGTTGAGAACAATCAGTTCGCCTTCCTGAATCTCCGCAGAGATCACTTCACTGTAAAAATCCGAATAACCGCCGAGGGTCACAAGTACCGATTCATAACCTCCGTTGCGGCGGACAAAGACATGTTCCTTCCCGTCGATCATCACAATAGCTTCGTTTGGGACAACAAAGACATCTAAACGTTCGTCCGCGATGATATTGATGGCTGCGGTCATTCCCGGTTTGATGCGCCCATTCGCGCCGGTCATTTCGATCCGGACCGAATACTCCGCAATCCCCTGAACCGCCTGGCCGACCGGCGCGATCTCAACGACTTCACCAATATACGTTTCTTCATAAAAAGCATCAAAGACGAGCTCAACAGGCTGACCGACCATAACCATCGGGATATCTACCTCAGAGATCTTGACATTCAAAAAGAGGCTGGAAAAATCATCCAATTGGGCGGCCTGAGTCCCTGCCTGAACCAGATCCCCTTCCTGCGCGGGCAGAACAGTGACTGTCCCTGCAAAGGGCGCTTTAATCAGAGCGCTGTCCAGCCGGGACTGCGCCATTTCTAGCTGGGTCTCAAGGATCGTGACCTGATCCGGGTCCGGCCCTTCTGAAAGTGTGTCCACCTTCTTTTGCAGATCAACCACACGAGCATCCCCCAGTTCCACCTTAAGTTCTGCTTCCGTGATCTCCCGCTCTGTATAATCAGCCTGGCAATAGTTTAAATTTGCCTGAGCGGTATTGACAGCACTGAGGGTGTCCGAGTTCTGGCGAAACTTGTAGAATCGCTCAGCCTGTTCAAGATCATCTTCCAATTCCTCAAGCTTCTCATCCGAACAGCGCTGATAATTCATGATCAGCCGGTCTCTTTCCAGGTCTCCAAGGTCTTCTTCCGCGTTGAGAAGATCCAATTTTGCCTGCGCCAGGTCGGCCTGCCAGTTGGCATAGAGATCATCGAGAGAATTCCGGTAATTGATGACATCGATCCGGGCCTGCAGAATATCAGTGGAGACTGATTCCGAATCAAGCGTCATCAGGACCTGGTCTTTAACCACATCCTCGCCCAAACTCACATGGACCACGTCAATGATCCCGCCGGCAGACCAGGCCAAAACAGCGGTCTGAGCCGATTCCACAGTGCCAGTGCCATAGATATTTATCTTAAGCGTCTGGCGGGCATAAGGCTCGGTTTCAAGGTTGGCCAGGGTTTCCTGGGTGGCCTGGCTATTCCGGTAAATCTGTAGGCCCACAATCAAACCCACCACAACTACCACACCCGCAGCGATCCACCAGCCCCAACGGCGTTTTTTGTTGTTTTTCTTTGTTTCTGTCACGTTCTTCCTCCAAATTTTCTTTTTATCATAACTCACAGGCCATTATAGCCCTAAGTGTGGTGGGTCACCAGCGCTTGTGCAAGCTGTCACCAGAAGAAATGACAGCTGTCATTTTTCTTAATCATGCATGTCACGATGGAATGAAGATGGAATATGCTAAGATAAGAATATGAAAAAAGAGTCCCAACTGGAACCGGGCTTACTCAATACCTATCGGCTGTTATCCTGGTTCCTCGTCGGAATTTCCACCATCCAGACAGTGTCGATCTATCTGCGAATCGGAATCGCCAACATGGTCATCCATCCGCTTTGGATCCTGCCCTTTGGCAATCTGCTGACCCTAGGGTTATTATACTGGCCCTGGATCAGAAAGAAAACAGGGCGGTTCTTCATCCCAATTCTGGTAGTAATCACCACTGTCAGCAGCATCCTCACGACTTACCTGACGTCACTGATCCGCGCCAACCCCAGCACAGCAATTACGATCCTGGTGGAAGGCCGGCACTCGCTGGCAATCCCCTTTGAACTCTACGAGCTGAGCTTTGTCCTGGCTTCGTGGCAATTGATCCCGGTACTGATCATCCCTCTGATCATGGTCGCCTGGCAATACAACTTCAAGGCCGTCCTTGCATACATCATCAGCTCAACCCTGCTCGATGCCATCATCTTTCTGAGGCTTCTCCGGCAGTCAGACGTGTTCATTTCCGCCATCAGTGTGACCGGGGTGCTCATCACGCGGGTCTTCACCTTTATTGTCGTGGGCTATCTGGTCTCACGCATGATGGCCGCCCAACGAGCGCAGCGGGGGGAGCTGCGGCATGCCAACCAGCAAATGCTTGGATACACCCTGACCCTCGAGCACCTGGCAACCAGCCGGGAGCGTAACCGCCTGGCGCGGGAATTGCACGATACGCTGGCCCACACACTCAGCAGTCTGGCCGTCCAACTTGGCGCGATCAAAGCGCTCTGGGGGAAAGATCAGCCACTGGCAAAAAACAAACTGGAGGACGCGATCGTAACAACCAGGGATGGACTCGATGAGACCCGGCGGGCGCTGAAATCCCTTCGCGCGGCACCGTTGGAAGACCTGGGATTGGAACTGGCATTGCGCGATCTCGCCGCCTCAGCTGCCGAGCGATCCGGGGCAGCATTAACCCTGGATATCAGCAAGATTCCCATTGAACTGCCCCCGGATATCAGTCAGGCATTTTATCGTGCCGGGCAGGAAATCCTTGAGAACATCGTGCGCCACTCAAACGCGGATCAAATCGCCGTCAAGATGGCTTATCAGAGCGGCACCCTGACCCTTGAGATTCAGGATAATGGGAGCGGCTTCATCCCGGATGACCTCGGCGATGAGACATTCGGTTTGCGCGGTATCCAGGAACGCGCCGGGTTGATCGGCGGTAAGTGTGTGATAAAGAGCGGACCCGGGTCAGGGACTACGGTTCGGTTCAGCGCTGGAGTGAAATCCGAATGATCAGGATATTAATTTGTGATGACCAGCTCATGGTTCGGGAGGGCCTGAAAACCATCCTGAACAACGCCGAGGCCGGGATACAGGTCGTCGGGCTGGCAGCGGACGGCGCGGCCGCGCTGGAACAGATATCCAAAGTCTTACCGGATGTCGTCCTGATGGACCTCAAGATGCCGAGGATGAACGGCGTCCAGGCGACCCGCCTTATCCATGAAACTTATCCGGATCTGCATGTATTAATCCTGACGACCTACGACGCGGACGAATGGGTGTTTGACGCCATCCGGGCCGGCGCGGACGGTTACCTGCTCAAAGACGCTGACCAGGATACTTTGATCCACGCCATCCGGGAAGTGGCGGCGGGGAAAACGCCCGTCGATCCCAATGTGGCGCGAAAACTGTTTGACCGGGTGGCAGAGCATGTGCCGGCCCGGGATGTTGACCTGGCGGAGGAGCTGAGTCCCCGTGAGCTTGAACTGCTGGGGCTGCTTGCCCGGGGATATTCCAACGCTGAGATCGCCTCGCAGCTCTTCCTTTCGGAGGGGACGGTGCGCAATTACCTCAGTACAGTTTTCTCCAAACTAGGCGTGTCTGACAGAACCCAGGCGGCCGTCCTGGCTCTGAGACATGGGCTTGTCAGGGGGAGCGAGGGAAAGGGAGAATAACCTAAACATCCTCAAATCTGTCATCAATAAATAGTTCTATTTTCAATGATCTGGCTGAATGAATGGAAACATCACAAACCCCGGAGTGATTAATTCCGGGGTCCGAATGGGTTAATCCGTGAATTGAACTTCAGCCGTCATCCCCCATCGAAGCTGTTCATCCTTTTGCAAGAGGCGGATACGCACCACATAGGTAATGTCACCATAACGGTCCAGGAAGTAGTTGCTGATTGACTCCACCTCACCGGTAAATTTCCTCCCAGGGAGCGCGTCAAAGGTGACCGCCACTTCTTCGCCCACTTCAATCTTCACAACTTCGATTTCAGTCAGGTCGCTGGTCTCCAAATACCAATGGGAGTCATCCATCAGAACAATCGCTGGCAGTTCAGGCGAGGTCATCGCGCCCTCGATTAAATCGACCCGCACAACCCGGCCGCCAAAAGGTGCAGTTAATTCAACATCACCAAGTGCGTACAAAGCTGCCCGATGCTGTCCCTCGGCCTGAGCAAGGTTGGCCTGGGCCAGTGCTAGGTCGTCAGAGTCCGGCCCGTCAGCGGTGGCGTCCACACGGCGTTGAGAATCGGCAACAGCTTCCTGAGTTGCTCCTAACTGGCTTTCTGCGAGATCATAGCGATATTGCAAATCTTCAAAAACCCAGCGGGCTTCATCGTAGGCTGCCTGTGCATCCTCCACGTCCTCCTCACGGGCTTTCCGGGTAGGATGATCCACATCGAGGTCTTGATAGTCCGTAAGAACAGCGACAGCATCATCCAGGTTTTCTTTAGCCTCAATCATCTCGATCCGGGCATCATCCAGATCCTCGCGATAGGCATCTGTATCCACAGCATCCCAGATTTGCTCAACTTCCCATAAGTTTTGCTGCGCCCTGACCAGGTCCACCTGAGCCTGGAAATGCACCAGTTCCGCGTTCTCTATAATGTCATCCAGGACTTGCTGGGCCTCAAGCACTGCAAGTTCGGCTGTAAGGATATGCACTTCTAAAGAGGTTGTGCTCTTCTGATCAAGCCGAGCGATCACCTGACCCTCGCTGACCTGGTCCCCTTCTTCAACCAGAACTACTGCCACCTTGCCCGGGATGGAAAAACTCAGCTGTGTTGATTCGGCAGGAACCAGGTTCGCCTCTGCAATAACACCTGATACGGTTACCGGCGTTGGCTGGGGTATCGGATCGGATCCTGAGTTGAACAGATCACATCCAACGAGCAGACCAGCCAAAATCACCAAAACGGAACTTACTAAACCAATCTTCTTTTTCATCTTACACCTCGTCTCTTCTCAAGGAATTTCTTTGTAATTATTGATTCGGATGGATCACAACAGAGCCCGGTTTTATTCATAGGAAAGGACCTCCCGAATGGTCAGCCGGGCAGCGTTACGTGCCGGCAGGATACTGGCAGTTACTGAAAGAAGCGCGACAAAACCAAACCATATTAAGAATCCAGTCGCTGTAAAACTGTAATCTCCCGTCACACCAAAAATGGAAGTATTGATAATATAGGACATCAGCGAGCTGATCGGGAAGGCTAGCAGAACCGCAATGATCCAGCTCATCAAACCGATGAGGGTACCTTCAATGATCACCTGTCTCATGACCTGGCGATCGGTAGCACCAATCGCGCGCATCACACCAATCTCCCGGGTCCGCTCCATCACATTCATGCTCATAGTCCCGGTCAGGCCAATGCTGCCGACGGCAGCCGTCAGGCCGGACATAATAAGCAGGAAAATCGTCAAAGTATCCAGACCCTCGGTAGCATTCCCCAACAGACTCTCACTGGTAATCGTACTCCGGACATGATACCCCCGGTCTCTAAAAAATGTGTCCACCTGATCAACAAGGTCCTCCTCCAAACCGGTTTGGTCAACATTCTGGGCTGCAACAATTTGGAAATTTGCGGCCTTGTTATTATTTCCAGTGACCGTGTTCAGATGCTCAAGGGGAACATAAACGATAAAAGAATCACTTCCAATGAATTGAAAGAATCCAACGATGGTCCAATCTGCTTCCCGGCGATTCACATAAAGCCTGAGCGTATCACCGACTTCCAAATCGGGGTAGCGCGCAAGGAAAGCTTCATTCAGAACAATCGCATTTTCATCACCGGGAATCAACCAGCGTCCTTTTAAAAGTATCGGGTTGATCAATTCCGATCCCGGCGGCGCGCCTAACATTTCCACACTTTCCGCCGCGTCTCCAGCTTCGTTGATCAATTGACAATAAGCGCCGCCGCGTGGTTCGACAAAATCAACCCCGGGAATCGTCATTGCGAGTGATCGAATTTCATTAATCCTATAATTTCGGTCAAACTCCAGGCTGATATCTGCCAGGATATATTCAGACACATTTTTCATATATGACTCAAGTGAGGCCCTGACATTGAAGGTTGCAATGAAAACCGCTCCTGCAAGGCTGAGCGTGATCAGCGTCAGGATCAGGCGGCTTTTCTGCCGAAAGGTATTGCGAACCGCAATCAGAACCGGGCGCGACAGACTTTTGATCTTCTCCACCCGGCGGTCGATCCAGCTCTTCCCAAAATCACCTAAAGATATCCCGGACGGGGCAATAGCTTCTCGAACACTGATTTTCGTTGCACGTAGAATTGGCAAGATGCCAGCCAACTGGGGCAGGATTAAGCCAATTACAATTTGGATAAGTATGGCCAGAGGAACATAACGGAATCCGCCTGAAAGATAGTTCATTCTTACAGAGAAAAACTCCCCCAACCGTGCCCAAACGAGGGCTGCTGCAGGAATGGCAATAGCTATCGAGATTAAACCAAACACCAGAATGAAAACCATGTACATGCGAATAATGGCCTTACGATGACCGCCAATGGCTTTCATGATGCCAATGTATTGGATCTGCTGGTTGAACAAAGCTGCCATGGCATTAAAGACCAGAAATCCGCTCAGAAATATCGAAAAGAAACCCAGTAATGCCAGCAGACCAACCATGGCATTTACATAACCGCTGTTGGGGTGAGCTTTCGGTGTCATTTCCATAATAGAAATCACATGCCGTCCGCTTTGCTCCACCAGCCCAACAATTTCATTGGTTATTGCTCCGATCCCAGCTTCTTCCAAAGCAGGGTCAACTTCGACCAGCAGGGTTTCATACATCAATTCTTCTTCAAGGAAGGGCAAGGTCTCAAAAGTGACATAACCGTGCACAGGCGCGACAAAGAAACTGACCCCCAGTACACCGATGGTTTGATCCCTGACAATACCTGTCAGTGTAAGGTCGCGCTGAGTTCCTGAGGCCAACTGGATGCGTACTGGATCACCAAGGTCCAGATTAACATCCCGGTGCACATCCAGGATGATCTCCCGATCCCCAGGCATAGCACCTCGCATCAATTCCACCTGGTCAATTTCTTGCCCATTCTCAGGAATAACACGAAGGATCAGAGTCTGCCACTCCCCCTTGCCGGTGAGAATCTGGACCTGAAAGCGCTTCTCGCCGTCGGCAGTGATCACCCCATCCACACGCCGGATGCGTTCAAGCAGCGCTTCATCAAAGGGGTCTGTCATCAAGCGGATATCCGCGGGATGAATCGCATGATATCCGGTTTCCATGTCTTCCAGAATGGTAATATAACCCCCGGCAATCATGCCGACAGAAAACAAACCGATCGTCAGAGAGAGAACAACCAGGATGAAACGGAGGATATTGCCCGTAAGATCCGCAAAGACTTTTCGCCAGCGTGGTTTCATATTAACTATCCCTGATTCTTCCCGTTTGGATCCGATTGTCCCAGCAAGTTCTGCCTGAGACGCCCTTGAAGATGATTAAGGATTTCTGATGGGTTGTGAAGACGGCGAACCAATCCATCAAGGGGTAGCAGACCCAAGGTCGCCGGTCCGGATTTCGCCCTGGCAGAAAAAGCCTTCAGGGTCGGATCCTCAGGAACACCAAGCCCCGAAAAGAAGGCTCCTCCCACCAAGGTGATTTTGGCCTGGGAGTCAGGTTTACCCTCATGGGTTATCCTGATCGCGCCTTCTTCAATTAGAATCAGATGATCTGATAACGCTGAGGAAACATCAATCGGTTCATGGGGTTGATAAGTCTTCCTGACGAGGTTGTGTGCGCATTCGCGCAAAACAGAATGTGGAAGCCATGGGAAGACATCCGCAAGCAGAGGGTCAATGACCTCGCCATCGGATATCAAAACTTTGCGGGAAAGGTGATCTTCTATCTCGGGGTCGTGGGTGATCATAATGATTGTGCGGCCTTCTGCGGCCAGGGCTTTAAACTTATCATAGACGGAATCGGCAGTCCTTGCATCCAGATTGCCGGTGGGTTCATCCGCCACAATAATGGGCGGATCGTTCGCCAGGGCACGGGCAATCGCTGCGCTCTGCTGCTGGCCTCCGGAGACAGCATCGGGAAGTTTGTTCGCCTCATTCTCAAGGCCTACCATCGCCAGCAAGCCCATCGCCCGATCCTGACGCTGTGATTCAGTAAACTTATTGCAAAAATCCATCGGCAGCAGAACATTCTCAAGCAATGTGAGCATCGGAAGAAGCTGGAAAAACTGAAATACCACACCCAGGTTCAATCCACGCCAACGAGCTTGTTTGCTTTCTGGCAAGGCGTGGATATCCAAACCGTTGACAAAAACCTTGCCCCCAGTTGGACGGTCAATGCCTGTGATCATGTTCACAAGTGTGGATTTACCGCTCCCTGATTTTCCAACCACACCGATAAACTCACCTTGGTAGAACCTGAGGTTGATATCTTTTAGGGCAGTAAATTCGCCTGCTCCATTGATATAAGTTTTGGTGATATTGGAAATATGGACCAGAGATCCGTTCAATGCGCTGTCAGGGGATATACGGTTATTTGCCACGATCACCCCCGTTATCACTGAAAATTCGTCCATCAACCAATTCAATCATCCTGTCAACCCGTCTGGTCAGGGACCGGTCGTGAGAGACCATCACAATCGTCTTCCCCTGAGATATCAGGTCTTCAAAAATCTTGAAAATCGTCTCAGCGGTCACTGAATCGAGCCGGCCTGTGGGTTCATCTGCGAGGATGATTGAAGGATCGTTGGCGAGAGCACGGGCAATAGCCAACCGCTGTTTTTGGCCGCCTGAAATATCGGCCGGTAGTTTATGAGAATGCGCTTCAAGCTCCACGCTCTCAAGTAATGCCTCAGCCCTTTGCTCTGATTTCATTGGCCGATACCGCCCGCAGAGGTCCATCGCCAGGGTGATGTTATCACGCAGCGATAACATCGGAAGAAGGTTGAAGGACTGGTAGATCACACCGACGTTCAGCCCACGCCACAAAGCCAGTTCATCTTCTCTCAGGGTGTGAACGGCAGTACCGTTGACGAACACCTCACCGGAGGTAATCTTATCCACCCCACTGAGCATATTGATCAGGGTGGTCTTGCCAGCGCCGGATTTCCCGATTACCCCAACATACTCACCGGGATAAATGGCCAGGTCAACCGCGTGCAGCGCATCTAAAGCGGCACCGCCATCATGATATGTTTTCGTCAGATTTTTGAGGTTAATCAATGGCTCTGAGGTGGGTGAAGACCTAAAAGGATCCAACAGTTCTCAGTCCTTCATTTGTGTTTTGCAAATTATTATTATATAATGAACAACAAGTTCTTTTATGTACATTCCGTTCATCATTATAGGCTCCAACAAAAACTTGTCAAGGACAAGTATGGTATCAGTGTTCATTATTCAACAAGTGTTCAATATGGAGTTATCTTATGACAGAAAAATATCCTGACAGGCGCGTGCGGCGAACCCGCCGCGCCCTTCAAAATGCATTGATAGATCTGATCCTTGAAAAAGGCTACGATTCTGTCACCATTGAAGAGATCACAGATCAGGCTGACCTTGGTCGGACAACATTCTATCTCCATTTCAAAGATAAGGACGAGCTCTTCATGCAGGCCGTTGACACCATCTTTGAAGATTTTATTGAAAAGCATGAACAGCGTTGGATAAGCAAGGAAGATACACCTTCACAGGATATATTCTCAGCACAATTAAGGCTGGATGGAGATCTTCTTTATCACATCTTTCTTCATGCCAGAGAAAATGCAGACTTATATAAAGTCATCTTCCGTGGCGAGGGCAGTGCTAAAGCCATGCAGCGCTTTGAGGACATTAGTAAAAATGAATTCACCAAACGTTTGAATAATCTTCCGGGATTGGAATACAAAGTCCCAACCGAAGTCTTTGCGGTCTTTTTCTCAGGCACCATCATCCAGTTGGCGACTTGGTGGCTGGAAAAGGATCAACCCTACGCGATTGAAGATATGGTGCGTTATTTCCAACAGATGTTTTTCTATGGTGCACTGGATACTGTTAATTTACCTTCCAATTCGTAGAAGTCCTGAAAAATGCAGGTTTCAGAAACTGAATACTGCGGGTATCTTGTAAATCTCCAGAATTTTGTTAGATTTTTTATCCAAGATTATCTATAATAAGAGGAACAAATTCATAACTGAACATAAATTATTCTGGAGGATGTATGGCTCGAAAATCCCTTGGTTTTGTCCCCCTGATCTGGGAATGTCCCTTCTGCAACACCCAAAATCCCGGCCCGATTAAAAGCTGCACAGGCTGCGGTGCGCCGCAGCCCGACGATGTTGAGTTCCTTCAAGTGGATGAGGAAAAATTCAATTTCATCAAAGATGAAGCGCTGATCCGGATGGCCAAAGCCGGCCCTGATATCCACTGTCCCTATTGTGGCACCCGGAACCACGCCACGGACGGACACTGCAGCAAGTGCGGCGGTGACCTGAGCCTGGAGGGGAAAGTGCGCCAGACCGGTGAACGGGTACGCACAGTGACTGAAGCTCAAAAAGCAAGAACAGCCCCGCCGGAACCGGAAAAAGAAAAGAAAGCACTTTCGAAAAAATCCCTGATGATCGGCGTCATCGCCCTCATCGTCATCCTGGGTTGTATCATCGTTGGGTTGATGCTGTTGCTGAAGACCGATACCATTGACGCAACCGTCACCCGGGTCGAATGGGAGCGGCGGATCGCCATAGAAGCCTATACCAGGGTGACCGATCAGGATTGGCGGGACGAAATACCCCAGGGTGCCGAACTTCAATCCTGTTCACAGAAATATCGCTATACATCCGATGAGCCGCAACCGAATGCGACCGAGGTCTGCGGAGAACCCTATATCGAGGATACCGGCACCGGCGTCGGCGAAGTCGTTCAGGACTGTACCTACGAAGTGTATGACGATTATTGCGAATATACCTACCTGGGATGGGTCGCCATTGAGACCCTCACAGAAAACGGGGCCGACCTGGACCCGGTCTGGCCGACAGTGACCTTGAGCTCTGACCAGCGGGAAGGGGAACGGGCCGAAGAATACAGCATTGTCTTTTCGGGAAACGGGAAAACCTACACCTATACAACCGAAGATGTCAATCTATACCTCCAGGCCGATCCAGGGAGCCAATGGACGATTGAAGTCAACACATTGGGTGGGGTTACATCAGCTAAATCTTCCAATTAAGGTCTGATTTGTAGTATAATTCCAGGGTTAATTTTAACCCTAAAAAATGGAGGATTATCCTATGGAATTGTTCGAATATGCAAAAGTGGGCCAGCCTGCCCCCTACTTTGAAATGCTGAGTATGAAGAACCTGGATACGCTGGATGAGGTCGTGACCCTGGACGAATATAAAGGGAAGTGGCTGATCCTGTTCTTCTATCCTTACGACTTCAGTTTTGTCTGCCCCACCGAAATCCTGGCCCTGTCTTCCCGTTACGAGGAGTTCCAGGCCCTCAACACGGAAATTCTGGGGGTGTCCACAGACTCAGTCTATTCCCACAGGGCCTGGCTGCAAACCCCGGAAGATGAAAACGGGATCCAGGGTACCAAATACCCCCTGGCCTCCGATAATACCCATGCCGTCTCCGAAGCCTATGGAGTCCTGGTTGAGGAAGAAGGCGCCGCACTGCGCGGCCTCTTCATCATCGACCCCGAAGGCATACTGCAATATGCCGTGACCCACAACATGAACATCGGCCGCAGTGTGGACGAAACCATGCGGGTCCTGGAAGCTCTCCAGGCGGGCGGCCTTTGCGGTGCGGACTGGGAACCCGGCGAAGACACGCTCTAGGGAAGGATGAGACAACATGCCTATGCATTTAAAAACCCCTTTGCCCTCCCTGGACGGTGTGACAGAATGGATCAACTGTGAACCGGATCTGGAGAGTTCCACCGGCCAGCCAACGCTGGTCTATTTTTGGGCGAATAGCTGCCATATCTGTCATGAGAATATGCCCAAACTTCAAGCCTGGCGCGAAAAATACGTCCCCAGGGGACTGATAATGATCGCCATCCATTGCCCCCGGATGCAGGCGGATACCGATGTGGAAAAGGTCAGAGCCGCGCTGGAAGAACACGGGATCATCGAACCCTGCGGCGTGGACAACAAACATGGCGTTAAAAAGGCCTTTGAAAACGACCTCTGGCCGGCCTACTTTGTTTTTGATAGCGAAGGTAAACTGAAACAGCGCGCGGCGGGCAGCGCTGGGCTGGGGATGCTGGAACCGGTTCTGGAAAAATTATTAGTTCAATAGTCGACAGAAAAAACTTGTAACGACCTGCTGGTGACCATAACAGCAGGTCGTCATTTTGTTAAGATGTCATATTTCTGAATTGTGTAAAAAAAGGAGGTTATTTTGCTGTGATGATCTCATCCCCATCGGACATCACCACCTGCTCACCCGGCTGAAGGATCAGGAAATCATCCGCCCAGTCCCCCTCCAGCAAACGTTTGATCAGCACCAGGTCGCCCGCCATCCGCTCAAAACGCCACCCGTGTTTGGCTGCATCGGCCTCGGCGCGCTCGGCTGCCCGACCGGGGGCTTGAACACCGCTCCCAGTATTCAAATCGATATACACCGCCCGTTCATAATGCGCCTGCCAGGCATCCATCACTTCCAGCAGGTAATCGGCATTGTCCTTCCCATACTTCTCGACATATTTCGCATAAATTGTCTCGCTGTCAGAAAGTGTGTTCGCGCCGATGGAAAGGGCCACATCGCCCATATCCCCCCGCTCAATGAAATCCCGCACGTACCAGTAGGTGCCGGGACAGTCGTTGAACTCATGCGAATAGCGTGTCCGTCCGCCCAGGAAAAGGGTGATACAGTCATGGGCTCTGGGTATCACAAGCGGAACTGCGCCAGACTGGAGGCCCTCAATCGCTTTGCCGCACAAGCCGTAGGCCAGCAAAACCGCGTCATAGATCCCTGCCGAACCCACACTGTCAATCTCGGTCTGAAGGGTCTCACGCAGTTTACCAGGGGTGAGATGCAGTCCGAAGCGGTGCAGGGTCACATCAACGATCTGAGGTGATCTGGCCGCAGAGAAATAAACCGGCCTGGCCAGAACATCGCAGGCAACACATTTCAAACGCATGGCTGCCCTTTAAATCTCAGACCAGAAAGCTTCCATCGCCTGAAAAGTCCGCTCAGGTCGTTCCCAATGCGGGAGCCCTTTGGTGGGCGAGATCCGGACACCCTGCCAGTTTTCACGTTCATGGAGAAAGCCGGGCAGCATTTCAAAATTCGTGTAAGAATCCCGGTCATAAATCACAAGGACGGGCTGCGCTAATACTTGATAGGCTGTCTCCCGCACCGCAGGGGTAAAAAGTTTACCGCTGAGAAAATAGGTTGGGGCATACTGAGCACCCGGTTGGTGGGCGGTCTGGTAAGCATAATCCACAAAGCTGGCAGGAACCAGCCCCTCAAAACTCTTGTTTAGGAAGAACTGGATGCTGGGCCGGCTGGAGACCAGGTCATAGAAAGGCCTGTTCCAGAGCGGGACGGCCAGCCCTGCATAAGCTTTGTTTTTCGCGCCGCGCTGGCGGGCACGGTCAGCGATCCTGTCCGTACGGGGCGGGTTGAACCCCGTGGGGGAGACCATCACCAGCGACCGGGTCAATTCCGGGTCATGAGCTGCTGAAAGGGCGGCGAACTCACAGGACAGGGACAGCGCTACAATATCAGCGGGTTTGCCAACGACCTCCCGGAGGAAATCGGTGATGGCGCTCTGGAAGAGCTGCGGGCTGTAGAGCCGCTCGGAACGTTCGGAAAAACCAAACCCGGGCAGGTCCAGCGCGTAAACCGGACGCTTTCCTTTGAAATACTCAAAGACCGGCTTCATCTCATAAGCGCTGGGCGCGGCATTGATGCTGTGCAGTAAAACAAGCGGAACGCCTTTGCCGCGTTGATCCACATAATAACTGAGCCGCCTGGCCTGACGGGAATCAAACGTATCCCGGTCTGCGTCCAGGGCCTCAGGCAGGTCTTGTTGGTGTGAGATATATTTTTTGCTGTAAATTATCCACCCAGCAACCGTCGCGGTAAGGGCCGTCACAAGGCCGCCAACCCCCCACAAGATCCCTTTTCCAACTTTTTTGACATTTTTATCCATGATTTATTCCTCCAGACCTTACGCACCAATATCAGGATGGGCGTAAAACCGTCTCTATACTTTAACACATTTTGATGGAAGATGGTACGCTGCCCGCGTCACCTCTGGTAGAATGATGGCATGAATCGAACGCAATCAAAAACACTCTGGCGAGCCGTCGGCGGACTGGGAGTCTTCTTCTTCCTGTGCAGTCTCATCATCACTTTCGTCGAGTACCGGCGCTTCGCTGGACAACCTCCTGTCTTTCCCGGCGGCAGCACAGTTGCCGGCGTGCCTGTGGGCGGGTTGACCCCTGGTGAGGCAGAAACCCGGCTGACTGAATTTTATGACCTGCCCCTTATCCTGGAAATTGACGGCGCGACCATCCATGCGACCCCGGCCGAACTGGGATTCACGATCGACATCCCTGCGCTGGCGCTGGAAGGCTTGCACCAGGTGAAAACCACAGGTTTCTGGACTTCCCTCTGGAATAATAACTCGAACCTGCCGCCTGTCGAAGTCCCGCTTTCAGCCAGTGTGGATCAGAATAGGATCCTGGCTTACCTCAACAATGAGATCGCCCCCCGCTACACCCAGCCCGGCAGCCCCCTTGCCCCGATCCCCTTCACGACCAACTTTAATCTGAGCAGTTCGGGCAACCGGCTTGACGTCGAAGAGGCAGCCGCCAATATCGAAAACGCACTTCAAACACCCTCGCAGCACCAGGTCCACCTGCGGATCACCCCGGATTCGGGAGGCAGCCCGACAGGTGAAATCCTGGAAGCCTTCCTGCGCCATAACATCAACTGGGTGGGGTTCAACGGCCTTGTGGAACTCTATCTTGAATCGATGACAACGGGACAGGTGGTTCATTTTGCGGACTGGAATGGACAACAGGTGGCACCGGATGTGGCATTCACTGCTGCCAGCACGATCAAGATCCCGATCATGATCTCCGTGCTCCGCCGGACCTCAGAGCCCACACCTGAAACCGTGGTGACCTTGCTGAACCAGATGATTGGGCTTTCCGAGAACGCCCCAGCCGACACACTGATGAAGTTTTACTTGAATGAAATCCGCGGCCCTCTGATCGTCAGCGAAGACCTGGCAGAACTGGGGATGAAAAACACTTTTCTCGCGGGTTATTTTGAGCCGAGCCCGGCCCTGGAGCTGTTTATTACCCCGGCCAACACCCGTACGGATATTGACCTTGACCCGGATATCTATACGCAGACCGTGTCTTCGGAGGCTGGAAAGCTGCTCAGAGGCATCTATGAATGTGCGGAGGATGGCAGCGGCCTGCTCCCAGAGACCTTCCCAGGCGAAATCACCCAGGGCGAATGCCAGTTAATGATGGATGTCCTCGCCGCCAACCAGATCGGCTCCCTGATTGAAGCCGGACTGCCGCCGGAGGGACGCGCCGCCCATAAACATGGCTGGGTGCTTGAGCCGGATGGCATCTTCCGCCCGATGAGCGATGTCGCCATCGTCTTCACACCTGACGGCGACTACGTCCTCAACATCTTCATTTACGATCCAGACCGCCTTGATTTTGATGAAGGCAACCGGTTGACGGCGCGACTCTCGCAAACGGTTTATAATTTCTTTAACCTCGAAAACCAGGCCCATTGGTGGTTTGATACGCGATGAAAGTGATCCTGACCCACGAACAGGCGGACATGGATGCCCTCGCCTCCCAGTTGGGGGCCTGGCTCTTGCTGCCTGAGGCGCTGCCCGTCTTGCCGCGCAACATCAACCGCAACGGCCGCCGTTACCTCAAGCAGTTTGGCGCTGACCTGCCGTTTATCGAGCAAAAAGACCTGCCGCGGCAGGACATTGAACAGGTCATCCTTGTGGATACGCAGTCTCTGATCACCCTCAAAGGGATGAGCGGGAAAACCCGGATCGTGGTCTATGACCATCATTCCAAACGGGACGACCTCGACCCCAAATGGGAACTGCACCTGACCACTGCCGGCGCAAATGCCAGCCAGATGATTGCCCGCATTCGGGAATCCGGTATTGCAGTCACCCCCCTCCAGGCAAGCACGCTGGCGCTGGGGCTCTATGAAGACACCGGATCCTTCACCTACGGGTCAACCTCGCCGGAAGATCTGGAAGCCGCAGCATTTTGTCTTGCCCAGGGCGCTGACCTCGACCTGGTCGGCCGGTTCCTCTATCCCCCCCTCTCCAAGGCCCAGCGCAAGCTCTATGACCGGCTGATCAGGAACATTCAGACCATCACAGTCGCGGATCAATCGATCCTCGCTGCAAAAGCAGACGCCACCGATGTCCGGGACGAAATCTCCAGCGTAGCACACAAGATGCGAGACGTGCTCAATCCCGATGCGCTCCTGCTGCTGGTCTCAACAACGCAGGGCATCCGGCTGGTTGCCCGCTCAACCAGCGACCAGGTGGATGTATCCGCCATCGCGGAAGCCATGGGCGGCGGCGGGCATAAACGCGCTGCGTCTGCCCTGATCAGGCCGGATGAACATTTGGATCAGGAAGAAACGCAGCAATTTCTGACAAAGTGCTTTGAAGAGATGATTGCAGGTCTGGAAGAGCATGTCCATCCTTCTATGACTGTGGGCAGGATCATGTCCAAAGACCCTCTGATACTCTCTCCGGACACAGCAGTTCAGGAAGCACACCGGCTGATGCAGCGTTACGGCTATGAAGGGTATCCCGTTGTTTCGGATGGAGAAGTTGTGGGCCTGCTCAACCGGCGTGAGGTTGACCGGGCAATCGCCCACGGGCTGGACCTGAATATCAAGAGCCTGATGGCCGCCGGGAAGGTCAGCATCCGCCCTGACGCCAGCCTTAAGGAGCTGCAGGTTTTGATGGGTAAAACGGACTGGGGACAGGTTCCGGTCGTGCTGGAAAACGGGGAGATCGTCGGTATCGTGACCCGCACCGATCTCCTGAAGACCCTGACGCCAAAGCCCGACGAACCTGACCAGGACGAAGTGGCGGAGAAGCTGGCCAGAGCCGTGCCCCCGGCCAGGCTGGCCCTCCTGCATGCCCTGGCTGACGAAGCGGCCCGGATCAACCTGCCGGTTTTCGTGGTCGGCGGTTTTGTGCGCGATCTGCTCCTTGACCGTCCAAGCCTGGACTTTGATATCGTGGTGGAAGGAGACGCGATCTTCTTCGCCAACCGGCTCGCTGAACGGTATGGCGGTCGGGTGATCGCACATCACCGGTTCGGGACAGCGAAATGGGAAATCTCAAACATCCACGAACATCTGCTTGAACAACTGGCGCAGGAGTTAAACGGTGATCCGTCCCGCTTACCGGAGAGCCTGGATCTGATCACCGCCCGGACGGAATTTTACGAACAGCCTGCGGCCCTGCCCACTGTGGAAAGCAGCAGCATCAAAATGGACCTCCACAGGCGGGATTTCACGATCAACACCCTGGCACTGCGCCTTGATGGCAAACATTATGGCGCAATCCAGGATTACTGGGGCGGCCTCAGCGATCTGCGAAAGGGGCATATCCGGGTCCTGCATGCCCTGTCCTTCGTGGACGACGCGACCCGGCTCCTACGGGCGGTGCGTTTCGAACAGCGCTTCGGTTTCGAGATCGAACCCCGCACCCTGGCATTGATGAACGAAAGCCTGCCGCTTTTGAACAAACTGACCGGCGCCCGGATCCGGCACGAGATCAACCTGATCCTGGCGGAACCGCAAGCACCGGCAATGCTTGCCCGGCTTTCGGAGCTGGGCATTCTGAGGGCAATCCACCCTGCGCTGCCCTGGGACGAGACTATCAAACAGCATCTGCGTGAACTTGATGTGGACCGGATTGATCCAGCCTGGGAACTGCCGCCGCTTACCGATCACCTTGATCGCCGCCAGATCCTGAGTTACCTCCTCTGGCTGGGGAAGCTTCCCCAATCCACAATCCAATCCATTGCGTCCCGGCTGCGCTTTAAAGCAGACCTCAAGAATATTCTGATTGCCACCAGCAAACTCAATAATGCACTGCCCGGCCTGGCCGACGCAAAACCCAGCCGGGTTGTCCATGAATGCGAGAAGGCCCCCCGTCTGGCAGTTTACGCCGCTTTCAGCATGGCTTCGGACAAACGGCTGCGGGAACAGCTCTGGAAGTATGCCAGCCAGTGGTCTGCCGTCCAGCCTGAGACCACCGGTGACGATCTGCGCAAAGCCGGATTGCGACCGTCGCCCATTTACGGAGAGATCCTCTCAACACTGAGAAACGCCTGGCTCGACGGTGAGGTTGACGCGGTTGAAGAAGAAAAAGCGCTGCTCGACCGGCTGCTGTCTGAAGTGGATTGATACTGCCCGTGAATGGTCATGAGAATAAACCCGCCCGGTCCAACCTTCGACCCTGCTGACCTGGTTATCCGTCCCGTGGCCGGAAGTGACCTGCCGGCGCTGGAATGGGATGGGGAATATACCAAATACCGCCGGATGTACGCGAATCTTCACCGAAATACAAAAACCGGGCGGACGCTGATGTGGATGATCGAGACACCGCAGGGGGATCTGGTCGGTCAGGCGTTTGTCATGCTCAGCAGCAATGAAAGGGAGGCGGCAGACGGGATCAGCCGGGCCTATGTCTTCGCTTTCCGGGTCAAACCGGAATGGCGGAACCTTGGCGTCGGTACGCGTTTGATGCGCTTTGTGGAAGCAGACCTAGTCAAGCGCGGGTTCTCCTACATAACCCTCAATGTTGCCAGAGACAATCCAGGCGCCCGCCGGCTTTATGAACGTTTGGGTTATCAGGTCACCGGCACCAAACCGGGCATCTGGTCTTTCAAAGACCATCAGGGGATCATCCAGCATGTGGAAGAACCTGCCTGGCGGATGATTAAACAACTCCGTAAGGATTAGGCAGCAGGTCTAGCCAGTTGGTCAGGGATGATACCTTGCCATTTTACCAGTCCCCTGGGTCTTGTGGTATAGTAGATGTCGTCAACCGGAGGAAATAACGGCTTGACGTTTAGCAACGTAAACCCAGCAACACAACAAATGGAGTAGGCTGATGATCAAAAAATTGACACTAACCCTGGTTCTGGCCGCTCTTGCACTCAGTGCCTGTCAACCCTCGGCAGGAGATGACCCGGCCAGCTTGAACGATGAACCTTTTGAACTTTATCTGGTCGCGGAAACGGCCATTGGACAGGAGATTGAAGACATCGAAGAACTGCCCCTGGTTAATGTTCCCCTGCTCACGATAGATGATTTCATCAACTATTACTGGGAAGCGCATGCTTTTGACCTGACCCCGGAAGCATACCAAACCCTGGTGGCGGTGTTTTCCGCGGGTTTGCCAACTGATGGTGTTCCTTTTGTGGTCAAATCCTATGGGGAGCGGATCTATTCAGGCGCTTTCTATTCCCTCCTTTCATCAACCTCCTACGACGGGGTGGTGATCTTCGAACCAATGGATCCAGCTGGGATGACCATGTTCGTGGTCCTCGGATATCCCTCCTCCGATTTCTTCACCGGGGAGGACCCCCGAGCACACGCCAACCTGAAACAGGCTTTCGAAGAAGCCGGCGTGCTCAGGGAGTAAAGAAGAATCAAAAATGACCCTCCGGAGACTCGAACTCCGAACCAATTGATTAAGAGTCAACTGCT
>CAZXRL010000019.1:0-23253 GCA_964643275.1 uncultured Candidatus Brevefilum sp.
CCCGACCTGCGCGGGATGTATTTCCAGCCCGCCGCCCCCGCCGGGGATTCAGACGGGGCCACGCTGCGGGTGGAATATGCCAATTTCAGCATCATGGAGTGGCGCTATGACCCCGAGGCCGCGCGCTATGCCCTCTGGCAGGAGGCGGAATCAGCGGGCGGGCTGATCCTGCTCCCCACGCTGGACCGCAACAACGGCCAGCCGCTTGCCTTTGACAACCTGGTCGTGATGGTGGCCGAGTATATTGAATACGCGCCTTCGCTGCACGATATCCGGGTCCGGGAGGTGCGCAGCTTCCAGCCCGCAGTGCTGTTCAGGGACGGCACCGCGATCCGGGGCACCTGGCGCGTGCCGGAGCCGGACCGGCCGATCATCTTCGAGACCGAGGCGGGGGAGTCGCTGCCTTTCAAGCCGGGCCGCACCTGGATCGTGATCGTCGGCCCCGGGTCGGACTGGGCCCAGCCCACCCCCGGCGAGTGGACGGTCTACTTCGGGCAGTGAGGGGGAGGGAAAATGAGATGAGCTGGAAACAGAGGGGATATTGAGACAAGGGAAGGTGTTTGAAAGATAAACGATTTTTTGTCCGATAAAATATTAATCTTAACCATTACAAAAAATGGATATCAAAAATTTCCTGGTTCAGGAAAAATATATTGAAATATCAATACAACAATTTGTATAATATGTTATCAGTAAAAATTTTTTAAGTGGGAATCAGTCATATAATGTTTTTTGGTTTCCATAGAAAAGTGAAAAATAAAAGAGTTTTATCTGGGTAAAGAATAAGGAGGTGTTGAATGAATATCTCAAATATTCAAAGTTTTTTAGTTCCCCCAGGAAAAGGTATGGCTACTCCACCTGATGTAATTGGAACCGAAATACCTACCACCGGCAGGTTGTTTAATATGCTTCAGAAAATATTTACTGAAGGAGAGAATGAATGTAATATTCCAATTATGTTTAAAAAATCAGATGAGGGTCTTCAACAAAATGATGTGCATGAGATGTTAATTAATTTCTTTGAGACACCAAAACAAAGCACTGGCATGGCTATAGCAAAACATTTAAGAAGTTTCACTACAAATAAATCAAAATTAGGATTATTGTTTTTAATTTCCGGGAAGAATGAACAAGGTGATGATAAATTTATCGTATCTCGTTTTCCGGCGGAGGAAGGGGTTATTGCTGATACTGATCAAGCCCACCTGAAAGTAGAATTTATAGAGCGGATTTTTATGAAAAGTTCGCGTCTATATAAAGCAGCACTTTATTATGGTACAAACTTAAGGCTACATTTTTGGTATGGCTATGCTACAGATAAACAGGTGAATTCTTCAGCAAATGATATTGCTCAATATTGGATTCATGATTTTTTAAGCTCAGATTATAGAACTACTTCAAAAGAAGGAAGTAGGAGATTAGGTATAGCATTAAAAGCAGTGACAAATTCTGATTTAAGCATATCGGACAAGCAAAAACTTATTTCTTTTGGAGTTCTAGTTTCAGGTTACGATAAGCAAATTATAACAATTGAAAGAATGATGAATGAGTTAAATTTAGGAACTGAAATGAAACAAGTTTTAATTTCTCATCTCTCCGATCCTGATCTAGCAAAAGAGACATTTGAATTTAACTCAGATGAATTTTTTAAGTATGTGTCTTATAAATTAATAGAGTTAGACAATAAAGCTATTTTGATGGCACCATCTAAAGAGTTTAAAAATTGTTTCCATAAAGAATTGATTGATGAATATGAAAGAAAGTATCGATTTACTTCAGAAGGATCAATTATTGATGAGAAATTGCGAGCAAGAAAATGAAAAGTTCAACGCTTCGAGCTACTTATGATTCTCGTTGTCAAGAATATTTAGACCCAATATCTACTGATTTAGTTAAAAAAGTTTCAAGCTATTTTATTGAAGAATCTCGGATTGATCGAATAACTTCACGAGTAAAAAGCATCGATAGTTTTCTAAAAAAAGCAGAGAAAGCAAATTTAGATGGATCAGTAAAATATAAAGATCCACTTAATGAAATTCAAGACCAAATTGGTGTAAGGATTATTTGTTTCTATAAAGATGACGCAATTCGTATTCAACAAATAATTAAAGATTATTTCACATCAGCTGAAGAAATAATAAAAGAGCCGGATGGGGACTATGAGTTTGGATATTTTGGTATCCATATGATATTGACCATACCAAGTGATATTAGAAGTAAAAATATTACTAAAGATGATTGCCCAGAAACTTTTGAATTACAAATAAAAACACTTTATCAACATGCTTGGGCCGAAGCGAACCATGACATAGTGTATAAACCAGGAAAAGAGTTGACAAAGGATCAGAAGAGAAAGGTTGCCTTTACTGCGGCCCAGTCATGGGGTGCTGACGAAATTTTCAACGAATTGGCAAAGAGTTTGATCTCGACTTCAAACAAAAATTGATTCTGAAGCAGTGCTTATAACGAAATCAATCGGGTGTACCTTGTGTAAAAAGAATTCCACGATGGTCACCGAGCTTCTTAGTGTCTAACATGGTATGTAGGTAGTCGGAATGAATCATTCAGACAACACGCCGACTTCTATCTGTTATCGATCAAAGATTTTAACAATTTCAATTTTCTCACCCTTCGCCCCCTCACTCTCCAGCGCCACTACCAACCCCGCCACGATCTTCCCGGCGCCCTGGCATGCACGTTTCCCTCACCCCTACCCCGCAGGAAACACCATCACCGGGTAATACCCCAGGAGCGCGGCCCAGATCCAGGTGTCGATCCTTCCCCTCTTACCTCCGCTTCCCCAGCGCCTTGAGCGCCCGGTCGGCGGCCAGCTTTCCGGTCAGGATCGAGATCGGCAGCCCGGAGGGGCTGTAGGTCCACTGCCCGGCCTGGAACACGTCCGGGATGGGGGTCTTCGAGGCGGAAAAAATCTTCGGCAGCCCGTCCTCGGCCGGCATTGGGTCATTCGTGAAGGCCCAGCCGGTGATCGCGCCCTCCGTGTTCCCGGTGAGCTGTTCAATGCTCAGCGGGGTTGAGGAAAACCGGAACAGGACTTTCCCGGCCAGGTCTGGGTAGACGCTTTCGGTCAGCGTCCGGAGGATGCTTTCCTCCGCCGCGGCCTTGAAATCGTCATACCAGCCGCGCTCCCGGATATAGCTGACCAGCCCGTAATCAAACAGCATGCTGATCACCAGCCCGGTCTGGCCCTCGGGGGCCAGGGCCGGGTCGCGCAGGGCGGGGATGGCGATCTCGTAGGTGGTCAGGCGGAAGAAATCCGCCAGCCACCGCCAGACGGTCTCCCGGTCCTCGCCGATGGGGAGCGGGCCGGCGGCCGATTCGCCCTTGCGGCTGGGGGTGTAGAAAAAGTGTTCGCTGGCGACCCCGGCAAAGTAGGCTGGGTCCAGGTCCGCGGCCAGGAACAGGGTCAGGATCGAATCGTTGCCCTTCTTGTCCGCGATCTCGCCCCGGCGGTCAAGGATCGCCTGTTTCGTTTTCCCGTCCGGCAAATTGGTCAGATCCAGCCCGTTATAGAGCGCTTTCAGGTCTGCCGCCCAGATCAGCGTGTCATATTCAAAGGGTTGCCCCTCGCTGTCGGTCACGGTCTTCTGCGCCGGGTTGAGGGCCGTGATCGTCGTCCCGGTCCGGAGGGTGCCCCCCTGCGCGGTGATGAGGTCCGTCAGGGCCTTGACCAGCTTCCCGGTGCCGCCCAGCGGGTAATAATATTCCAGATAGAGCTTGAGATAGCCCAGCGCGAAGAAGGCCGGGGTGGCCTTGAAGAAGTGCTGGGTGATGATGTCCAGCAGGGCCTGGTTATCGCTGAACCGGCGCAGGAAGTCCTCCACGGGGGTGTTGAGCTTCTCGATCCTGCGGAAGGTGAACAGGTATTTGAACATCCAGGGGAAGATTTCCCTCATCATGTAATCCCGGTCAACTTTCAGGTCGAGGAAGGCCGGGTTCTTGATCCCGTACTGGACTTCCATCAGTTTCATGACCTGCTTGATCTGTTCGATGATGGCGGCGATGTCCGTCACGTTCTCAGGGTAAAACGCGTTCAGCAGCTCCTGGTAGGTGCTGACATCCGCTTCCGATTGGATCGGGATGATCCGGTCTTCAATGCCGAGGGTGATCTTATTGCGGACGAATTCGAGTTCGATCCCAAGCTGCTTGAGCATGGGGAACAGGATGCCGGAATCCTCGGTGGCGCGGATGCCGCCGTCAAAGTGGAAGCCGTCCCGCTCAAAGGTGTTGACCAGCCCCCCGCAGGTGGGCTGCTGTTCGCAGAGCAGGGTCGTCCGGCCCGCTTTAGATAAATAAGCCGCGGCGGTCAACCCGGCGATTCCACCCCCCACCACAATGGCATCATACTTCATAAACAGACTCTCCCATTCATTTGTTATGGATCAAACAGTATTGTTCAGGCCGGTCAGGGCTTCGGACACATCCCAGACCCGCTTGCCCAGTTCCCGGTCGAGCGCATGGGGGGCGGGCTTTTCCTCGATGGTCAGGTTGAAGAATTTCCCGGTGACCGCCGCCATTTCCGGCGCGGCGGCCAGGTAATAGAGCGCGTCCCCGGAGATTTCCGGTGGTTTCAGGAACAGGGTCAGGATATGGCGTTTATACAGGCGGTAGATAAGGCCATTCTGTTTTTCCAGGCCCAGGTTCGAGCGGACCGCGCCCGGGTGCATGGCATTGATGGTAACCCCGGTGTCCTGCAGGCGTTCCGCCAGTTCCCAGACCGTGAGGAGCTGCGCCGTCCGGGCCGCGCCGTAACTCTTCAACCCGGTATAACGGCGGCGTTCCCAGGTCAGATCGTCCGGATGCACCGTACTGAAGCGGTGGCCCTCGGAATTGACCTGGATAATGCGGGCCGGGGCGCTTTCGATGACGCGGTCCAGCAGCAGCCGGGTGAACAGGAACGAGGCCAGGTGGTTGACGCAGAAGACGGTCTCGATGCCCGCTTCCGTCAGGGTGCGCTTCGTCCGGTGGACGCCGGCGTTGTTGATCAGGAGGTCAATCCGTGGGAATTCCGCAAGGATGGCGGCGGCCGCCCGCCGGACCTCCGCGAGTTTGGAGAAATCCGCCAGCACGATATCCACCTGGGTGCCATAAGTGCTGACAAGTTCCTCCCGCACCTTTTCGGCCTTCTCGGGGCTGCGGGCGACCATCACGAGATCAGCGCCGCCCGCGGCCAGGCGTTTGGCGGCCTCGTAGCCCACACCCGAGGTCGCGCCGGTGATGATGCAGCGTTTGCCGTCCAGCCGCGCGCCGGTGGTCTTCTGCGGCATCCGGGCGTTGACCATGAATTGCAGCTCTTCCGGTACTTTCATTTTAATGTCCTATCCAAAGCGTTTCCTGAGGAACCTGCGATAGATCGGCTTGAAGCGGGGGATGCCGTTGAAGATATCGCCCCATAGGTCGAAATAGTCCCGCTGATGGATGATGCGGTTGTCTTCGGCAAAGGTCAGCTTTGTGCAGCCATAGACCGGCGTGCTGGGGAACTTCTTGAACATCATGGTCATGGTCCACTGGAGAAAGGCCTCATCGCCTGCCGCGACCACCGAAGTGATATCCATGTTCAATTGCTCGCAGCGATCCGTCAGCCGGTTGCACATGGCCTTAAAGTCCTCAATTCCCTCAATCCTTTGGATGGTGTCCTGAAAGACGATCTCCTCATGGTAATAGGGGAAGATATGCGACCAGTCCGGTTTGCCTTCGGTGTTATAGGTCTTTCCCCAGAGTTCGCGGATCCTGTCCACGGTTAATTTTTCAACCATCGTCTGCTGTTTCGCTTCCTTAGTGTTCCATGTTTTGAACTGTAAACGGGCCGGCGGTTGGGTCTATGATTGCTCAATTCATTTTTATCCGGCTCGATTATTTTCTACCTATAATTTTATATCATAAACACAACCTCCCTTGCCATATGTATCAGCTTTATCTGGAGAAGGTTTAGGTGGAAAGAACGCTCCCCCCCCGGCTGTAAGTGCGATAAGGAAAGAGTTGCTTCGCTTTTTGAAGGTTGGAGGCGGAACACAAAGGCAAATTAGAATAGTACGGCCAGGTAATACCCCAGGAGTGCGGCCCAGATCCAGGTGTCGATCCGGTCCAGGATGCCCCCGTGGCCGGGGATCAGGTTCCCCGTGTCCTTGACCCCCGCCGTGCGCTTGAACAGGCTGATCAGCAGGTCGCCAAGCGGGGTGAGCGCGGCAAGGACAAAGCCCATCACCAGCCCCTGCCAGACCGGGGTTGCGGCCGGCAGCCAGCCCACCGCCCGCCAGAGCATGACCAGCAGCGCGCCGCTGGCCGTCCCGGTGATGAGCGCGCCAACCAGCCCGGCCCAGGTCTTCCCGGGGCTGAGGCGCGGGGTCATCTTCGCTTTTCCCAGCCACTTCCCGATGAAGTAGGCCCCCGAATCGGCCAGCCAGACGACGGGCAGGGCGGTCAGCATCCAGCCGAGGCCGTCCGGTGCGGCCCGGAAGGTGAGGAGGAACCCGCCGGCCCAGCCCAGGTAGAGGATCCCGCTCAGCGTAACCCCGAAATTGAGGGCGGCGGTTTTATTCCCCCGTTCATACTGGATGAGCGCGGCGAGGGCTGTCGCAAAGACGGTCAGGGTGAGCACCAGGCCGAGCGCCACGGTGGGCAGGTACCCGTGATAAAAGGCAAATAAAAAGACCCCCCCCAGCAGAACCGGGAGGGAGGGGGAATGACCCGTTTTCCTGAACAACTGGGCATATTCATACGCCGCCGCCAGCAGCGCGGCCGTGATGAACAGGTTGAACGGCCAGCCGCCGAGATAGATCAGGACCAGGACGAGCGGCACGAAGACCAGCGCGGCTTTCACTCTTTGGGATAACATCATTTTCTCCGGAAGGCTCAGGAGTCCGCGTCGCTCAGGCCGCCGTAACGCCGCTCCCGAGCACCAAATTCCAGGATTGCCTTCCGCAGTTCCTCCTCGTCAAAATCAGGCCAGTAGACTTTTGGGAAATACAATTCCGAATAAGCGGATTGCCAGATCAGGAAGTTGCTCATGCGCTGCTCGCCAGAGGTGCGGATGACCAGGTCCGGGTCGGGCAGCCCGGCAGTGAACAGGTAATCGGCCACCAGCTCCTGATCCACGTCTTCCGGATCGAGGCCATCCCGGAGCATCCTGCGGATTGCGTGGACGATTTCATCCCGGCCGCCGTAATTGAAGGCCAGCACAATCGTAATCCGTTCGTTCCCTTTGGTCAGTTCGATGGCATCCCGCACTTTTTTCTGCAGCGTTTTTGAAAGGCCGTCAAGATGGCCGATATGGACCAGCCTGGCCCCTTCCTCGTTTAGTTCCCCTATTTCCCGGTCAATCACCTCTGAGAGGATGTGCAGGAGGCCGGAGACCTCCGCCCGCGGGCGTGACCAGTTCTCGGTGGAGAAGGCATAAAAGGTCAGATATTTGATCCCGAATTTGGCGCTGGCGCGGATGATCGTGCGCAGGTTCTCCGTGCCTGCCCGGTGCCCGGCGACCCGGGGCAGGCCGCGTTCCCTGGCCCAGCGCCCGTTGCCATCCATGATGATGGCAACATGTTTGGGGACTTTTTCGAAAGTGGGGGGTGATCCTTGGTCCGTCATCAGGCGTCAGACTTCCATGATCTCTTTCTCTTTGTGTTCGCCGATCTCCGTCACCTTGTCGTTGATCTTGTCCGTGAACTCCTGCAGTTCTTTTTCGCCGCGCTCCTGATCATCCTCGGAAATCAGGCCTTCCTTCTCAAATTCACGCAGGTCTCGGATCAGGTCCCGGCGGATATTGCGGATCCTGACACGGGTCTCTTCCATCCGGTTGTTGACGACCCGAACGAGTTCATGGCGGCGTTCCTCGGTCAGCTGAGGGAGGGTCAGACGGATGACCTTGCCGTCGTTGTTCGGCGTGAGTCCCAGATCTGAGACCTGGAGGGCGCGTTCAATGTCCTTGAGCGTTGCGGGGTCAAAAGGCCGGATCAGAAGCTGGCGGGGTTCCGGGACGCTGATGGTTGCCAGCTGGATCATGGGTGTATTGGTGCCGTAATACTCAACGGGCAGGCGTTCAACCAGGGTTGGTGAGGCGCGGCCGGTGCGGATCCCGGAGAGGTCTTCTTCCAGCGAATCCAGGGCGCCTTGCATGCGTTCCGCAGCTTCTCGCAATGTATCTTTGATCACGATGGTCCTCCTTGTGGGTTGGTTTATCTGAGCGTATTAAGCATACAGTATAACGTTTTTCCCGTCCACCTCGGTTCGATTCCCGGTTATGCGCTCACGCAAACAGGATTATGAAAGGCCGGGGTTATCTGGATCGGGACGTTAGAGCGATTAATTCTGAGAGACAAACCAGTCGATCATCTGGTCCTTTTCCTGGCCCGAAACGTTCGCGCCGAGGTCGATCATGCGGTCGATGGTGACTGACCATTCCTCCCGGGTCTTTTCCGCCCCAAAGGCGCGGCTGGCAGCATGACATTCGCTGCAGCGTTCTTGAATCAGGGCTTCAATATCTGAGTCTGCCGTTGGGCTGGTTTCAGTGCAGGCGGCGATCAAAATTACGATCAAAAGGGCGATTATTGAGATAACGATCATCTTTTTCTTCATGCGGACCTCCAAATATCTGGGTTGTGGCATTAAAAGAGTGACCCTCTCATTATAATCTGAGACCTGCCTGCGTGGAAAGCGTTAGGGAATTATTCCGAACAGCGGGGACACAGCCGGCGGACCAGCAGGGCGATCAGGTAGGCCAGGCCAGAGATCAGAATGATGGTCGCCCCGGAGGTCAGGTTAAGCGTGTAGGAAAGCAGCAGGCCGCCGGTGGTGAACACTAGACTGAGCCCGGTCGCCAGCCACATGATCTTGTTCATGTGTTTGAGGAACAGCGCGCCGATCGCAGCCGGGACGGTCAGCAGTGCGATGATCATGATCAGCCCCACTACCCGCATCAGCATTACGACCGCCAACCCGATCATGGTGATCAGGATCACATAGAGCAGATCCACAGGCAGGTTGCGCGCCCGCGCAAAGGTCTCATCAAAGGACGTAGCCTGGAATTCTTTATAGAACAGGATCACGACCCCAATCACGAGTACGTCTACGATCAACATCAGGATCAGGTCGGATTGGGTGACGGCCAGGATGCTTCCGAAGAGATAACTCATCAGGTCGGCCTTATACCCCGGTGTCAGGTCTGCAAAGATGATGCCGATTGCCATGCCCATTGCCCACATAACGCCGATCAGCGTATCAGGGCGCTGGCGTGTTTTACGCTGGATATAGCCCATCAGCAGGGAGGCCAGCAGGCTGAACGTGATCGCGCCGAGAACGGGATTGACCCCCAGATAAAATGCCAGCCCGACGCCGCCATAGGCGGTATGGGCGATGCCGCCGGAAATGAAGACCATCCGTTTGAGGACGACCAGCGTGCCGATCACGCCGCAGGCGAGGCTGACCAGGACCCCCGCCATCAGGGCGTTGCGCATGAAGCCATAACTGAGGAGTTCGGTCATGGCTGCCCTTCGTGTTCTTCGAGCACCCTGTGGGGAACGCCGTGGGCGATCAGGTCAACGGGACAACCGAAACTTGCGTTCACCATTTCCGCCGTGAGTTCTTTTTCGCCATGGTAGTGCAGCGTGCGGTTCAGACAGCCAATCGTCTTGACATATTTGGAGATGACGTTCAGGTCGTGTGAGACCAGTAAGATGGTGACCCCGTGCCCGTTGATCCTGTGGAGCAGGTCGTAAATATGCGCCCGCGCTTCGATGTCCACACTGATGGTGGGTTCGTCCAGTAACAGGAGCGCCGGCTCTCCTGCCAGGGCGCGGGCGATATAGACCCGCTGCCGCTGGCCGCCGGAGAGCTCGCTGAGCGCTCGGTCCTTATGTTCAAGCAGGTCCACCCATGCCAGCCGCTCATCCACAATGGCGTCATCTTTTTCGGAATATGGCTTGAACAGGTGATCAGGTCCAAGCCGCCCCATTCGGACAACATCGTGGACGCTGATCGGGAAGTCGGAATCAAAGATTGCAAATTGCGGTACATAGCCGATCCACTTCCGCCCGCGCCGGGGAGATTTTCCCATCACCCTGACGCTGCCCTGTCTGGGTTCCAAAAGGCCCAGGATAACCTTGAGCAGCGTTGTTTTACCGCCGCCATTGGGGCCGATCAATCCGATGAAGTCCTCGGGCTGAATGGCGAGGTTGATGTCCTCCAGGACGGTCTCGTGGTTGTAACCCGCATAAACGTTTTCGACCTGGACCAGAGGTTGATTTATTACCTGGGCTGCTGACATGGATGGTCTCTTTTCCTGTTTACCTTGATTATACTCTCGAGCCTTACGGTCTGAGCGCTTCGGCAAAGGCTTCTGAAACGGCTTCAAGGTTTTTCAGCCAGTCCTTTGCGAGGGGGTCTGCAACGGCGATCTCAGCGTTGATTTCCTCGGCGATTGCCCTGGCGTTGGCGGCATTGAAGGTGGGCTGGATGAAGATCACCCGGATGTTCTCTTCAGTGGCAATTTCGATCAGTTCAGCCAGTTCGCTGGCGCTTGGGTCCTGCCCGCCGACCTGAACGGGGACCTGTTCAAGGTCATATTGTTTGGAAAAATAACCCCAGGCAGGATGGAACACCATAAAGGTCTGGTTCTCAACACCTTCCAGAATAGACTGGATGCTGTCATCGAGCGTCTTGATATCACGGATCAGGGCATCGTAGTTCGCCTGAAATTCGGTTTCGTACTCGGGTGCAAGCTCAACCAATGCGTTGAAGATATTGGTAGCGATCTGTTTCCCGTTTTCTGGCGAGAGCCAGACATGGGGATCCAGGCCGGTTTCATCCTCATGGCCGTGTTCCTCTTCTCCTTCGTCCTCGTCATGATCATCGTGGGAATGGGCGTGGGTCATGGGGATCCGTTCGATGCCGGCGGTGCTGTCGATGATCACGATTTCAGGATTGACGTCTCCGAACCGGGGGATCCAGGCGTCCTCATATTCCACGCCAATGCTGAAGAAGACCGCTGAATCTGCCAGCGCCCTCATTTGCTCAGGTTTGGGTTCATAGGTGTGCGCTTCCTCGCCAGGGCCGACCATCACATTAACGGAGACGCGCTCGCCGCCGATCCGCTCCACAAAATAGGCCTGGGGGAGGATACTGACGGTGATTTGCAAGGAGTCTTCAGCATCATTTGCCGCGGATGTGGCTGGTGTACAGGCACCTAACAGGAACGATGCCAGGAGGATGATGATCAGGATTGAGATGTATTTATTTGTGTTGTTCATTATTGGGTCTCCTTTGTAGACATTCCGGACAAATTCCATAGAGTTGCA
The DNA here is from genome assembly GCA_964643275.1 of uncultured Candidatus Brevefilum sp. GTDB lineage: Bacteria > Chloroflexota > Anaerolineae > Anaerolineales > Anaerolineaceae > Brevifilum. Next base: position 11,307 of record CAZXRL010000019.1, read on the forward strand.
GGAGGTGACCGCTGATCTGGAACCCCGTCTCAGCCTGGATGCGATCGGTCAAGGTCGTCAGGTCGTCCGCGCCGGTGAATTCCACGGCTTTCTCGCAGGACTGACAAACGACGTGGTGATAGTGTCCGGGTGAGGCGAGGACATACCCCTGACAGTCATCGCTCCCGTGGACCCGGCGCACGAGCGCCAGCTCGGACAGCATCTCGAGTGTGCGGTAAACAGACACCAGGCCGATATCTTCGTTCACGTCAAGGGAGCGTTGGTGAATGATCTGGGGCGAGAGCGGGACATTTGCCGATTCCAGAATGGAGAGCACGACCTGGCGGGGGCGGGTCAGGCGCATGCCTTTTTGGTTGAGAGTTTCCTGCAGATCCATGGCTAATCCTTATTGAAAAATATTATCAATAAGGATTTTATCTATTCGAAAGGGCAAAGTCAAGGGTTTTTGAAAAGTGTGTTTTGAAAAGTGAATCGTGAGTGGGATTGAATGGAGAAACGGCGTTCAGGAAAGGGGCTCATTGTTTGATCCGGAACCGTAACCGTGTGCGTTGCTGGAAGGAAAACACAAACACCCCCGGCCGGCGTATACCAGGGGTGAGAGGAAATTTTTAAATCAGGCTGTGGTTTTTCCCGCAACGAATCGAGTATAGCATGATTTTGTTACAGCAGTCAACAATTTCTGAGATATTTTAAGAAAACCCGGCCGTTAAAAAAGAAACTCCTCGACCTGGACTCGAACCAGGAACCTAACGGTTAACAGCCGCTCGCTCTGCCAATTGAGCTATCGAGGAATGCGTACGCTATTATACGGAATAATGGGGGTGGTGTCAAGCAAACCGCGCCGCTCTGGTTATGGGCTACGATTCTTTGCTTCTGACGTCATTGATGATCGATTCTGCCAGAGTTCTGAGCGCTTCTTTTTTCTGCGATTTCATGTCCTTATGGCTGGCATCCCAGTAAATATCCAGCAATTCAAGCGCACTCAGGCTGCTGGCTGCCCGGCCTTCCGGCAGGCGGGCACGCGCCTCGATGTGCGGCCGTTTGGCGAGGTGGAATTCGAAGGCCGGTTCTGCAATGGCGCGCAGGCTGGCTTCGTCAATTAAGGCTTCCCACTCGCGGGGATATTCGATCACCATCCTGACGATGGCATCCGATAAATCTCCCCTGGACTTTAATGCAGTCTGAAGGTCCTGGTTGATGGTTTCTGAGGATGACAATTGCGGATGCACATCAATAAACGGCCGGATGTGTTCCAGTTTCCGCCAGTCAACAGTGGATTTCCCTTTTTGAACTTCAGCTATCACAAAATACTTATCATCGTTAGCTTCGCCAAAGTCCACCCGTTCAATCGAACCCGGATAGATCACAGGCGGGTGAGCGTTTTCATTTAAATTCTGCGGTTTGTGGATGTGACCGAGGGCAACATAATCAAGACGCTTGTCTTTCACCAGCGCGGGGGGAATGACGAGATCCGTCCCCAGCATGACCAGCCGTTCGTTGCCATATTTTGCGCCTTCGACAGAGGCATGGGCAGTCAGAATAACCGGCAGTTCGGGGTCAGCTTCCGCCAGCCAGTTTTCCACCAATTCGCTCAGTCGAACCCCAAGTTCATCATATACCTTCACTGAATCCGTACTACTCAATTCCAAATTGGCCACCAGACCCGACTTTGAGATCCAGGGCAATGCGAGGACCTGGAGTGGTAAATCCTCCAGATCCTTTGGGCCGAGGAATTGGGGTTGGTTCAGGACTCGCACATGCGGCACTTCCAGCGTATCAAATTCCTGAATGGCGTGGGCGCGGCCGGTGGAGGGGGAGATATCGTGGTTTCCCGTGAGCAGCAGGGTGGGGATCCCGGCTCGGGAGAGCTTCATGATCCGCTTCCCCCATTCCCGCTGGAAGGTCGGCGCAGGCGAGCGGTCCTTATAGGTGTCGCCTGCAAAGATCACCAAATCCACCTTTTCCTCAATGGCGGTGTCCACAATTTCATCAAGGGATTTGAGGAAGTCCATCACCCGCATCGGCAGCCCCGACTCGGGATCGTGGCGGCCGTAATTGGCCATGTCGATGTGCGCGTCAGCAAAATGCAGGAGTTTGATCATGGGCAGATTATAACATCCTCAGAGTTGGGGGTTTGTCTTACCTTGGATTCGCCAAAAGATTTGGGCTATTAGCCAGCTAAGATTCGCTTACCCCTTCATTGACCTGTTTCGAGTTCTTGGCTGCTTTTTTGGATGCCTTTTTCTTGGCCAGTTTCCGCTCAAGGCGTTTCTCATCCAGCAGTGCCAGCTTTCGAGCCTGGATGCTGGTGTTGATCAGGAAGTAAAGGAACATCACGAAGGACATGGCACCGACAACCAGCGTATACATGCTGGTCGGGCCAAAATATGGCAGGTTGAAAGTCGGATTGCCGATGAAGAAGATGGCGGTGTTGAGGATGATCGCCAGAACCCGGATTTCCGTTGGGCCGATTTTTGCGTTGGTGATTTGAAAGACATCGGTCACATAGGTGATGAGGTACACCATGATGGAAAGCAGGAGATAGGCAATGGCTCCCAGGCTGGCGACGACCAGGTCAACATAGGGGGATAAACCCAATCCAAGGAAGATCAGGACTGCGCTCATGGCATCCACCCAGTGGTCGACCAGGAAGCCATAGCGGGGCCGCTCAATTTTACGATAGCGGGCCAGGGTGCCATCCAGGCTGTCTCCGAACCAGTTTAAGACAAAACCCAGGCTTGCGACCCAAAGGAAATGAGGGCTGATAGGAGTGAGCGCATAGCTGGCGAAGATCAGAATTGACGCCAGGATACCGATCCAGGTCAGGGTGTCTGGCGTGACCCAATCCGGCATGTGGGCTGCCAGCCAGTTCAGGGCAGGTCTTTCAAGAAAACCGAGCAATATGTCGTTTTCTCGTTTTTGTTTTTCTACTTTTGGCATGATATCCCTTTCTAGAGTCTTGGCTAAACGCCAAGGAATTGAGGCCAGACGGGGTAGAACATTGCCCATTGGTGAGCATATTTGATGATCAATTCTTCTGCCGCTTTTAGGACTTTGTTGGCATTGGTCAGGGTCTCCACTTTGAGATCATCATTTGATTCCATCCAGATCGGGCCGATGCTTTCGAGACAATAGGTTTGATCGGGTTGTGAGGCGGCAGCCATGATGAAAACCGGCGCGTTGGCTTCTTTTGCCATCCGCACATAAGCAACGGGTAGGTTAGCCTCATAACCGAAAAATTCCGGTCGATATTTCTCACGTTCTTTCTCGCTCAATGGACGGTCGAGACCGGTAAGGATGCTGCCGCCCTGAGCGAGTCGTTGACGTGCCTGGCGGAATGCGGTCATGCTCATAGGAGTTACGAGAATCCCGAGGTCTTCCCTGAGTTTGTTCTGCAGCTTGTAGGAGGTGTTGGGGTTAGGGTAAGAAAGTACCTGGACCTCAAGCCCGTTCAACGCGAGGGCGTACCCCATCAAATCAAAATTGCTGAGGTGCGGACAAACGACGACGCAGGGTTGGCTATTTCGAATTCGATCGAACACCCTTTCTGCTTCAGGGCTGAATGTGACAATGTTCTGTAATTCTTCCGGCCGGGGAAGGTAGTGAAAATAGTCAAAAAAGCACCTGGCTGCAGACCGGAAAACCTCTTTTGGATATTCATCCAGCGCTTCAGAACTGAGCTGCTGGTTATGAATGACATACTGGTTTGCCCGGATCGCTTTGACCAAGCGATTGTTCTTCAGACTTCCCAGAAAAGAACCGATCAATGTTGCAATCTGGAGTCCCCATTTGTGAGGCAGGACTTTTCCAAGCAAAATTGCCAGGCGAAACAGTATCGTGATGTTTAAAGGCTTTTTCATCTCAGGCTGGCTTTTCTTGGCTTTATTCTGACCCTGACTTTTGTTGACTATCGACACTCTTCAGCATGATTAACACACCAACCCACTGTAGGACTCTCATTCTACTTCACAATTGTTAATTTTTCGCAAACATATAGGGCCTCCTCACAGCCATTGGTCTTTTGCTGCCTCACAGGTATTGCTTGTGGTATGACAGAAGGCCTGCTGGCGAACCCTTTATGCAGCGACCTGTGGTATAAATGCAAACGAACGGTGAAAAGAGTATTGATATCCAAACCCTGGTAAATTCATTGCCAATTCCCTGCCCAAAGGTCGATTGATGAGAATTGTGTGTATTGCAGCTTCATTTGTTCCATCCAGAACAGCAAACAGCATCCAGGTCATGAAAGCGACTCATGCGTTGGCGGAATCAGGCCATCAGGTGACACTGTTCGTGCCAGGCAATACAACGAGAGACTTTGATGAAATTCGGGATCAATACGGATTAACCACACCGTTTAAAGTGGAATGGATCCCGGAAAATCTTGTTTTCAGACGGTATGATTTTGCCCTTAAGGCGATCCATCAGGCCCGGAGGTTGAAACCTGACCTGGTATATACCATGATGCTGCAGGCCGGGGTACTGGCGGTCTGGTCCGGGATACCTGCAATCCTGGAATTGCATGACCGGGTGACGGGTAAATTGGGGCCGTGGCTGTTCACCCGTTTTGTCCGCTCTAAAACTCCGCATAAGCTGTTGACGAATACGAAAGCCCTGAAGGATTTGCTGATTAATGATTTCGATCTTGATCCTTCAGAAATGGAGATTCTGGTTGCGCCGAATGGGGTGGAGCTTAGCCGTTATCAAAATCTGCCTGAGCCGGAAACGGCGCGCCGGATATTGAATCTTCCGCAGGGATTCACGGCGGGATATACCGGCCATTTTTATCAAGGCCGGGGGATGGAGCTGATGTTTTCTCTTGCAAAGCGGATGCCCGATATCCGCTTCCTCTGGGTAGGTGGACAGCCCGCCGATGTCAACAGGTGGCAGCAGCGTTTACAAGAAGAGGGGGTTGAGAATGTCGTGCTGACGGGATTTGTGGATAATGCCGTACTGCCTCAATACCAGGCAGCCTCAGATGTGCTGCTGATGCCCTATGGCATGCGCATTGCCGGCAGCGGTGGCGGGGATTCGTCCGACATTGCCAGCCCGATGAAGATGTTTGAATACATGGCTGCAGAAAGAGCGATCATCACCAGCGATTTGCCGGTGTTCCACGAAGTATTGAATGAAGAAATGGCCGTCTTCTGCCCACCTGAGGACCCGCAGACCTGGGAAGCTGCCCTGCGAGCTATGCTATCCGACCCTGTTCGGAGAGAGTCGCTTGCTCGCACAGCTCGTTCTGCTGTCGGCAACTATACCTGGCAGGCCCGGGCAAAACGTGCGCTTGCAGGCTGGATCGAGTGATATTGGAAGCAAAAACAAAAATGAAGGATAATAAAAACAAGAATCTTAGGACATGGCTGGCGGTTGTCCTTATGGTGGCCATTCTATTTCGGGTGGTGTTATTTCTCATCTATCCTCCTGTATCTTACAGTGATACCTTCAGCTACCGGCGATCCGCAAATGCCGTTCTGGTTGGGTTTAAACATTATGATGGCACCCGGACACCCGGCTACCCGGCATTTATGGCGTTATTGGGGCCGGACAGGGCAGTTTACGCCGCCCAGTTAGTCCTTGGCCTGTGTATCACCTTGGTCTGGTTCTGGATCGGCTGGAAAGCCAGCGGCCGGCCATTTATTGGCGGGCTGGCGGCACTGGGGCACACGCTGAACCCGGGCCAGCTCTTATTTGAAGCCAATTTATTAACCGAAACCCTTGCCACATTCTGGTTGGCTTTGGCTTTGCTGGGGGCGTTCATCTGGCTGGAACATCCTCGAGCGCGGACGATCTGGCTGAGTCTGGGGATCGGGATTGCTGTCTCCCTCGCAGTGCTGACACGCCCGCTCTTCATCTTTATGCCGGTCTGGCTGGCTGTATTCCTTGCCGTTTCATTCGAGCAGAAGAAGATCAGGGTGAATTGGAAACCTCTGGTTGGGATCCTGCTGGTTACCGCTCTTCTGGTGGGGGGCTGGATGTCCTGGATTAAGGCTCACTATAAGGTATTCAGCCTGACCGTGATGACGGGTTATCATCTTGTCCAGCATACGGGATATTATTTTGAAGATGTGCCGGATCGTTTTTCTGAGATCCGGGATATTTATTTGAGTTATCGGGATGCCCGGATAGCAGCGCGCGGCACCCAGGGGAATGCGATTTGGGATGCCATCCCGGCGATTTCGTCTGCAACGGGATACAGTTTTTATGAGCTCTCAAGGATCTTGCAGCGCATCTCGATCCAATTAATCCTCACGCATCCCTGGGAATACCTTGCAAGAGTCCTGAGGGGATGGTGGATGTTTTGGCGCGCCCCTATCTATTGGAATATCAATGCGGTTTCATCACCGGGTCTGGCCGAAGGGATGCGCTTGATGATCCTGGGCAGCAGAATGATGTTGTTTGGTGCAAACATGGTTTTCATCCTGACATCCATAGCTGCAGTTCTTTCAAAACACATGCGCCGGATTTGGGATCTGACGGCTTTTCACTGGCTGCTTGCCGGGGCTGTTTGGGCAACATCGGTCGTGTCATCCCTTATGGATCATGGGGATAACCCTCGTTTTTTAGTGCCGCTCCAGACCGTCGTTGTCTTTTGGGTCCTGTGGCTGGGGATAAGGTCCTGGCAGGCATGGCAGCTTCGAAAATTGATTGGAGATAACGAAGAGGTTGAAGGACCTTCATTGATCGGCTGATGATCTTCGGATCTGAAATGATGGAGTAAAAAGCTATGCGAGAGGAATCATTTGGGAAAAGATTAGGCTGGACTATTGCCGCAATCGCGGGTGTCAGCCTGGTCTTTGGTGCGGTATTCCAGTGGGGCACCATGGCGGGGAGTTTTGGGCCGGGCTTTCTGTCCAGCTCATTGCTTTTTTTTCTCAGTGGACTTGGATTGGTTTTTGTCTGGAAAAAAGCGGGTGGTGGGAAAGCCCTGGCATGGATGATAGCCCTTTCCTTTATTTTAAGGGTGGTATTAGGCGTCTTGCTGATCTGGGGCCTGCCTCGTTTTGGCTACGATACGCCCGTTCAGCAGAGCGGCTTTGTTTTCCAGGATGCTCACCGGCGGGAACGCAATGCCTGGAACCTGGCACAATCGGGGGATTCCCTGATAACGGCTCTGGACGATGAATTGGGGACAGACCAGTACGGCGGGATGCTGGCTTTAAGTGCGCTGGTCTATCGCACGATCAGTTCAGACGCATTCCGCCCGGGCCTGATCACGATTCTGGCTGCTGCTGCCATGTCGCTCAGCATCCCGTTTTTCGTTGTTTCAGCAAGGAAATGGTTTAATTCGAAGGCAGCTATTTGGGCTGGGTGGATCCTGGCGCTTTATCCGGAAGGTATCCTGCTGGGGGCATCTCAAATGCGCGAGCCTTTCTATATTCTTTTCACTTGTATTCTTTTCTGGGCCGCCTCTAACTGGCTGCAACGTTCAAGGCGTAAATGGGTGCTTCCGATTTTCGTAATGACAGCTCTGGTGTTTTCGCTTTTCTCCTATCGCGCGGCAATCCCGGCTGTTGGAGTGATCCTGCTTTGGGTCTGGGTCATGCAATTGAGGGGACTTGAGAAAAGGTGGGTCAGAATACTGGGCTGGGGGCTTGTCGGCCTGGGAATCGTTGGCGTATGGTTTGTCTTCAGGGACTGGTTGGGCGAAGCCATGCATTGGGATATCCTTCAAACAGTGCGGGCATCCGGGATGGTGCAATTTCAATTGGAACGCTTGCCGCAATGGCTGCATCTTCCCTTTATCACTGTCTATGGGCTGTTCCAACCCGTGTTGCCAGCCGCGATTGCTGTCCGGGCTCCCTGGATCTGGAAATTTCTCTCGATTTTCCGCTCGGCAGGGTGGTATGCCATAATGCCATTGTTGATCTATGGGGCTGTCAGGGTTTGGAAGGAACGAGATCAGGATAAACGCGCGCTTGTATTGATTTTGCTTATCTCGGTGCTGGTCTGGACGGTCATTTCTTCAGCCCGCGCAGGCGGTGATCAATGGGATAATCCCCGTTACCGGACGATCTTTATCCCCTGGATGGCACTGATTGCTGGATGGGGCATAAATTTCGCGTCTGAAACCAGGGACCGCTGGCTGGGCAGGTGGTTATTGGTGATGGGCATATTCCTGTTCTTCTTTACCGAATGGTATGTGAGTCGTTACTTCCCTGTGATCCCGCGGCCTGAATTCTGGGTTGTGATTCTGTTAATCGTTTTGTTTAGTTCCGGGGTGATCATATTTGGACTCTGGCGCGACCGAAAAAGGAAAACCAACGCTAGTGATTAATGTTGAGATTTGAGAGAAGTTAAGGACCATTTATGCCCATAGAATCATCTGGTGCCACCTCGCCAAAGAATGAATTATTGATGTTTTCTTCAGCAGATGGGGGTATTATCAAAGATGCCAGGCTGGGAAATATTTGTTTGTATCTGGCTGCGTTTATTCTTTTCACACTGTCAGGCATTGTCAGCCGGGTGCACGATTCCTTTCAGGAAGAAACGCCTGTTTATCTTTCGGGAACTATAATCCTCCTCTTGATTTGCTTATTCATCGCGACCGGCCTTTATCTATTTATTCTTTTTGACCGTTCAAAGACGATAACTAGAATAACGCACGCTGTCCGCAATGCTATATTGAGGTTTCCATCTGTCGGGTGGATAATGTTTATTTTGCCAATTCTCAGTTATGGCGTTTATCGTTTATCCGGCTGGCAACAGTCCTTACTCCCTGATCTGCCTCAGATCTGGATTTTCGGTTGTCTCTCTTTGATAGGCGCTTTTTTCCTGAGCACTACCCGAAAAACTGACCCGGCAGCCGGCCTCTTTATCACCCTGTCAGTCTATGGATTGGGATTATTAATCATTTACTATCTTCCTGACATCACAAATTACCCTTTGGCTTTGGGATGGTCTGAGACATCGCGTTATTATTATGCTTCGCTTTTCTTGTCAAAAACTGTTTACGGAGAATGGTTTCCATTGCCTGCGCTCCATGGGTCTCAAGGTGTTTTGCAGGCGTTCCCTTTTTTAATTCCTGCCATGCCAATCTGGATCCACCGGCTCTGGCAGGTTATGCTCTGGTTGGGGCTTTCGTTTGGAGCAGGCCTGGCCCTGGCAAAACGTTTGCAAATAAAAAACCGTTCTCTGATTTTGATCGTTTCCGTCTGGTTCAGTCTTTATGCCTTTCAAGGCCCTGTGTATTATCATTTCTACATTATTTTTATCATTGTGTTTTTGGGGGTAAACCATGAAAAACGTTTTCTGTCGCTTTTCTTTGTTGCGCTTGCTTCCATCTGGGCTGGCATATCCCGGGTGAACTGGTTTCCACTTGCGGGGATGCTCGCTGCAGCTCTTTACATTTTGGAGGTCCCTAAAGAGAAAACCGGTTTCTGGAAGTACTGGTGGTGGCCAGTGGGGGCTGTCCTATTAGGCCTGGGTGGGGCGGTTTTATCTCAGTATCTTTATATTCGCGTCAGTGGCAACCCTCTGTCCTATTTCACGACCAGCTTCGAATCCCCCCTTTTGCGGTACCGGTTATTTCCTAACCAGCCATTTGGAATGGGGATTATCAATATGATGCTGATTGCCTGTGTCTCCCTGATGCTCGCGATCCTTTGGGCTGTGTTGCCAAGATTGAAAGCCTGGAATTTCCTGCGGTTATTATCCTTGTTCCTGTTTTTGTTGATCCTTCTTGTTGGCGGGCTTGTGGTGAGTTCGAAAATTGGCGGGGGTAACAATTTGCATAATCTTGATGCCTATATGGTCCTGCTGGCTTTGATCATGGTTTATTTTGTCTTTGGCCGGTTTTCAATGGATAAGGCTGTTCCAGAGAAGCCTGTCCATCTGCCGGTGTTCCTGTTGATACTGGTTTTCATGGTTCCTCTGGCTTTTATCACTACGAATCTCAGACCGCTATCTGAGCTCGACTTTGATCAGGCCTGGCAGGATATTGCGGTCATCCAGGCCCTGATTGACGAGCATACATCGGAGGATGGCAAAGTCCTGTTTATTCAGCACCGGCATCTGGTAGCTTTCAATATTATTGAAGGTGTTGTGCTTGTCCCCGAGCATGAGAAAGTGTTCCTCATGGAAATGGCGATGGCGAATAATGAGGATTATTTAAGCGATTTCTGGGCATCCCTTGAGAACCATGAGTACGATTTGATCATATCCGAGCCCTACAGCCGTGCGATCCTTTCTTACCGGATACCTTTTGGTGAGGAAAACAATATCTGGGTTGAATTGATTTCAAAACCGCTTGGAAAATACTACACTGAAACTTATAGCAATCCTGACAATATGATCGGAGTCTTTCTTCCCCGAGAATGAAAAATCTTCCTCTTGACCTCAGGGTTCATGAGGTTATAATTCAATTATTGAAATTATGATCAATACACACTTAAAAGGCGATGAATTTCGCGATCTGGCCTTATTGCAAGAAATTGAAGAAGACCCTGATATTTCCCAGGCGAGATTGGCAGAAGAACTCGACGTTGCAATTGGGACCGTCAACTGGCATATTAAACGGCTGGTTGAAAAAGGATGCGTGAAGGTCAAACGCGCCCAGCGGCGAAAACTGCGGTATATTATTACTCCTGAAGGGATTGCACTGAGAACACGGCTTACCCTGGATTACATCCAGCAGTCTTTCAGGCTCTTCCGAAACGTCCGTGAACGGGTGTTGAGTCTGTTGGAAAAGCTCACCAGGCAGGACATCCATAAGGTACGCCTAGAGGGGGAGGGCGATGTTGCGGATGTTTGCCGGCTGACCTGTATGGAACAACATTTCACCCTGACGGATGAGCCTTCCGCCCCCGCGCTGGTCGTTGATGGATTGAAGGTGCGGCTGGTGATGGATGAAAAGAAATCCGAGTCATAAAGAGGAACCATGGAAAATGATTTGAATTTGAGTGAAAAAAGGATCTGTGTGACCGGAGGTGCAGGTTTCCTCGGGACTCATTTGATTGAGAACCTAAAAAACCGGGGCGCTGAGGACATTTTCGTCCCTACCATTGAAAAATATGATCTGGTGGATCGGGACGCGATCGCACAAATGCTGTCTGACTCAAACCCTGATGTGATCATCCATTTGGCCGCGCATGTTGGCGGGATCGGGGCGAACCGGGAACACCCGGCTGAATTCTTCTATGACAATCTAATGATGGGTGTCCAGTTAATGCACCAGGCCTGGGAACGGGGCGTGGAGAAATTTGTCGCCATCGGGACCGTTTGCGCTTACCCGAAGTTCACGCCTGTGCCCTTCAGGGAGGATGATCTCTGGATCGGTTACCCTGAAGAGACCAACGCGCCTTACGGCCTGGCGAAGAAAATGCTGCTGGTGCAGTCTCAGGCCTATCGTGAACAGTATGGTTACAACAGCATCTTTCTGCTGCCGGTGAATCTTTATGGCCCCGGTGACAATTTCAATCCGAAAAGTTCGCACGTGATCCCCGCCTTGATCCGAAAATGCGTGGAGGCAAAAGACAACGGTGACGACCATATTGTCGTCTGGGGGGATGGTTCACCCACCCGGGAGTTCATATACGTCACGGACGCTGCTGAGGGAATTGCCCTGGCAACCGCCCGCTACAATGAATCGGACCCGGTCAACATCGGGTCTGGCTTTGAGATCAGTATTAAAGACCTGGTGGAAAAGATTGCCCATCTCACCGGGTTTGAAGGCGACCTGGTCTGGGACACCAGCAAACCCAATGGTCAGCCACGCCGTGCGCTGGATACCAGCCGCGCGAAAGAGAAATTCGGCTTTGAAGCCAGGACTGATTTTGACGAAGGGCTGATCAATACGATCCGCTGGTTCCAGGAACACAGAGATTGACCGGATAAGCCGATGACAGAATCCCAAACCCAGCACAATAAATACCCCGTGATCTATCTGCGCCCATCCAAAGGATGGCTTTCACTTGATTTAAAGGAATTATGGCGTTACCGCGAGTTG
>CAZXRL010000020.1:0-23107 GCA_964643275.1 uncultured Candidatus Brevefilum sp.
TGAATCACAATCCCCTATTTTCGTCAATTAAGGACTTGTTTTTCAACACCCTCTGATTTTTTCTTGCTATCTGTAAGGGGATATGATAAAATCAGGTTCAATATGGTGCCTGTAGCTCAACGGTTAGAGCGCCGCACTGTGGATGCGGAGGCTGAGGGTTCGAAACCCTTCAGGCACCCTTAACAGAATATAAGAAGGCAAGTTAAACACCTCCGAAACCGGAGGCGTTTTGGTTAAGTCATGAAAACCTAAGATTTTAAAAAGTTTTGCTTTTCGTCAATTCACTACCCGCATGAGTAGTCATAAAAATATTTCGAAATTATGCTCTTGCAAGGGCCTTAATGGTAAGATAATCAAAGAATGGTTATGAGGGATAACCGCTCTTGAATACACACGCAAAATAGTAGGATAAGGAAATGAATGCCATCAAACCACAGATCCTGATTGGGCTGATAATTCTTGCACTGGCATTGACAGGATGCAGCCCGCCCGTGATTTCTTCGAACCTTGACTCCCCTGACAATGAGACGGTCTCAGACTCGATCCCAGCTCCAACGTTTACGTCCGAGTCCCCTTCCGGCAATCCCACAGCGGAACAGGACCCCGAATCCACGCCCACCCTGAAACCGACCGATCTTCCCGCGCAGGAATCAACCCTACCCCCGGCGGACGACTGGAAGGCCTGGCCCGTTATCCCCCAGAACGTTTCCGATACCATGCGGGAAATCTATCAGCAGGGCATTCAGTCCGGCAACAACCCCCATGCCTATTCCATTCTGGGGGATTGTCACAGCATGCCGGATGTTTTCCTTGGTATTTTTGACCGGGATTTTGAGGCCGTTTCGATCCTCGATCCGGAGCTGCAGGAAACGGTTGCTCACTTCCAGGGATCATTTGATCGTTACAGCCCCACGGTCGCAGTTGGCACGACCGAAGGGGCGCTGCTCTGGGAGGCGTGGAATGAGAATAAAGAGGGCTATTGCGAACCCAATGAGATTCCCATCGATTGTGAACTGCGGCATCACAAACCCGTCATAGCATTTATTCATATTGGCACCCACTGGGAAGCGCGCAACGAACATTATCTGCGGGTGCTGATTGAGAAGCTGATTGACAATGGTACCGTCCCCGTGATCGTGACCAAAGCCGACAACCGCGAAGCTGACGAGCGTGTCAATGAAAACCTGATCAGGCTTGCAGTGGAATATGAACTGCCGGTCTGGAACTTCTGGGCAAGTGTTCAGCATCTGCCCAACCAGGGGCTCCCGGAAGACGATGAGATGGCATTAACCGATGAGGCCTATGAGATCCACCGCCGGGACGGCCTGATCGTGCTGGATTTTGTTCACCGAGCCCTCACCCAATAATTAATAATTTTATTGGTGTTGTTCACAAGATGATAGGCCAGATGAAAGGATAGTGGAACAATGTCTTTTAATGTGTTGTTTATGGCACACGCCCCTGATGCCGATTGGCACCAGCACCAGTCCCTGATCCATACGGGGCAATTCAAGCTGGTATCCATCATGGTGCGGGACCAGGTGGAAGCGCTGGAAGCAGCCAAAGAGGCCCAAGAAGCGCATCAGATTGAGTTCATCCTGCTCTGTCCGGGTTTCACGCATGAGGACGTGGCAGAACTCAGGCAGGCATTCGATGGTCAGATTGGTGTGGCGGTGGCGCGCGGCGATGGTCCAAGCAGCCTGATCTCAGCCGAAGCCCGGCGCAGGGCTTACCAGTAGTGGACCGTTCTGCTATGAGTGCTGTTCGTCTCTGAACGGGTCGCATGCTCCCATCCCGCGTCGCTTTACCCTTCCTCTACCGGGCCCTCGATTTTGGACTCGGGCAGGCCGGCCGGCTGGGGGTGAAGTCGCTGACAAGGCTGGATTGGGGCTCCCTGCATACGGCTGCAATACGTTCGGCGGGGCTGAGCGATTTTGGCAACCCTTATTACGAGGAAGGGTTGAATGCGCTGTTGGAATCGGTCAGACAGGACGCGGGGATGCACGCTTATGGGCGGTTTGTGTACCGGATTCTGTTAATCAATTACCTGAAGCAGAGGTTGTTGTTTGTTGATGCGCTGAAACGCAAGCCGGCTGCCTTTCAGACCGAGTTGAACCCGCCCATTATCATCACTGGGCTGCCGCGTTCGGGGACGACCTTCATGCACAGACTGTTATCCGGAGTACCCGGATATCTGGGCATCCCTTACTGGCGGTTGTTTCGGCCGTTCCCGTTGCGCAAAGGCCCTGATCTGCGCCGGACACTGGCCTGGGTGGAATTGAACCTGCTGCGGCCAGCACTGCCCAGGATGGACGTCAAGCATGTCTTGCGATCAGAAGAACCCGAGGAAGACCTTTGGCTGACGGGGTTGACCTTCTATTCGCCCGTGTTCTGGATCCTGGCACCGGTGACGGGTTACCTGTGTTGGTTTCTGGAGTCTGACAGGACGACAGCCTATGGGGAGCATGCCCTGCTGCTGCGCTGGTTCCAGGCCGCCGAACCAGACAAGACTCTGGTGATGAAGGCGCCGGACCACATGCCAGATTTGGACAAGCTGTTGGCGGCTGTGCCAAATGCGCGGGTGATCCGATTGCAGCGGGACCATGAAACCTGCGCTCTGAGTCTGAGCAGCCTGTTGTATACAAGTCATGCCCTTATGACCGCAGACCTTGAGCCGCAACGATTATTGGCCGCTAATCAAGCGTTGATCGCTCATTATCTGGACAGGGGAGATCCTGTGCACAGCCAAAGTTTGCCTCTGATGGACGTTGCGTACTCAACCTTTGTCTCGGATCCTTTAGGCGTAACCCAAAGTATATATGAATTTTTTCGGGTTGATTGGACTGGAGATGTGGAGGGGGCAATCAGGAAAGCGATAAATGGGCGACCCAGTAAGAGGCAAGGGAATCATCACTACAAGGCAGCAGATTACATCGGAACGAATTGATCAGAATAGCGTCCGTAAACCTGTTTGGCGAGAACTGACAACACGCTCATGATATTTGTATTTGTAAATCTGATGTTTTTACAGAAGACTTAATAACTGTGCGCCCCCATAAGCCAGAAAAACTGAGCTGAGCAGGTACATCCCGAAGGTTGTCGGAAGGTAGACCTGAAGCGGCACTTCATACGCCCCGCAAGCCATGCTGAAGACCCGTGTGCCCACCGGGACGCTGCGAACGGCGATCATGAAAAAGGGTGAATCTACCGGCAGCTTGTTCAGACCGAAGGGCAGTTTGGCTTTATGATTTTCAAAATGCACCACGTCTCCCACCGATTTTCCGATCTGGTATTCAAAGAATGCGGCGGTAGTGTTCCCAATAGTCGCCACCAGGGCCGCTTGCAGCGGCCCGATAATTACGGCGATGAACAGCGTCAGCGGGATGGAAGGGAGGAAGGTGAAGCCAAACACGATATAGACGGCCAGACTGATGAGAATTGTCTGTCCTTTGTTGTTTTGGATGAAGGTTGTAATCTCTTCCATGGAGACGCGCAACGTAAGAAAAACCGCAGCCCCAGTAATCAACAGCAAGACCAGGATCTTGATGATGTTCTTTCGGTTGAAATAAGACCGATTTTGATTGAAAAATTGCTTTATTTTTGTCATAATTTGCTTCATCGCCGGCAGCCAAAAATCTTTAGAAGTTAAATTATTGCTCCAAAGCGCTTTTCAAAGCTTATTTTGTATGGTTTTTTCCACCATCATCAACCGGCAGGTTTGAATTATTGCTGAAGTAAGTCTATTAGGGTTGAATCCTCTTGTCAAGTCAGTTGTGCATGGTCATACCTATGTGGAAATTGAGTTCTCATTGACCGACCTTCACACTTGTGGCATAATTTAGACGTTGGAAATAGAAAATACGACGCGATGATGGAAACGAGTATGCCGTCCACTGGCTGACAGCGATCCCGGGTCTGGTGAAAGCCGGGAAGACATGATGGCGGAAAATCCTTCCGGAGCGGCAAGCTGAACTCCTGAGCAGGGATAGTAGGTACGCCAGAGTCAAACTCTGTTATCAAAATGTGGTTTTGTCACAATTGGCAGCATTCTCTGTGGCGCAACCGGTTGAGGTGTCCATGATGACATGGAAACCAGGGTGGTACCGCGGGTAAATAACTCGTCCCTGATGCGGGACGGGTTTGTTATTTTAATATTTCTTTTTTTGGAGGTTTTATGTTTGAGCCTGTATCGTCAAAATTAAACATCAATTTGCTGGAACAGGAAATCCTGCGGTTCTGGCAGAAGCACGATATTTTTCACCAGTCGATGGAGACCCGAGAAGGCGGTCCGGAGTATGTGTTTTATGAGGGCCCGCCGACGGCCAACGGTAAACCGGGTGTGCATCATGTCCTGGCGCGCGTGTTCAAAGATATGTTCCCGCGTTATAAAAGCATGAACGGTTTCCATGTGTCCCGCAGAGGCGGCTGGGATACCCATGGCCTGCCGGTGGAGATCGAGGTGGAAAAACGTCTGGGATTCACGAACAAGCAGGATATTGAAGATTACGGGATTGCAAAATTCAATGAGCATTGCCGCGAGTCGGTTTTTACCTATATCCAGGAATGGGAAAAACTCACCGACCGGATCGGGTATTGGGTGGACCTCGATAGAGCTTATATTACCTATGAGAACGATTATATCGAATCAGTCTGGTGGCTTTTGAAATCCATTTGGGATAAAGGTCTGCTTTATCAAGGGTTCAAGGTCGTGCCATACTGCCCGCGCTGCGGAACGCCGCTGTCCGATCATGAGGTTGCTCTGGGCTATGCCCAGGCGACCGACCCTTCAATCTTTGTCAGGATGCCCCTGGCGGATGAGGAAAACACATCCCTGCTGGTCTGGACCACAACGCCTTGGACGCTGCCCGGTAATGTTGCCGTTGCAGCGCATCCCGATATTGAATATGTTAAAGTGAAGGTTGGAGAAAACCCCAATGAGGAGTACCTGATCCTGGCACAATCGCTCCTGGAGAAGGTGATGGGCAATCAGGTGTATGAAGTCGTCAGGACTTATAAGGGCAAACAGCTCAAGGGCAAAAAGTACTTGCCGCTCTTTACCTTCCTTCCTGTTGAAAAGCCAGCTCATTACGTGGTGCTGGCAGATTTTGTGACCACCGAAGACGGCACCGGCCTGGTGCACCTGGCGCCAGCTTTTGGCGCGGATGACATGCAGATGTCGATCGAATATGACCTGCCAATCCTGATGACGGTCAATGACAGCGGCCGGTTCACCCAGGATATCAGTCCCTGGGCTGGGATGTGGGTCAAGGACGCCGATCCGTTGATTGTGAAAGACCTCGACCAGCGCGGCTTGATGTTCAAGGTGGGGACTTATGAGCATACCTATCCGTTCTGCTGGCGCTGTGATACCCCGCTGCTCTATTATGCCCGCCCGACCTGGTATATCCGTACAAGTGAGAAGAAGGACCGGCTGGTGGCTTTGAACGAAAATATCAACTGGTACCCGGAATATATCAAACACGGCCGCTTTGGCAACTGGCTTGAGAACAATATTGACTGGGCGCTGGGCCGGGAACGTTACTGGGGGACGCCCCTGCCGGTCTGGGAATGCGAGAGCTGCCACCATCAGGTTTGTGTTGGCTCGGTCAAAGAACTAAGTGAGGCAGCCGGACGGGACTTGAGTGACCTCGAACTCCACCGCCCTTACGTAGACAACGTTCAGCTTGAATGTCCTGAATGTCATGGGCGGATGAAACGCGTGGTCGAGTTGATCGATGTCTGGTTTGATTCAGGCTCGATGCCGGTCAGTCAGTGGCATTACCCGTTTGAAAACGTGGGAACTTTCAAGGAACAATTCCCAGGTGACTTTATCTGCGAAGCCGTTGATCAGACCCGCGGCTGGTTTTACACCCTGCATGCGATCAGCACGCTCGTCTTTGACAGCCATTGCTTTAATAATGTGATTTGTCTGGGCTTGATCCTCGACAAGGACGGACAGAAGATGTCCAAAACCAAGGGCAACGTGGTTGAGCCTTGGGATGTAATCAATGAGCATGGCGCGGATGCCCTGCGCTGGTATCTCTATACTGCCAGCCCGCCCGGCCAGGAACGGCGTTTCTCGGAGGATCTGGTCGGCGAGGTCGTGCGCAACTTCACCCTGACGCTTTGGAACACCTATTCCTTCTTCACGACGTATGCCAGCCTGGATAACTGGACACCTGATCAGGAGGAAACGCCTGAATACAGTGATCTGGACCGTTGGCTGCTATCCTCTTTGAATGCCCTTGTCAGGGATGTGACGAAGGCTTATGAGAATTACGATGTCCTGGGTGCCACCCGGCCGATTGAGAAATTTGTCGATCAGCTCTCCAACTGGTATCTTCGGCGTTCCCGCCGTCGTTACTGGAAGACCGAATCCGATTCAGATAAGGCTGCGGCTTATGCAACACTTTATGAAGCGCTGGTCACGCTTTCTTATCTCCTGGCCCCCACCATGCCCTTTGTCGCTGATCACATCTATCAGAATCTGGTGAGGAAAGTTGATGGGAACGCTCCGGTGTCGGTGCATCTGGCGGAATGGCCGGTGTTTGATGCTGAAATGATCGATGAGAAACTCAATCGGGACATGAATACGGTCATGAAACTTGCTTCTCTGGGGCATGCCGCCCGTAATGCTGAGAACCTGAAAGTGCGCCAGCCACTGGCAGAAGCTGCTTTTGTGATTGGCAATGCTGAGGAACAGGGGGTGGTTTCGGATTATGCCAATCTGCTCATGGATGAGTTGAATGTCAAGGCGGTCAGCCTTTTGGGAAGCGCCAGTGAAGCTGTAAGTTTCAGCCTGAACCCGTTGCCCAAACAGCTTGGGCAGCGTTTCCAGGCGTTGTTCCCGAAGGTCAGGGCGGCTCTGCTTGAATTGCCTGCTGATCAATCCGCCAGGAAGCTGCTGGATGGGCAGACGGTCAGCGTAACTGTCGAAGGTGAAACCTATGAGATCAATCCCGATGAGGTGGAGGTCAGGGCTGAGTCCAAAGAAGGTTTTGCAGTTGCTTCGGAGGGGGCCTATCTGGCCGCGTTGGTCACGGAACTGACCCCAGAACTGGTCAACGAAGGGCTTGTAAGGGAATTCGTTCGACGGGTACAATCACTCCGTAGAGATGCGGATCTGGAAATCGCCGACAGGATAAACTTATACTTCACGGCATCCACGCGCTTGACTGAAGCGGTTCAGGCCTTTGAGGATTACATCAAAGAAGAAACCCTGGCCAGGGTGCTGACGGCAGGTGTGATGCCAGAGGGTTTGCCTTTCCTTCAGGATGAGTTTGATGGTGAAACGGTTCGAATCTCCATTGAAAAACACTAAGATCGGGAGAATCGTTTGAAGAAATTTCTAAAAGAATACTGGCTGCTGTTCACGGTTGCAGGTTCGGTGATCATCCTGGATCAGATTTCCAAAGCGCTTGTCAGGGCGCATATACCTTTTGGCGGAAGGTGGATGCCGCTGGAATGGCTTGCGCCTTACTTCCGGTTTGTCTACTGGCATAATACAGGCGCGGCATTTGGCTTGTTCCAACAGGGGGGGCTGATCTTTGCGATTCTCGCTGTCATCGTTGCTATCTTTATCATCCTGTATTACCCTCAGGTCCCGCAGGAAGAAAAACTGATGCGGTTTGCGCTCGCGCTTCAAATGGGCGGGGCATTGGGCAACCTGATTGACCGGATCCGTTTTGGCCCGGTAACAGATTTCATTTCTGTGGGTGATTTTGCAGTTTTTAATATTGCGGATGCCTGCATCACAGTGGGCGTGGGTATTCTGATTCTGGCGATCTGGCTGGCAGAACGCCGAGAAAAACTCGCAGGAGAGGGACTCAAAGGTCCTGTAACCGATGAGGTTGAGGCATCAGACTGAGGCGCATGAAAGAGATCCAGCATGTTTTCGAGGTAACATCTGATGAAGCTGTCCGGGTGGATAAGTATCTTTCCGAGCAGTTGCCGGATATTTCAAGAACGACTATCAAAAACCTTATTGAAGCCGGTCATGTGACGCTGGATGGGGGTGTGGTTGAGAAGGCCGGCGCAAAAGCACAGCCCGGCAGTATGCTGACGATAACCGTCGTGGAAGATAATTCGGATGGCCTGGTGCCTGAAGATATTCCACTGGACGTGATCTTTGAAGATGAGCATGTGATCGTCGTCAATAAGCAGGCAGGGAGCGTTGTCCATCCAGGCGCGGGAAATCCATCCGGAACCCTGGTGAATGCCCTTCTGGCGCATTGTCCGGAGATCCGGAGGGTTGGCGAACCTGACCGTCCCGGTGTGGTTCACAGGCTGGACAAGGAGACCTCAGGGGTATTGATTTTTGCAAAGACCGATAAAGCGTACAAATGGCTGGTCAAACAATTCAGCTCACGGGATACAAGCAAGACGTACCTTGCTCTTGTGGATGGAAAACCGCCCACACCCACAGGACGGATTGAAGCACCGATCATCCGGGATACCCGAATCCGTACCCGGATGGCTGTGGGGCTGCGAGGGCAGGGGAAACCCGCTGTCACTGAATACTTCGCACTTGAGGATTTCGATAAATATACCTTTTTGGAAGTTCATCCCATCACCGGACGAACCCACCAGATCAGGCTTCATCTCAGTTATATAGGCACACCGGTTGTGGGAGATACCGTGTATGGATTCCGCAACCCCAGCATAGAAATGGATCGGTTTTTTCTGCACGCCAAATCCCTCTCTGTTAAACTTCTTGGCGAGCGTGTTCCGAGAGTGTTTGAGGCCCCTCTCTCAGCCGATTTACTGGACATTATCACAGAACTGAGAAATCAGAAGAGGAAAAGCGGATGAAGTGGATTGATCTGCGGTCCGATACCGTAACACTGCCAACAGAGAAAATGCGCCAGGCTATGGCGACTGCTGACCTGGGTGATGACGTCTATGGGGAAGACCCTACAGTGAACCGGCTGCAGGAAATCGCTGCGGAACGATTGGGCAAGGAAGCGGCCTTGTTCATCCCCTCCGGGACGATGGGGAATCTGGCAGCAGTCCTGACGCACTGTGGGCGCGGTGATGAAGCCATTATGGGCGATTGCGCGCATACCTTCCTGTATGAGGCCGGCGGGATCGCCGCTTTGGGCGGTGTGCACCCCCGCACCATTCCGAACCAGGCCGATGGCACAGTTTTGCTTGATGATATCGAGAAGGCCGTCAGAGCGGATAATCCCCATTTCCCCAAATCCAGGCTCCTGATATTGGAGAATACACATAATAAATGCGGCGGCGTTGCTGTCTCCCGTCAATTTATGCTTGATGCGGCGGCAGTCGCACGGGAACATGGTCTCGCCATTCATCTGGACGGGGCGAGGATCTTCAATGCTGCTGTGGACCAGGGTGTGGAGGCTGCTGAGCTGGTGGATATGGTCAATTCCGTCACCTTCTGCCTCAGTAAAGGGCTGTGTGCCCCGGTGGGATCCGTGTTATGCGGTCCGAGGTATTTCATCGCAGGCGCGACAAGGATCCGCAAGCAGCTGGGCGGTGGGATGCGGCAGGCTGGGGTCCTGGCCGCCGCGGGGATCGTTGCGCTGGAAGAGATGGTGGACCGTCTTGCGGAAGACCATATCCACGCCAGAGAGCTGGCAAAAGGGCTTGAAAAGATCGAGGGAGTCCATCTGGATAAAGGATCGCCCAACACCAATATGGTCTATATTGAACTCGATCCTGAGACTGGTCTCACTACCGATGAATTTGAGCAACGGCTTGCAGCCAGGGGAATCAGGGTGGGGGTTACCGGGCCGCGCCATTTCCGTCTGGTATGTCATTACTGGATTCATGATGAGGATATCCCAAGAATTGTGGCAGCCTTCACGGATTGTTTACAGACTATTAAATAAAAACTTCAAGCGTTCTGCAACTGAATCAGGTATGATTATTGAGGTCTTTTGTCATTCCGTCACATTTCCGTGAGCCTATGACGAAGATCAATCATTGATTGATTTTTGGAGTGAATTAATGCTTATTGTACTTTCAGACCTGCATTTCTCAGAAGCCGCCTCAACTCAGATTGGGACTCACCGCTTCAATCGGAACCTGCCCCCTGAGACTTTTCTGGCCTATTTTCATGAAGTCAACCAATTCGCCTTAGCCAATGACATCCGGCGGATTGACCTGGTGCTGGCAGGTGACATCCTGGAACTTTCCCGTTCCGCCATCTGGCTTGAGGGGGATTGCCGTCCGTATATTAATAATGACGAGGTTCTGCCCGGATCGGAAACTGAGAAGGCGATTCTGAAGATTATTGAGGCCATTGCCTCTGAAAACCGGGTCAGCCAGACTTTGCAGATCTTGCGGGAGATCCAGCAGTATTTCGAGATTGAGGTCCATCTCACTTATATTCTCGGCAACCATGACAGGCTGGCGAATGCCACACCGGAGAATCGGATTAAAGTCAGAGAGCTGTTTGGGCTTTCTGGTGGTGCGGCATTATTCAATCATTCGCAGCTTGTTACCGTTGAAGATGATCAGCCATTTTGTTTGGTCAGGCATGGTCATGAATATGATTCCACAAACTTTTCACTTGATGTCAGAAAATTGGAAGCCATTCCGCCGGGCTTTCCGGAAGATGTTTACGGGAAAAGCTGTTTGGGAGATATCACAACAATTGAGTTTGGCGCGGCCTTGCCGTGGCTATTTGTGAAAGAATATGGCGTTGACCAGATTGTCTCCAGCCCGACATTGATGGCCGTCTATCAGCGATTAATGGAATTTGATGATGTACGTCCGACAACAGCCTGGTTGTCATATTTATTCTCTACGCCAGGCGTGACAAGAAGGCAGACCTGGAAGATTATGGAGCCTTGTTTCACGGAGATCATCAATACATTGAGCAGGCATGAGGCTTTCAATCAGACTCTCAAACAATCTGCCGCAATGAGCCCGCTCACTCATTTTTTCCTGATGGCGTTATTGCGATCCAGAGTGTTTACAAAGGGTATTCCTTACTGGTTGATTAAACTCATCATGAGGGGGGTATCCAGAAGTATAAATCTAAAATCGCAGGTTGAATTTGCCAAACTCGAAGGATTGATTCAGGATGAGGACTCAGGATGCAAATGTGTGATCAGCGGACATACCCACTTTGCGGAAGTATCCCTGATTTCGGTGGAGGGCGACGATCAACGCTATTATTTGAACACGGGAACATGGCGGAACGTGATTCCGGCGACTAAGAATTATGAAGATTTCGGACGCCTAAAGGCTTTGACAAAAGTGATGGTGTTTTATCCCATAGAGAAAACGCCCATGAACGATGGCCGTGATTGGGCTTTCCATTACCTGAGTGGGGTTAGTTTTGGCAGCCACAGGCTTATCTGACATATACTTGCCATGACCTCAATCCGCGCATACATCCAACACCTTTTCGGAAAACAAAACGTCATTACGGTCGTTTCCGGGCTGCCTCGTTCAGGGACATCGATGATGATGTCCGCCCTGAAGGCGGGTGGCATGGATCTGATTATTGACCAGGTGCGAACGGCAGACCCGAACAATCCCAGGGGCTATTTTGAGTTTGAGCGGGTAAAAAAGTTACCAAAAGGAGATACCCGCTGGTTGAAGCAGGCGGGCGGCAAAGCGATTAAGATCATTTCGGCCTTATTGCAGTTTCTTCCTGATGATTATCACTACAAGGTAATCTTCATGGAACGTGATCTGGATGAGGTCCTTGCGTCGCAGCAGCGGATGCTGGAACGCTCAGGAAAGCCTCTCAATTCGCGCGATGAGGAGGATCAGATTCGGAAATCTTATCTGGACCATCTTGAGGAGGTTTCAGCCTGGCTCTCAAAAAAGGATTGGATTCAGACTTTGTTTGTCAGTTATAATGATATTTTGCATGTGCCGGAGGAAGAATTCCCGAAGATCGCCAGTTTTCTTTCTGGCAAAGTTGACCCGGATGCAATGATCAGCGTTGTTGACCCTCGGCTCTATCGAGAAAAAGGAAATTGACGCTTCGCAGATGAAAGGTGTTATGAAAAACAAGAACAAAAATGTAGTCCTGGTCGTTTTGGACACACATCGCTTTGATCGGCTGGGTGCTTACGGCTATTCCAAACCTACCACACCCAACCTGGATAGTTTTGCAGCCGATAGCCTTTTTTTTGAACGGGCAATCGCGCCTGGGCAGTGGACGATTCCTTCGCATGCGTCTTTATTCAGCGGGGAAGTCCCTGCAGTCCATGGCACAGTTCAGGCGGATGATGCCTTGCCGCGAGAATATCAGACACTCGCCAGCAGACTTTCAAAGAATGGGATCAGGACAACGGGTTTTTGCAACAACCCCCTGGTAGGCATCCTGCAAAATGGGTTTAAGAGAGGTTTTGAAAATTTCTATAATTATTGCGGCGTTGTGCCCTCGACGCCCCAAAAGCAGATCGATGATTTCTGGAAGCCGTTCCGGAAGATTTGGGGCAAGTATACCCAGCTATTGCGGAAACTGTCCTATCCGATCCAGAATACGTTTGCATCCCCCAATGAGTTCTTTCTGGCCGCTTTACGGCCGTTATTTGTGCCGATGTGGACCCGGGCTGGAAACTTTAAAGGCATGACAGTTCGTTCAATCAATGAAACGGCTGCTCATGTCAAAAGTATCGAGGGAGATGATCAAAAAGGGAATTTTGTTTTCCTGAACCTGATGGAAACACATCTGCCTTATGCGCCGCCGGATGCGTTTGTGAAAGAATTTGTTCCCTATTTTTATGAAACTCCTGAAGCGCAGCACTTCATGCGGGATTTCAATCGTAAGGCGATGCAGTGGTTGATCCCACTGGAAAAACCGTTTACTGATATTGAGGCTGCGACTCTTTCTGATATGTATGACGCTGAAGTGGCTTATCAGGACCATCTCCTGGCGCAGTTGCTGGACACACTCAACACGGATTATCATAGAGAAAATACGATGGCCGTTTTCCTGGCAGACCATGGTGAGATGCTCGGCGAACATGGCTACATGGGACATGGTTTTGGAGTTCATGAGGAATTGGTCAGAGTGCCGTTGTTCATGCGTATCCCCGGACTTGACTCGGGAAAGAAGGTTTCCCAGCGTGTATCCATTACTCAGGTGTTTTATACTGTGATGGAATATTTCGGTTTTGAAACCCTCTCAATGCCTTATTCAGATGAAGTGGATATCCGCTGCCAGAGCCTGTTCAGAGCATTGGAACGGGAGGATTATGCACCTGCTCATGTCGTGGCTGAAGCGTATGGGCCAGAAAACGCTTTAAAGATCATGCGGAAGAACTTTCCCGGGATGATTGAAAAGTACCGTGCCGATCATGACCATCGTGCGGTCTATCAGGGTGATGAAAAAATGATCGCAATTGATGGATTCTCGAAAATTCTGTTTGATCTGGCAGGTGACCCACAGGAAGGACGGCCCTATCAGGATGACGCGCGGATAGAGGCCCTGTCGAAAGCTCTGGATTCGTATATGGATTTGGCAAAGAGCCGGGGCGGATCATCTTCGCGTAAGATCTCGTTGGCGGATGACCTGGTCCAGCAGCGGTTGCGGGACCTTGGTTACCTGGAATAAATAATATTTGGAGGAGTGAATGATAGACCCCATCATATTCACGATTGAAATTGGGAATTTTACTTTTTCGCTGGCCTGGTATGGCGTTTTGGCAATGCTTGGCGTCGCAGTGGCAGCCCTGCTAACAGCTTCTGAATTCAAGCGCCGTGGTCAAGACCCGGACTATGTTTGGGACAGTCTTTTGTGGGTCTTGCCGGCCGGGGTCATTGGATCCAGGATCTGGTTTGTCTTGAACGAAACTTTGGGGGGAAATCTGCGCTACATTCAAAACCCGATCGCCATCCTTCAGATCAAACAAGGTGGATTGCATTATTTTGGTGCGCTGGTCTTTGGCTTTATCGCTTTTTATTTTTATGCAAAGAAGATGGGATTGGATTTCTGGCTGGCGATGGACGCGTTTGCTCCCGGGTTACTGCTTGGACAGGCGATTGCCCGGCCGGCGAATTTCATCAATCAGGAACTTTATGGACAGCCGACCAACCTCCCCTGGGGGATCAGAATAGAAGCACAGCACCGGATCCGGCCCTGGAATAATATGGCGCTTTATCCGGAAGATCTGACACGATTTCACCCAACATTTGCATATGAAATTTTGTGGAATTTGTTTGCCACCGGGATATTGTTGATCCTTGCCCGGAAATACAAAGAGAAGATGAAACCGGGCGTAGTATTTGGTGCCTGGCTCATTCTGGCAGGATTTGGCAGGAACGTCATTGAGTTTTTCCGCCCGGATCAACCTGTGTTCCCCGGCACCGGCTTCAGTTATTCCCGATTGGTGGCGATATTGATGATCATCATTGGGATCATATTGATACTGATTAAGTATATGTTCCTCAAAATAAGCTTTATCCCCGCTGGCCCGGACGAGTATCATATCTCTCCGCCTTTGGAGGTACTGCTGGAAAATAAGAAGAAGGATTCTGAACAGGATGAAGGCGACGTGAGAGAAACAGAAGCAGAAGAGGGTCGCAATCAAAAGGAATAGTCTTTTCTAAAATAAGAATAGGCCAGTGTAAACCTTTTGATATGATTGCTCATCCAGTGATGAATGGAGTTTCATGTTAGAAATTACAGGCAGGTTCTTTATCGGTATTTCTCTGGTGGGGAATTTCTGCACTCTGGTTTTTGGCGTTGTTTCCCTCCTGAAAGGTGATCCACGCTGGGAGAAATGGAGCTGGATCGGGCTGTACGTCAGCAGCGGCGGGCTGTTTGCTACTTTGATGTTGTTACTGGCAGCCTTTCTGACCGATCAATTCCAACTGCTGTACGTTGCGCAACATTCAAATCTATCCTTACCCTTACATCTTAAAATCACAGCGATTTGGGCCGGGCAGGAGGGCTCGCTCCTGTTGTGGGCCTTTTTACAGGCTTTGCTGGGTTTACTGGTTGCCGGAAGAGGCAGAACATTGGAACCAAAACTCAGAAAATGGACGGTTCTCCTTCTTGCTTTTGTGGCTTTTTTCTTTTGCGTGATGACGTATTTTTTCTCCAATCCCTTTGTGACTCTGGATCAGATCCCCTCAGATGGACTCGGCATGAATCCTCTGTTGCGCCATCCTGGGATGATCTTTCACCCACCAGTGCTCTTTATCGGGTATGTGGGGCTGGCAGCTCCATTCGCTTACGCGCTTGGCGCATTGTTCGCAGGGGATGTTGATCTCTGGCCGAAAGAGGTCCGGAGCTGGCTGCTGATATCCTGGATTACATTGGGATTGGGCATTTTTCTTGGTGCCCGCTGGGCTTATGACGTGCTTGGTTGGGGGGGATACTGGGGCTGGGATCCGGTCGAGAACGCCGCTCTGATGCCCTGGCTGACAGCTACTGCCTTATTGCACGGTCTGGTGATGCAGGAACGCGGTAAGGGCTTTAAGGTTTGGAATGTCAGCCTGGCTGTCCTGTCTTTTGCATTTGTCATTTTCGGGACATTTGCGACCCGCAGCGGGGTGATCGAATCGGTGCATGCCTTCAGCCGCTCTCAGTATGGGCCCTATTTCCTTGCGATGATTGGCCTGATTCTAGTCGGGAGCTTGGTGATTATGATCATCAAGCGACAGGCGTTTGGCGAACTGGTCTATCCAGAGAAGATAATCTCACGGGAAGGCGCTTTCTTTTTTACGCTGCTGCTCCTGATGCTGATCACGCTTTCGATCCTGGCGGGTACGCTGCTGCCTACATTGACGGATGGGAGGTTTGCTGCCCCACCAGCCTGGTTCAACCGGGTTGTCGGCCCCCAGTTAGGGGCGTTGGTCCTGCTGATGGGCATCTGTCCGCTTTTGGGCAGATTGTTCGCTTCATTGAGGTCTTCATTGTACCGCGGGTTGCCGCCGCTTTTGGGACTCTTAACTGTCCCAGCCTTGGCTTTTTCCTCCGGTTTTGATGACATTATCGCCCTGGTTGGATTTGGGTTCGCAGGGTTGGCCGGAGGAGCCGCCATCGGAGAAATCCTGTTTGATATCGCAAGCCGGATCAGACGGAATGGGTTTAAAGAAGGCATTTTACAGATGCCGGTAGCTGGTCCCCATGGGTATGGCGGCCCTTTGGTTCATTTTGGCGTTGTCTTGATGGCTATTGGCGTGATCGGGACGCAGATGTTCAGTTTTGAGAAGAATATCTCCCTGATTCCGGGCGATTCGGTTGACATCCATGAGTATGTCCTCGTCTACGATGCGCTTCATCAGGAGGCAGGACCGGATCATCAGGACACCTGGGCTGAGATCAGTGTTTATCGAGATGCGAAACGCCTTGCAGTCCTTGAACCTACCCTATCATATTATCCTGTGTACCAGCAAACCATGGCAACACCTGCGGTCAGGTCGGGCCTGGGCGAGGATCTTTATCTTGTGATGTTTCAATGGGGCGCAAATGACGCGATCAGCTTGATGATTGAGATTAATCCTCTGAGCCTTTATCTCTGGGTGGGCGGGTTGATCCTGTTGATTGGCGGGTTGCTTGCTTGGTGGCCAAAATCAACTGGGGGTGATGACAAAGAGGGCCGAAAGAGGAAAGCAGTTGGGCAGATTGTCGCTCTCGGGGTTGTCGTCTTGTTTATCATTTTTGCAGTTTCAATGTGGGGGAGCAGCACCGCCAGACGAAACCAGGAGCGGCGACCCATGCCCGGAAATGCCGCGCCGGCCTTTGCTGCGGCAGATGTGACCGGGGCGGTCTTCTCACTTGCTGAACAGGATGGAAAGATTCTTGTGATCAATTTCTGGGCGACCTGGTGTCCTCAATGTGAGGAGGAGCTGCAGGAATTTCAATCCGTCTGGCTGGACTATCAATCGCAGAAGGTTCAGTTTGTGGGTGTTGCAATGAACGATTCAGTGGGGGCAGTGCTTGCGATGGCAGATGAGCTTGGAATCACTTATCCCTTAATCGTTGAAACGGAGGGGGTCATCACTTCTGCCTATGGCGTCACTGCTGCGCCTGAAACGTTCATTGTGGATGCCGAGGGCAACATCGCTTTTGTTTATATCGGCGTTGTTGAAGAAGCCCTGTTGCGGGAAGAGTTGAACGTGTTATTGGATAGGGAATAAGGCTTAGGCGGAGAAAACTATTAATTCACAGATATTCGCATAGCCAGGAACTTGCTGTTATATTTCAGATTTTACAGATAATCTTTCCAAACGAGAACGAACATCATCCGCCAGCGCATAGATATCCGCCAATGCGTAGCTGGTGATATCCATTGTGGGGTCTTTGATCAACGGGGTCAGATCGGCAGCATAGACCACCAGGTTCGCTGTGTCGGTTTCATGTGATTGGAGGTAGGTTGCGTTTGCCAGCCGTCTTCCCATGGTTGCCTCATCGTAGCGTTTTCCCCCTGTAATTTGAGAGTCGAAAATGGACAAAAGTTCAGTTTGAAGTTTAGGGTGGTTGGAGACATCCAAACTGATTTTTCTGTCATCCGGAAGCCAATCCAGGCCCCGCCAGACTTCGCAGCCATACAATGTGGTTTTGTTTTCTTTTGGCTCCAACTCGCGCAAAGCCTGGATGACGCACAACGCAACGGCGATATGCGTATCGTGCTTGTCCGTCAGGTTATGGGTATAAATGACCTCCGGCTGGGTCAAGCTGATGATGTTCTTAAGGTCCTGAACCGCAGTACCCCTCTCGGAGGATTTAATCACACTGCTCGGATAGTTCAAAAGGAACTGAGCATTGTATCTGCCAATTTCGGCTGCTTTTTTTTGCTCATCTGCCCGGATTTGCCAGAGCTCGTCATCACTCAGATGGGCATAGGGTCCTGATCGGGGGGCGCCGCGCCCATCGGTGACTGTAACCCCGGTAAAATTCGATTCAGGATCATCATAAGCTTTCAGGATGCCGTGGATGGCGAGGATCTCAAGATCGTCCTGATGCGCGCCAATCCCAAGATGTGTGGTTTTTGCCAGCTGCTCTAAGGACCCCTGTCCACCAGGGAAAAACAGCATTGCGTCAGGGTGGTTGAAGTCAATCATGTGGGTCTCCGTCCATATTCTATCCCGGAAATTTTGTTTGTCCTGATAGAGGTATTTGGAGTTGGTTTTTTCAGGTAATTTATCTTTGAGCTTTATTCTTTGTTTTTGGTCATTTCGGGCAGGATATGTCCTCGTAGTGCGACCACCAGGTCTTTACGCCTCAGGGCTCTCTTGCGGTCGATCTCAACAGCACTCGCCTTGTCATCGGCCAGTTTTCGCAGGGTCTCGATCCAGGCCGCGCTCTGCACAGGTGTATGCCGAACACGCCAGCGCTCGACTTTGATTGCAAGCTCATCTTCGTTAACCAGGACTTGATGCGTCCGGGTCAGGGTCATTCCCTGTGATACAAAGGTGAATTCCTCATCCTCAAACTCAGGCTGGATCGGACAGGCGTGCATACAAGCGCCGCATTTTATGCAGTAGTAATCCGCAAGAATGAGTTCGCCATCCGCATTGATGTGTAGGGCACGGGTGGGGCAGACATCGGCACATACCAGACATCCTTCCACACATTTCTCCCGTTTCAATTCAACGCTTCCCTGCCAGGCCTGGGTAACTTCAAAAGCACCCTCGCTGGCAACCTCGCATTGCCGGCAGCGGATGCAATCCTCATAGCGGATTATCATCGTGTCCTGTTCCTGATTATAGCTGATCACGCCGGTGGGACAGTTATCGATCACGAAATCTTTGAGAGAGAAATCGAATTTTGATTTATCAAAGGTGATATTACCACGCACTTCCGGAAAGGCTTCGTATTTTAGAACCGGGTTTTCTGGTGTGTTGTTGATCTTAATCTCGATAGCGTGGACCGGACAGATCTCAGCACATATGCCGCACATCACACAGGCATCCGAATCCACATCCACAGAGGGCGGGGTGACCATTCGGCCATCCACGATTTCACCATTAAGATGCGTGAGTGCGTCTTTCGGGCAGGCTGTCGGGCCCATCTGGCAGCCCACACAGCGGTCCAGATCCCACGTCATAAGATAGTGACGGGTGACCATTGGACGCTCGAGGGTCATTTCATGTTCTGTTCGGTTCTTAAATGATTTTCCACGATTGCTCATGTGTGGCTCCTAGTCCCTCTGGATTTCTTCGATGAGGGTGTGGTCGTGGTCAAAGAGTTTGATCTTGAGGGGGGTCTCACCGGGTTGTGCGTGGGTTGCACAGCCCATACAGGGATCATAAGCCCGGAATGCCATTTCGATTTTATTCAGGGCAGCATCGGTGATGGCTTCCCCGGCTTTGATGAGGCCTTTAGCGGCTTTGACGATGGACATATCGATGGCGGCATAGTTGTTGGTTGTGCCGACAATCAGGTTGACCGCCTGCACGAGGCCGCGCTCATCGGTCTTATAGTGATGCGTCAATGTTCCACGAGGCGCTTCAACAATGGCTACGCCTTCTGTGGGCGTCTCGGTTGGGATGGTGTGAACATTCGGGTCTGTAATGGTCTCATCTGAGGCCAGTTCAACCGTTCTCTCAGCGGCATAAAGCAATTCAATCAGGCGGGCCCAATGGGTTGCCAGGGTTGAATGGACCGGCTTACCGCCCATGGTATCGAAGAACTTCTCATACATCACCTGGGCTTCAGGTGTTGCCATCCCGTCAGCGGCGTTCAGGCGGGAGAGCGGTGAGGCGCGGTAGACGCCGCTGTCTTCACCGTCCACAAACCCCTTCCAGCCTATTTCTTTCAGGTAGGGGAATTTGAGGTAGGTCCAGGGCTCAATGTGTTCTGCAACAACATCAAGGTAGTCATCCGGACCATATTTCACCAGCTCTTTTCCACTGGGTGAGACAACTCGGACTTTACCATCATAGAAATTGATGTGGTTGTTTTCGTCAACCAAACCCATGTAATAGGTCTGATGGGCGAAGGAGTCGCTGGTGATCATCTCCACATATTCAGGATTTCCGAGGACGAGATCATCAAAGAGCTGAAGGGATTCTTTTGCAAATTCAACTGACCTGATTCCCCGTTCTAAGATTCCCAGGCGGTCTTCTTCAGTGATCGGTTTGCTGACGCCGCCGACAATGGCGCTGACTGAATGGATATAGCGCCCGCCAATGATGGCTGCAATCTCGTGGTTGTCCTTGAGGAGCCGCATTACCCGGCCGCCGATTTCCCTGCCGACCTTGCGGACGACCCCGAGGATGTTCCGTTCCGATTTGGGGGCATCAGGGCCAACGACAAAATCAGGCCCGCCCAGGATGTAAAAGTGCGTGGCATGATCGGCGACAAAGAAAGCAGCGTACATCAACTCCCGCAATTTCTTTGCGGTTGGCGGTGGATCCACATGATAAACGGCATCACCGGCTTTTGCCGCAGCCATGTGATGGGCGATTGGGCATACCCCGCAAATGCGCTGGGTGATGCGTGGCATCTCCTCAACCGGGCGGCCTTCACAAAATTTTTCAAACCCTCGTAGTTCCGGAATGATGAGGTATGCATTTGCCAGAGCGCCATGTTCGTTGAGGAACAGATCAACCCGGGCATGTCCTTCCAGACGGGTAATGGGATCAATGCTGATCTTCTGTTTCATTTGCGTATCCTCACTCATACTTCATCTTATTCATAATCGAATGCGCCAGGCCAAAACGGTAAAAAGTACCTGCGGGATCGACAATGGTATCCAGTGTCTTCTGTAGCTCTTCAGGATTATCAGTGTCAATTAATGCGCCGATCACGCTGGCAAGCTTCGCGCCTTGATCGATCACACCTTCAGCGGGACCATAACATCCCCGGCAGGGCATATTGCCATTCAGGCAGGGGGTGCCGCATCCGGCACGGGTAACAGGGCCGCAGCAGATCACACCCTGCGTGAGGAAACACTTATCTGGATCGAGATCAACCTCATGCGGACGTTTGAACTCGGTGATCCGGAATCCGGGTTCTCCTTTTTCCCGGGGACAGACATCGCAAACGGTTTTTTCATCTGCCCCAATCACTGCGCCTCTCGGAGGTAATTCGCCCTTGAGTGCAGCCTGGAACACTTTCCAAACCTGATCCACGACCGGCGGACAGCCGGGCATGAAATAGTCCACGTCAGTGATTTCCGCCAGGAATTTCACATGGTCATAGAGAAGTGGAAGTTCGATGTCCCCTTCAGGCATCTTCGTCACGGGCTGCGGACGGGTTCCCCGGCTGTCATCCACCGAGGGAGACGTGTCAAACACCCGCTGGCAGAGCGATTCAATATCATACATATTTGCCAGGCCGGGTATGCCGCCCAGATGAGAGCAGGACCCGAAGGCAATCATGATCTTTGATTTCCGTCTGAGCAGGTGCGCGATTTCTTCATTTTCCGCATTGCGGATTGCACCATTGCAGAAGGTGATATCAATTTCCTTATCCTTCATTGCCCTGACATCGTCATACTTGAAGTCCATGGCAGCCGGCCAGAAGACAATATCTGCCTGTTCGGAGACATCGACCAGCCGCATCCCGAGTTCGGTAATGGTTATTTCGCAGCCACCGCAGCTTGCAGCCCAATAAAAGGCGAGTTTCGGTTTTGAGGTCATTATTCCGCCTCCATTGGCTCGGCAAGCGTTTCAAGCATAGAGTCAATCTCATCCCGGATCCGACCCCGGTCCTGAGTGCCGATCTGGACGAAACGGATCTGTTGCCGGGGTAGCTGCATCTGACCCAGCATAGTATCCAGCAGGCTGAGTTTGCAGGATGCAACATCTGTCCCGCGTTTGAAATGGCATTCGCCGGGTTTACAACCACAGACGAGGACGCCTTTGACACCCGAATCAAGCGCCATCAGCGCATGTTGGGGATCAATCCGGCCTGTGCAGGGGATGTGGACGATATTGACTTTTTCCTGGGGATAGCTTTCAAGGATGGACAGATCTTTGTCAACCCTCAGGGACCAGTCGCAAATAAAGGTTATGAGCGCCGGCGCTTGAGTACGATCCGTTGGGAACTGAGCCGTTAGCTCTGCGTTACTGACCCCTTCCCGGGCAATTGCTCCAGTGGGGCAGGCGGCAACACAGGTACCGCAGCCCATACACTTATTCGAATCGACTTGAGAAAGGCGATCCATCTCACCATCCACCGCCTTTTCGAATAGGGAGGGGGCTTCGTAGGGGCAGACCATCACACAAATCCCACACCCGGAGCAAAGGTCCTCATTCACGGCGACAGGCGTCAGGGGAGAGGCGTAGCCCGCTTCAACTGCCAGTTTTTTGACTGCGGCAATAACCTGAGAGATATGGATTTCCTGCGGACAGGCTTCATAACAGAGATCGCATTCTGAACAGAGCCAGGTTGTCGGACTCTTGAACGCTTCTTCACGCATCCCTTCCATCACCATTCTCAGCAAACGGCGCGGGTTATAATCCGGTTCGAGCTTTTGCTGGATCATGCATTTACTGACGCAGGTACCGCAGGAATAGCAGAGTTCAAGGTGTTCACCGCCGGGGATCGCTTTGACTTCATCGGCGAAGGTTTTAAGGGCTGTCAGGTGGCTCATGCGCCTCCCTTCTGGTCAGTGATGGCTCTGACAAGCGTATCAGAATAGTCCATTGCTTCGGGTACACCCGGCACACTGGGGAAGTTCTTGAGCCGCTTTTCCATTTCAGGTTTCAGCTTCTCGATCTCAGCTTTCAACTCATCTTGAGACAAATTGTCCAATGCCCCTTGCATCTCGTTGAGCACCCGGGCATATTTATCTCCTTCCGCTGCGCTGATCCATTCCACCCGGAACCGGCCATCGGACATTTCCATCCGGTCGAAGATCTTTTTGAGCCGGTCGGCACGCTTGGCACCGATCAGCTGGCCGGTGATATAGTGGCAATCCTGGGGGTGGCAGCCGGAATAGAGTACTGCCCCGGCACCTAGGCGATAAGCCTCGTAAATGAAATCGGTATCCATTCGGGCAGAACACATCACCCGCAAACCGCGCTCATTAGCCGTATATTCAAAATGGCTGGTCCCTGCCAGGTCTGCGCCGCCATAGGAGCACCAGTGACAGCGGAAAGCCAGGATCTTTTCTTCGGGTTTGTCCGCCAGGACTGCCCGCATTTGCGAGAGGATCTGGGCATCGGTGTAATGAAGCTGGGTGATGGCGTCCTCAGGACATTCCGCCACACAGCC
>CAZXRL010000021.1:0-22822 GCA_964643275.1 uncultured Candidatus Brevefilum sp.
TTTTTTGGTTAAGTGGGAGCCCTTCATTTGCCACGTGGCAAATTTGGGTCGAACCGGGCACGAATTAAGTTATGGATATGCAGGTGCTGGCCGGGCGAGACTTGACAATGTATGAGCGTCAGTCATCAAACGCGTGTCTTGTTACCTGATACTCAAACGGCACACAAGCTTAACGCTCCCACGGGCCTTGCTCATGGACTTGAGAGATGAGCGGATGACGAGGTTGATGGAGGGTAAGTGGTTGTCTTAAGGCGGGTAATTTCAGAGCTGGTGTTGGAGAGAGGAGATTTGCCACGTGGCAAAAGTAATTTAGGAAATATGGCCGTATAATAAGGATATGCTGGGATTATGGCATGTGATAAGGATTAGGGATGATGGTTGAAGAAGAACTGGATCGAAGGTTGAGTCAAAAATTTAAAGATAGTGCGGGCGGCGATCGGAGTTCGACTGATGGGGGTGGCCAGCCTAAGGCGCCACAAAAAGTTAATATAGCCACGTTTCGGGGAATCCCGAAGAAGCTGCATGAGACCTTGAAGGATATCGCGGCAGAATTGGGAGTCTCGCCAGGTGAGCTGGCGCGTTATTTTCTAGAACAGGGATTGGCACGAATGAAAGCGGGCGATGAAAGGATTGAGGTATCTTTTGTGTCAGGCGGTTATACGCTTTATCCGGATGAAGCGCCAAAACGGCCAAAACGAAAAAAGGTCCGACGACCAAAAACGCTTCAGCAGCCACGGTCATATTATGGCGTTCCCAGAACGGTCGTGAAGGCCGTGCTCGAACAGAGTAGGGCGGCGGGCGTGACGCAGGGTGAGTTGGCGCGGTATCTGTTTGAGCGCGGGATTGAATTGTATCGGAATGGAGATTTGGCGGTTGAGCCGGTTCCGGTTCAGAAGATTGCAACGCTTTATCCCGAAGATCTGAGCGGGGGCTAGAAGTAGTAGGGTAACTGAAAAAATCTGTAAACATAATGTATATTAATATGTAAATATAAATATACCATAAATATACAATAATCATTACGGCAGGTTTTTACCTCATGACCAGAGAGACTTGTAAGTAAAGGGGTGTTTCGAGGGTGAATCACAGGTCAGGTTGTGAAAACGTCCGAAAGAAACCATCAGGGTGCGATATTGCCGGGAATGTTTATCGTGCTCTGGTTGATCATGGGATATCAGCGGGGGCTGATGGAAATTCCATTCAGATTTGTTCTTGACAGGGGGCGTATTTTCAATTATTATAAACTTACTTTATTCAGTGAACAAAGAAAGATTGCTTGCTAATGTTGACATATGAGCCTGTTTCAAAAGATATGATGCGCCAAATGAACCGTTCCCTGGTGTTGAATACAGTCCGCTTGAAAGGGCCGATCTCACGGGCGGACATTGCAAGGGTGACGGGCCTCAGCGCGGCCTCAGTGTCCGGATTGGTGACCGAGCTGATCCATGAAGATCTGATCTTTGAGCAGGAGGAGGGAAATTCTTCCGGTGGGAGGCGGCCGGTCCTGCTTTCACTGAATCCTTCCGGCGGCTATGTGATCGGGATTAAACTGATGGAAGATCATCTGATCGCTGCGTTAACCAATCTTGAATCAAGGGTCGTCGATTCGATGAACGCGCCTTTTACAGGCGTTGAGCCCGGTGAGGTGATCCAGGCGATTGCTGATGGGGTTGCGCAGCTGCTTGAAACCAATGCCATTCCGCCGGTGAAATTGTTTGGTGTGGGGATTGGATTAGCCGGCATTGTCGATCAGAACACCGGGATATTGCGTCTTTCCCCAATTTTTGGCTGGCAGGGGCTGGCGTTCGGGAAGATGATCCAGGAAAAATTACAGGTGCCTGTGTTCATTGACAATGACGTCAATACCGTGACCTTAACTGAAAAGTGGTTTGGGATTGCCCGTGATATTGACCATTTCCTGACAGTGACAATCGGCCGGGGTGTGGGGTTGGGGATCGTGACCAACGGGAGGCTTTACAGGGGCAAAGGTGGCGCTGGTGAGTTTGGTCATGTGGTCGTGAATCCGGATGGCCCTTCCTGTCCCTGTGGGAAACAGGGGTGTTTGGAGACTTATGTCGCCGACCCAGGTCTGGTGGCAAGGGCTCAATCGGAAGGGACTCTCCAGGATAAGGTCCAAACCATTGATGACTTGCGCTCATTGGCCGAAAGCGGTAATCCGGCAGCGAAGGCGATCTACTCAGTTGCTGGCGAAACTTTAGGACGCGGGATTGCTAACCTGATCAATGTCTTTGATCCGGAAATGATCATTCTTACAGGTGAGGGTGTGAAAGCCTGTGATTTATTCGTTGAGAGCATGTTCAAAGCCATCAAAACCCACACCATGCCTGGGATGGGATCGGGAACGAACGTCCACATTGATGAATTGGAGGATCTGGCCTGGGCACGTGGGGCGGCTGGTCTGGTGTTGAGAGCAGTTTTTGACTCACCGATATTCAAACATGAAATGGATCAAATCGGGTGATGAAAACTGCTGGGTTCAAAGTCATGAAAGGAGGTCGATGAGCGAATCTTGATTGGTTTGTTATGTCAAAATATTGATCCAAGACTATATTAGGAGTCGAAAAGCAAATGAAACACAAAAAGATGTTAATAATTTTGAGCGCCTTGATGATCCTGACACTCATTCTCAGTGCATGCGCGCCTTCACCTAACAATGCACCCGCTGATGGTAACCAAACAGGTGATGTTGTTGAACCGGATGCAGACGTGGGTGAAGAACCTGCACCATCAGGCGAAGAGACCACGATTAAGGTCATGAGCTTTTTTGCTTATGATAATCCTGAGGTTGAAGCCGGTGTTGTAGAAGCTTTTGAAGCAGCTTATCCCAATATCAAAGTTGAATTGGAGATGGTCCCCTTCTCGGATATCTTCACCAAGTATAAAACCCTGGTGGCGGGCGGAGAGGCCCCAGACGTCATCTCACTAAACTTTGAGAATACCGCTCAAATTGCTGCCTTAGGCGCACTGGAGCCTCTCGATGACTACATCGCATCCGATGGATACGATATGAGCGTTTATTATGATAACACAGTCGAAATGTATCAAATGGATGGTGTCCAATTCGCGATGCCCGCAACTTTCTCCGATGTCGTTTTGTTTATCAACAAAGCACTCTTTGATGAAGCCGGGCTTGAATACCCCACTCTGGATTGGGGATGGGATGATCTTGTTAGCGCTGGCGAGGCGCTGACCCAGGATACTGATGGGGATGGCGTCGTAGATACATTCGGGTATGCGCTGGCATGGTGGCCAATGTATCTCTTCCTGAATGGTGCGGATGTCCTCACGGACGATGGCTCGGCTTGTGCCCTGGAAACACCGGCGGCGATCGAAGGTCTGCAAAAAATGGTGGACTTGCAGGGTGAGGGTGGGATTGCACCAAGCCGGGGCGATCTGGCCGCCCAAAGCGATTGGGATATGTTCATGGCAGGTAAACTGGCGATGTATCCCGTAGGCCCGTGGGGTGTGCAACCCTTCAACGATAACATCACAAGTTTTGAATGGGATATTGCTCATCACCCGGCAGGCGCCCAGCATGCAACATTCCTCT
Source organism: uncultured Candidatus Brevefilum sp. (assembly GCA_964643275.1). Lineage (GTDB taxonomy): Bacteria > Chloroflexota > Anaerolineae > Anaerolineales > Anaerolineaceae > Brevifilum. The sequence continues at coordinate 3,572 of CAZXRL010000021.1, forward strand.
TTGGGAATGCTTATGCTATGTCTGCTTCTTCCAATAACAAAGCAGCTGCGTGGGAATTTCTGAAATTTGCAACCGGCCCTGCTGGTTCTCAAATTCGTCAGGAAGGTAAATACGAGATTTCACCGGTGAAAGAAGTTGCTGAAAGCGAATTCCTCTCATCGCTTGCTGGTGCTCCCCCTGAGAACGCAATTGTCTTCATGGAAGCTGTGGATTACGCGAAGAATCCACCCAAATCCCCGTATTGGTCGGAAATCAGCGACGCAGTCTGGCCAGAGCTTGAGCTGGCCCTGATAGGCAACATATCTGTTGAAGAGGCATTGGCAAATGCCTGTATTTCTGTCAACAGCATTCTCGAACAATAACGAATTAGAAAATTCTGGCGTGGTGGTCATGGGATCACCACGCCTGATTTTGAAAGGGACTTCTGATGGATAAGGCCTTGCATCAAAGGTTGCCAGCCAAGTCGAAACGAAAAAACAACTACCGTTGGAAAGAATCCATCTGGGGTTACATTTTTATCCTGCCAAATTTCCTTTTGATGCTGGTGTTTACCTTAATCCCTGTTATTTTTGCGTTTGGCGTCAGCATGACCGATTGGAGTTTGCTTAGTGCCCCGACATTCGTTGGATTGGATAACTATGTCAGGATCTTTCAGGATCCGGTCGCCAAAATCACCATAAAGAACACCCTGGTCTTTACGGCAATGAGCGTCCCATTACGGATTGTTTTATCCCTGCTTTTGGCAGTTGCTCTTAACCAGAAAATTCGGGGACTTCCATTTTATCGTACCTGTTATTATCTCCCGGTGATTTCCGCCTCTGTCGCTGTGAGCATGGTGTTTTTGTGGATCCTGGACACGAATTTTGGCTTACTCAACCGGTTCTTGGTGATTATTGGATTGGATCCGGTTGGCTGGTTGACGGATCCGGATGTCGCTTTATTATCGATTGTCCTAGTGACCGTCTGGCGGGGACTGGGCTTTAATATGATTATCTTCCTGGCGGCACTTCAAGATGTGCCAGAGGACCTCTACGCCGTGGCGGATATTGACGGTGCAAATGCCATTCAGAAATTCTTTCACCTGACGATCCCGCTGATTTCACCAGCGATATTCTTTCTCATCATCACCGGGATCATCGATTCATTCCAAAGTTTTGATCTGGTGTATAACATGACAAATGGTGGGCCGGCGCGGTCAACTTTATTACTTGGGTATTACATCTGGCGTCAAGCATTTGATTATTTGCGGATGGGTTATGGTGCAGCCTTGGCTTACCTGCTTTTCTTTGCGATCCTTCTCATCACCATATTGCAATGGTCTGTCCGTAAGCGCTGGGTCTTTGGGGAGCAGTGACATGAAAAGAAAAAAAATCTTTCGAAAAATACTAATTCATCTGTTATTGCTAACAGGTGCGATGATCATGATTGTCCCTTTCGTCTGGAGCTTATTGACTTCATTCAAGCCGGCGGGCGAGGTCTTCACCCGTTCACCGTTCTGGATCCCCTGGCCGCCGGATTTTTCCTCCTATGAGCGAATCCTGGAGAAGTTGTCATTTATTAAGTATGCTGGCAACACCCTAAAAATTTCAGTTTTAGTTACCCTAGGTCAACTTGCGACCTGTTCATTGGCGGGATATGCCTTTGCAAAAATTCGTTTTCCCGGACGGGAGAAATTATTCCTGGCTTATATTGCCACACTGATGATCCCGGGTTCTGTTGTGATGATCCCGAATTTCATTGTTATGAGGAATTTGGGATGGGTGGACACTCATAGGGCGTTGATAATCCCGGCAATAGGTAGTGCGTATGGAACATTTATGATGCGCCAGTTCTTCCTGTCATTCCCGGATGAGCTTGAAGATGCAGCCAAGCTTGATGGATGTTCGCCGCCAAAATTTTACTGGCACATATTGCTGCCCAATGCCCAGCCGATCCTGGCGACGCTTGGTGTGATGGCTTTTCAAGGCACCTGGAACGACTTTCAATGGCCGCTGATTATTCTTAACTCTGAATCTAAACGAACTTTACAAATCGGTCTATCGTTCCTAACGAGTGAATTTCACACGGATTGGACCATCCTGATGGCCGGGTCAATTTTGACCATTTTGCCAATCATTGTGCTTTTCTTCCTGGCACAGAAGTATTTTGTTCAAAGCGTGAAGCTGACCGGTTTAAAAGGATAGGGATTAATTATTCATGGATCATAAGGTACTTTATCAAAGAAGTGTGGACATCATCATAAGAAATCAACATCCGTCTGGTTCATTTATTGCCAGCCCAAACTTTGAAAAATATAAATATTCCTGGCTCAGGGACGGAAGTTATATCGCGCATGCGATGAACGTTGTCGGTCGAAAGGACTCCTCAGCGGCTTTTCACCTTTGGGTTGATAAGGTCATTAGGCGTTATCGTCATAAGATCAAGGATCTTCACAAAACGCTTGCTAGCAGGAAGACACCCCAAGATACTGACTTTCTATTCACCCGGTATTCACTCGAGGGTTTTGAAGACCTGTCAGATGATGCCTGGGGGAATAACCAATATGACGGGTATGGCACCTGGTTATTGGCATTGCGGGAACATTATCGGCTGAATGGAGAGTCAGACCTGATTTACAATGTTTGGCATAGCGTGCGAGATGTGGTTGATTATCTGATGCTGGTCTGGCGTTTACCGTCTTATGACAGCTGGGAAGAACACCCCGAACTGCTGCATCCATATTCCATGGCCTGCGTTTATGGGGGGATGCGGGCAGCGCTTGATCTGGCCAAAGACTGCGGTTTAACACTTGACTCGAATGCAGTTGAAGCCGAAGCAGAAAAGATCCGGCAGTTTATTCTGGATAACGCGGTTTGCGAGAACGTGTTGGTCAAGCATATCCACCCTGATCCGGAACAGAATCCTTATTGTCAATCGAGTGTTGACGCCAATCTGCTGAGCCTGGTTCGCCCTTACGGATTGGTTAACCCTGATTCTCAGATCGCTAAAGCCACCCTGTCCAAAATTCGGCAAGAGTTGCTTTCAGAGAGTGGCGGCATTCATCGTTATGGCAAAGACACGTATTATGGCGGGGGAACCTGGATTTTATTAACCGCCTGGTTGGGTTGGGTTGAAGCAGAAATGGGAGATTTGGAAAGTGCTCAGAAACGGTTGGATTGGATCGCCACGCAGGTGGACGATAATGACTGGCTGCCTGAACAAATTCTTGACGAAGTCCTGTATCCGGAGATGATTACTCCATGGATGAAACAATGGGGGAAGGTTGCGACGCCGTTGTTATGGTCACATGCAATGTATTTGATCCTGTTTGAGACACTCAAGAATAAGAAAAACGGAGGATGAATGATGGCTGAGTTGAGTCACAGACCCTTTGGTTGGGGGCATCCTTATGAACAGGATATTGATGAACGTGTGCCCAGAAAACCTGTTGTTGGCGAAACGATTAAGCTGCTGGCTGGCTGTAAACCCGGAAACGCTTTTCGAAGGGTATGGTGGCAGTGGAAGATGATGATGGATCCGGCATGGCAGGAAACAGAAGCGGATCTGCAATCCAGTTGCAGTGAAGGGGGTTCACAGTGGGCAGCAGAAATACCTGCGCTGGCGGAAAGATCCAGGCTTGTGTATCAATTATGGGGAGAAACACAAGAAGGGGAGGTCCATTCTGGAGGAGCGTTTGAGGTCGATATCTCGGCGTGGTTCTCACCCGACCTTATTGCAGAGGTAAGCGAAACTGATGGGCTGCTGATGGTGAGATATGCTTTTTTAGCGGTGGAAATCGTCATTGATCTCATTTATAGGGTAGATGATGATGGGAACTTGAACATAATGCCGACGTTGGCAGACGGCCCCGTCGAAGGTTTGCAGGCTGCTGGCCGCTGGGTCCTATTTGACGGATCCAAAGTCTGGGAAAATGAGATGTATCAGGTCCGGATTGCTTCGGAGAGTCAGTTGATTTCTGTGTTAAAAAATGGGGAGGTATTATTCGAAGAACAGGAACCCTTTGAGGTCCTGGTCACAGCTGAGAACAAGATCTGCGCATTCCGGCGAAAGTTGAAACCTATCAAGGATGAAGTCTTTCTCGGTCTGGGTGAACGGTTCAATGCGTTGAATCAGGCTGGCGAGTGTCTGGATACCCGGGTGTTTGAGCAATACAGACAGCAAGGGTCGAAGACCTACATCCCGATTCCATTCTTCCTGTCCTCCAGAGGATGCGGCTGGTTCCAGAATACGAATCGCAGGGCGAAATTCCATTTTCCGGAGACGCCTGACTCACCACTCCTGATTACTCCGGATCCCGGAGAGGAATTGGGAGAACAAACTGTCATCTTTTCTGATCCGGATTGGGAAGAAATTGTCCGAAAATTTACCTGGTTTGTTGCCCTTCCGGCATTGCCGCCTGTATGGGCCTTTGGTCTGTGGATGAGCAGCAACGAATGGTATACCCAGGAAGAAGTTGAACGGCAGGTGGCTTTGATGAAGGAGCATCGGATTCCTGCGACTGTTCTGGTCATTGAAGCCTGGAGTGATGAAGAAAATTTCTATATCTGGAACGATGCGAAGTATACGCCAAAGGATTCGGCTGAACGATTTACATTGGAAGAGTTTACTTTTCCGGAATACGGCAAATGGTCAGACCCAAAGGGGATGACAGATCGACTCCATGAGAAGGGTCTGAGGTTGATACTATGGCAGATTCCGGTCTTGAAACATTTATTCCCGCGTGACCTGGTGAAATTTGGTATCAATGAACAGCATGACCGCGACGAGGCCTATATGATTCAACAGGGTTACTGCGTACACAACGCGGATGGAAGCCCGTATCGGGTCCCGCCGATCTGGTTTGCAAAAAGCCTGGTCTGGGATGTGACTAATCCTGCAGCGGTGGATTGGTGGTTGAGTAAACGCCAGTACTTACTGGATGAGATTGGAATTGACGGCTTTAAAACTGACGGCGGGGAACACCTGTGGGGTGAGGATTTGAGGTTTGCTGACGGCCGAACGAATGCAGAAATGTGGAACCATTTTCCGAAGATGTACCAGAAGCACTATTATGATTTCGCCAATCAGCATCAGGATGGTGGCGCAGTGCTGTTCAGCCGGGCGGGATACACCGGTTCGCAAACCGAGCCCTGTCATTGGGCTGGCGACCAGGATTCGACCTGGGAATCCTTTAAAGCTGTTCTCCTGGCAGGTCAGAATCTGGGGATCAGTGGTTTACCGTTCTGGGGGTGGGATATCGGCGGTTTTTCCGGGCCAATCCCAACAGCTGAGCTTTATCTGCGATCTGCCGCTGCAGCGACTTTTGCACCGGTGATGCAATATCATTCTGAACATAATGAGCACCGCCCGGTTTCAGTGGACCGGACACCCTGGAATATACAGGAACAAACCGGCGACGAAAGGGTACTTCCTATTTTTCGTAAGTATGCCGGCTTGAGGATGAATTTGCTGCCGTATTTATACAGCGAAGCCGTTCATACCGGTCGGACAGGCGGACCGCTATTCGGATGTCCATACGTCAGGTTTAAAGACCGGAAATGTCTCAGCACGCCATACCAGTTCCTTTGCGGCAGGTATCTCCTGGTTGCTCCCATAACAGAACCTGGGGCTGAGTCATGGCCCGTGTATCTGCCTGAGGGATTGTGGGTGGATTTTTGGGAGGGGATTGAATATGAGGGCGGTCGTGAGATCATGGTTGATGCGCCACTGGATAAAATCCCGGTCTTTGTTCAGTCGGGTGCTGTCTTGCCTTTTAATCTGAACAGCGATGATGAATTCGGCATGACGATGGATAATAACCTATGTCGATATGATACGCTGGCAATCGTAAAATTCGGATCTGATGATGTGAATTTCATATATATATGGTCAGATTATGTGACCAGGCAGGATTACGTGCTGGATGCCGGAATGGATCTGATGAAGGATCTGGAGCCGGTCAGCGGATATTCGCGAGAGATCATAAAACTCATAAAGTCATCTTAAACCGGATTCTCCTTCAAATCAGGTTTTGAAAGATTGGGTTAGTAGAAAGCGCTCCGGTGGGGCGTTTTCTACTTTTGCATGGCTGGGTGGGTCAGATCAGGATCTTTGGGTGTGGGAGAGGTGGATCTAAATTATCATTGGAGGAGGTAAGGTTATAATCGATATTGGTTTACAAAGATTATCTAGAAAATTATCTGAGGTCTGCTTATGAATTTTGAGTTTTTACATCCCCGCGAACAAATTGTTGCAATTATGAACCGGATCTATATCGGAGAGATGACGACTCTTTCCGGTGGCAATCTTTCCGTACTGGATGAACACGGTGAGCTGTGGATCACACCGGCGGGGGTGGATAAGGGTAAACTGACGCCAGGAGATATCGTCTGTGTGAAACCGGACGGTTCAGTTGAGGGTGCGCATGCGCCGTCATCCGAGTACCCGTTCCACCGGGCGATCTATGAGAAGCGGCCTGACCTGCGGGCAATAGTTCACACCCATCCGCCGGCGCTGGTGGCTTACAGCATCTCCGGGGAAATCCCTGTTACGCATATTATTCCTCAGGCGAACAAGATCTGTGGTCCGATCCGGTATGCGCCTTATGCCTTGCCTGGCAGCAAGAAACTGGGTGAAAATATCGCTGAAACTTTTGCAAGCGGTGTGAATATCGTCATGCTTGAGAATCATGGCGTTGCCTGCGGTGGGGAGAATCTTTTGGAGGCTTACCAGCGGATGGAAACGCTGGATTTTTGTGCCCGGACCCTTATTCATGCCAGGGGGATTGGTAAGGTTCAAGTGTTGTCAGAAGAGCAGTTGGAAAAGTTTACCGAGCGTCAGCATCAACTCCCGGAATTCGCGGTTGGTTACCACACCACGGAAGAGCGGGAAGCACGGCAGCAAATTGTGGAGATCGTGCACCGTGCCTGCGACCGCCACCTGATGATCTCGACAGAGGGTGTTGTTTCTGCTCGTCTGGGAGAGGAGCGGTTTCTAATAACACCAACAGGTATGGATCGAAGGGGGCTGCAGATTCAGGATATTGTGTTAATCGATCATAATCAGCGGGAAAAGGGGAAAATACCCAGCCGGTCAGTGTACCTGCATCAGGAAATCTACCGAATGCACCCGGAGGTGGGGAGCGTGATCACAGCCCAATGTCCGAATGCAGTAGCCTATGCGGTGACGCCGGTTGCGTTTGATTCCCGTACGATCCCGGAAAGTTACATCCTGTTGAGAGATGTGCCAAAAGTCGCGTTTGATACGCTTTATGGCAATCCGGAAGGCGTGGCCCGGTCCATCACGGAACGCTCTCCGGTGTTGCTGATTGAAAACGACTGCGTATTAACAACTGGCAGGAATGTATTGCAGGCGTTTGATCGACTGGAAGTGTTGGAATACTCAGCCAGGGCGCTGCTTGATTTACCCCGCCTGGGGAGTTTACAGGCGATTGACGAGGACAGAATAAGGGAGATAGAAGCAAAATTCCTCAATGCATGAGGTAAGCAGGTAAATTAATAGATCAACCTGATATTTCGTATAGATATACTTGTCGGATGGTTACATCCGTCTGCTGTTGGTTGCAGTATATTTGCGAAATGTATATAAAGTTCAATATTTATCAATAATATTTAATTGAAAATATTACCACAATCATCTATGATGGTAATGATGAGTTTATAACCCCATATGAGTGTTGATTCAGTGTTAATTAAGACAAGGAGAAGTCATAATGGAGACGTTTGAGGACAATATCAATGAAGTTGAAGATCAAGAGGCAGAACACCCGGAAGATGAAAAGATAAAATCCAGGAATGAGCGTGCTAATCTGAAGAAGAGTCCTCTCAAAATCATTCTGAGCATATTATTTCTTCTGCCGGCATTGAGTGCGCTGATTTTCTCCCAGATTATCCCAACCTTTAGGACGATTGGCATGAGCTTTCAGGAAGTCAGAGCCTTTGGGGAGGGTGTTTTTGTAGGGTGGGAGAACTACCAGTCCCTGGCTGAAAACCATATGGCTGGTCAGGCAACGGTGTTCACACTTCTATTAACTCTGAATCGGGTATTGCTGGTTTTACTCCCGCCGCTTTTTCTGGCATTTGGTGCAACGGCACTGAAATCAGGGCTGAGGAAAGCACTTAGGATAATTGCAACGCTTCCCTGGCTGCTTTATTCACCATTTGCACTTGGGGTTGTCTGGCTGCTTCTCACCAATCCGGTGTTCGGCTTTGGAGGAAGCGTATTTAATCTGATGAATCCCGACCTTGCCCGGTGGATTGTCCTGGGGATTGATGGGCTGTCATTTATTGGGCTCGCCTGCGGGGTTGGTCTGACAGTCTATCTTTCAGCGTTGAAGGGTGAGGGATATGGAGAGGATGCACGAAATAAACCGGCAAAGAGTATGCTTTTCGTTGCTGTGCTGCTGGTCGTTGGCACCTTGGCTTACTCGCTCCAAACCGGGGGCATGATTACCTTCATGACAAATGGCGGTCCAGCAGGAATGACAGCGACTTTCAACAGCCTGATCATGAGTGAGGCTTTTGGCTTAATGCGTATGGGGATGGCTGCTGCGGTTGCCACGCAACTATTGGTGATCGTGATGGTCCTAGGGCTGGTAATGGTCATTCTTATGATCCTGAGTAATTTTAGGATAATGGCGGTGCCCGCTAAGACAGATCTTGTCACCGTCTCAAAAGGGCTGCGGATCGCCGGGGTCATATTAATGGTATTTGCACTCTTGGGATTGCTGGCTTCTTTTTTACCTTATTTACTCAAATTCATCCCGCTTTTTAGAATGCCCGGAGATGGTCCCTTTGCTGAGTTGGCCCAAATTGCTGAGGACGGATTATTCTGGAAGGCTTTGCTGAACACCTGGTGGATACCGGTAGTCATTGTTTTCTTGGTTCAGTTCCCAATCACTTATCTGGCTGCACTGGCGATCGGTGCACTACGGCCGCTGGGTAAGAACAGCGAATGGCTCTTATTGATATTTGCGCCGTGGTTGTTTGCCACGATCCTTATCCTCATTCCTGGGATGACACGGTTGGTAATGGATCTTAGCCTGTTCAATCGTTTAACCGGTTTGTCGCTGGCTTATCTGGTTAATGTGCCATTGCTGGTTGTACTGACCTTTTTCTTCAGAGGTCAATCTCAGAAATATGATAAAGATGAAAATAAGCCTGGGTTCTTCAAAACCTATGTCTGGCCGTCATTGCCACTGGCTGGATTTGGGATTGTTGTCAGTGTGATGGTCATCCAGCAGGATTTGGTCTGGCCAAGGGCTATTACCATGGATCCTGGTCTGACGATGATGCCGGCTTTCCTCTGGCGGTTAGCTGTCCAGCGCGGGGCAGGAGTCATAGCTGGCGTGATGCTCGCCCTGAGAGTCCCTGCATTTATCCTGGGATTGATCATTTTTGGGGCTTCCCAGCTTTTCATATTCCCAAGATTGGGGATTAAAAGCGGCAAAACCGGGAAGGTATAAAACTGGCTTTTATTTTGATAGGATAAAAAATCAGGGGCTGCGGTATCGCTGCCCCTGATTTTTTTAATGGACAATGGCGATCAGGGGTGCAGCAGCTAAGCAAGGTGTTAAAAATATCTTGTTTCTTTTTAATCTATCTGGGGTATAAATACGTCTTATCTAAAACCGCCTCATTAGGTCAGGTTTGTATTGGAGATTAGAAAATGACAAGACAAAGAAATCCAATTTTTGGTCAGTTCCTGCTTTTGTGTGCATTATTCGCCGTCTTTGTGGTATCAGTGGCGATGATCTTCCTGGCGGCAACGGTGTTTCGTTCACAAATTCCCTTTTTCCAGTTACTCGATAATGCACCCTCTGTCGCAGTTGAGACCGGGCCCAAACCGGCAACATTGCCTGGTGTGACGGAGCTCTATGTCCCACCAACAACCAAGCTCTACATGGTCATGGGTTCGGACTACCGTCCCCAGGCCGGATACCGGACCGACACGATCATATTGATTGCCGTCGACAGCCTGTCCGGGAAGGTGAGCCTGGTTTCTTTTCCCCGCGACTTGTGGGTAACAATCCCGGGGTATTATGAACAGCGGATCAACACGGTGATGCAGGTGGGAGGCTTTCCTCTGATGGCGAATACCATGCAGGCGAATTTTGGCATCTATCCGAGAGAATATGCCATGATCGATATGGATGGTTTCCTGCGGGTGATTGATGTGCTTGGCGGGGTTACCTTTGAGACGGATTACTATACCGCAGACAGGTGTGAGCGGTATCTGGAACCCGGCGGCTGGTGTGAGGCGGGGCCGGGAACAGTGAGTTTTGATGCGGACTGGGCGTTGTGGTATGTGCGCGCACGCTATAATTCGAGCGATTTTGACCGGATGCGCCGAACGCAGGAAGTCATGGGCGCAGTCATGAAAAAGGTCATGAGCCCGGCAGGGATGGTTAAGATGCCAATGTTGATGAGCATTTACGAATCCGAAGTTGAGAGCAATATCAGCCCGGATGATCTTTTGCCGTTGATCCGAGTTGCCTTTGGGTTGAATACCAGTGAGGACGTTAAATCCTATGTCATCGGTCCGAACGAAGTTACAAGCTGGACCACTTCAGAAGGCGCGTCAGTGCTGCTTCCCAACACTGCGGCTATCCAGGCATTATTGCAATCAGCGCTGCTTTTTGAGTAAATCGGGTTACGGATGAATGAACAGGGCGGCATTACGCCGCCTTGTTTGCCTTTAGCTGCGCAAAGAAGACGACTTTTCGTGCCCTTTACAGAATTATGATTTGCACTAAAATTAACATGTTTTTATTAAGATGGGTGAGGATATTGAGATTATTTTCGAGATTCAAATTGGAACAAAGTAACGGTAGTGTGCGTCTTAGACTGTAAATTGGTTTGATTCATGGAGGAACGCATGACTGTATCAACGGGTGGGAAAACAACCCAGAAGAAGTGGCTTGGAAACGGGAAATGGGGCTGGTTTCACCGGATCTTTTATCATCCCGGAAGGGTATTCTCAGAAATGGCTGAGGTGGAAAATCAAACATGGTTAAAGCCGATGCTGATCCTTACAATCATGGTGATCCTGTTATCCCTGATCAGCGGGCCGGCCAGGCTGAACCAAGCACAAATGAACCTATCTCAACCACCGGATGATTTCATCTATTGGTCAGAGGAACAACAGACCCAGTTTTTTGAGAGTCAGGCAGCGATGCAGGGGCCGTTATTCATCTACATTTTTCCCCTGCTAGGATCCCTGGCAGGCCTATGGTTGGGATGGTTTATCCTTGGCAGCATCATGCACCTCTTAATGACGTTTAAAGGTTCCCGCCAACCTCAGGAGTCTTACCTCAACCTTGTCGCGTGGTCAGCGTTGCCTTTTGCTGTCCGGAGTCTGGTGCAGATCATTGCGGTTCTGACTACGCAACGTGTGATAGAAAACCCCGGGCTTTCCGGTTTTATTGCAAACGTGTCAGGCAACTGGCAGATTCTGCTTCAAATTCTTTTGGGGTTGGTGGATATTTACGCATTGGGTTTCCTTGCGCTGCTGATCCTTGGCGCGCCGCACATCAGCGGCCTTAAGAATGGAAAAGCTCTTTGGATGGCTGTGCTGGCAGTGGGAATCTTCATTGCTTTGATCTCACTTCCCCAGCTGTTGTTGAAACAACTGGGTGGGATGGGGACGATCCGGCCCTTCTTCTTCTTTTAGCTGAAATGGATGAAACCCAATGGCTTTTATTTCCACCCGCGCCCTAAAAAAGCATTATGAGATGGGGGCCGTCACTGTCAAAGCCCTGGACGGAATTGATCTTGACCTTGATCGGGGATCGCTAACCGTTGTGATGGGGCCTTCAGGTTCAGGGAAAAGCACTTTGCTGCATCTATTGGGTGGATTGGACCGTCCGACTTCCGGCGAGATGAACGTCAATGGAAGTTCTTTGAATGATCTGGATGAAAACGATCTCGCGATTTTCAGACGTGAAACGGTTGGTTTTGTCTTTCAAGCGTTCAATCTGATCCAATCATTCACAGCGTTGGAAAATGTGAGTTTTCCCATGCGGTTCATGAACATACCCCCCAAAAAAAGACAGGAAAGGGCATTGGCTCTTATGAAACAGGTCGGCATAGCCGACCGGGCACATCATACCCCTGCTGAGTTGTCGGGTGGGCAGCAGCAGAGAGTGGCAATTGCCCGAGCGCTAGTAAATGATCCAACGGTGATCCTCGCCGATGAGCCTACCGGGAACCTTGATACTGCCAGCGGATGGTCGATCATGGAAACCCTGGCAACGTTGAACGAGCTTGGGAAAACCGTCATGATTGTTACGCACGATCCCCGCATGTCGCAAATTACTCAAAACATTGTTTATCTCCTGGATGGACTTGTTGTACCCGAAGTCGAATATGAGTCAGCCATCCAGATGAGTTGAAAGGAAAAGAAAATGAATAAAAAGAAAATCCTAATCATCCTTGTCTTCTGTATGATTATGTGGGCTTTGCCCGAATGGAGTGCCTCAGCACAGTCTGACCCTCGTCCGGTGGTAACTGTGTCCACTTATGCGGCTAATAAAACCCCAGCTCGGGGAGAAGATTTTTCCCTGACAGTTCAGTTCCATAACAGTGGACGCGCACCGGCCTACGATATGTTCATTGAATTTCTGCCCGGAGAATTGATTCCGATCAATAACGGCGGTATTCAAACCATCTATCAGTTGGTGATGGATGAAACGAAAGGGATCAGACAGGACCTCAAGGTCAGTCCTGATCTCTGGGGCGCGACTGTGGCCTCGGTGACGGTCAATGTGAATTATTCCGATGATGTTGGCAACAGCTATTCAGACACCTTCTCGATAGCCGTTAACCTGAGCGGCCCGAAGTATTCAGCGCCGACCCCAACCCCAACACCTACCCAGATTATGCAGCCGCAGCTGGTCATTGATGCCTATGAGACGGATGTGGAAGTATTGCAGCCGGGCACAGCCTTTGAATTGTCCCTCGATATCACCAATCTCGGTAATGCGGGAGCCAGGGCGGTCTCGATGGTCCTGGGCGGTGGCAGTGTTGAGGTCAATCCGGAAGGGACGCCCCAACCGGGCATTTCCGGTGGCGAAGGGGAATTTGCCACTTTTGCCCCACTGGATTCGTCTAATGTGAAATACATTGGGGATCTTGATCCTGGAGAAAGGATAACCGCCTCGCAGAGAATTATTGTGAATGTTTCCACTGCGCCCGGTGCATATTCGTTGAAGTATTCCTTCATCTACATGACAGAGTCCGGTGAAAGGGTGGTGGATAACCAGGTGATCACGCTGCTGGTTTACCGGATGCCGACAATTGAAGTCGGTTTCTATCAGGATCCCGGAACGATCTTCGCCAACCAGACGAATTTTCTTCCTTTACAGATCATGAACCTGGGTAAACAAAGCGTTGTATTGGGAAATATGCTTGTTGCGGCGCAAGATGCTGCTCTTGAGAACAATACCGCCCTGGTAGGGCCGGTGGAGGCGGGGTTCTATTTCACACTGGATACGATGGTCATTCCCAACAGCAGCGGACCGCTGGATCTATTGGTGAGTATCAACTATACGGATGATTTTAACCAGCCGCGGGTCTATGAGACCACATTAACGCTGGATGTGATCGAGATGGATCAGGGTCCAGGTGGCAATGGTATGCCCATGGAGGGTGAAGAGGGGATGGGTGACTGGATGCCGCCAGCGGAGGATGGTTTCCCATCTGGTGGAACTGAAACATTCTGGCAGAAAGTCGTGCGCTTCTTCAAAGGTCTGTTCGGACTGGATAGCGGAAAGCCCGAGCAGCAGGATTATTTTGAGCCGTCTGAATTTCCGATGGAAGAGATGATGCCTGTTGAATCCGGAGGTTCGGGGAAAGGCCGGTAATGAAACTTCGTGAATTGATCAGCCTGATCCTCCTGAATCTTAACCGCCGAAAAGGCCGGGTACTTCTAACGGCTGTTGGCGTTGTTATCGGCACGGCCGCTGTGGTGGTTCTGGTTTCACTGGCGCAGGGTTTGCAGAAGAATGCGAATGAGCAATTTGGCAATCTTGCGGAAATGTCCAGGATTGAGGTTATGCCAAATTGGGAAATGGCCGTTCAAGAGGTCGGCGTCAGGAGTTCAGGTCCCGGAGAAATCGTTCAGCCTGATCCGATTACGCCGAAAGCCCTGGAGGCTTTTGCTGAAATTCCTGGCGTCGCCGCGGTAATCCCGCGCCAATATATGTATGCCAGCGGGATGATGAAGTTTGGGAGACTGGAGTCCTATGCAAATGTGATTGGTCTCGGACTGGAGGATGTGTCCGTTCTTGGGTACGAGATGAAGTCCGGGATCACCGAATTGCGCAAAGGCACGGTGATCATGGGAGAGGAGGTCTTGAAGAATTTTTACAACCCTTCCATGCGTCCCGGGCAGGAGATGCCTCCGCCGCCGGATCTTCAGGATGAAACGATCCAGATGGAATTGACCAAATGGATAGATGATGAAACCGGTAATTGGATTGAGACGAAAAAGGTCCTGAGGTTGAAGGTTGTGGGGATAATAAAATCTTCGCGGAGCGAAGCGGATTATTCGGTTTACATGAACCTCGATCAGGTCCTGGATATTAATGCTTGGGTTAATGGACGCCGTTTTGACCCGAACCAGGATGGGTATGAGATGGCGATGGTGATTGCTGAAGACCGGGAGAAAGTGCTTGATATCGCCAATCAGATCAGTGAGATGGGCTATATGGCCTATACGCCGCAGGAATTCATTCAGGGCGTTAACAGCTTTTTTGTGGTCCTGCAAGTCATTTTTGGCGGGGTTGGCGGCGTAGCGTTGCTGGTTGCGGCGATCGGAATTGCCAATACCATGACCATGGCGATCCTTGAGCGGACCCGGGAGATTGGATTGATGAAAGCCGTCGGCGCTACCAATCAGGATGTCTTGAGCATCTTTCTGGGAGAAGCTGCCGGCATTGGCTTCATTAGCGGGGTGGGGGGCATCCTGCTGGGTTGGCTGATCGGTGAATTGATCAATGTCTTTGGTAGTGTTTATATGGCAGGCCAGAGCAGCGGTGGGTATGGCGGGATGGGAAGTGGAATTTCTGTTAGCACGCCCGTCTGGCTGGTGCTGTTTGCGCTCGTCTTCTCGACCGTGATCGGGCTGTTGTCAGGTCTGTACCCAGCCCTGCGCGCGGCAAGCCTGGTCCCTGTGCGGGCATTAAAGTATGAATAATGATGAAAGGCTATTTTTTAAGCGAAATCCCATTTCACGCTTTGAATTTCAATATTATGTCAAGTACAATAATGAAGAAACGAGATTCGTCGTTAAAATCAATTGGAGGTTGAAAACCGATGAAGGGAAAACAAGAAGTAATTGATCGACTCAATGAACTCCTGGCGGATGAACTGACAGCCATCAACCAGTATATTCTGCACGCTGAAATGTGCAGTGACTGGGGCTATGAGAAATTACACGAGAGTATCGAAGCCCGTGCCATCCAGGAAATGAAACACGCTGAAATGCTGATTGAACGGATTTTGTTCCTTGAGGGGATGCCGAATGTCTCAACATTGAACAGGATCACCATTGGCGAGAACGTCAAGAAACAGCTTGAGAATGATCATGCTGCAGAAGTTGATGCCGTTGCATTGTATAACGATTCGGTGGCACTGACTTCCAAGCTCGGCGATAACGGCAGCAAGTTGCTGGTGGAGTCAATCCTAAAAGATGAGGAAGCCCATATTGATTGGATTGAGGAAAAACTTGACCAGATTGAGCAGATGGGTTACGAACAATTCCTCAATAAACAGGTCTGATCGAATTTATTAACAAGATACTCCTCGGATTGAAAAATCCGGGGAGTCTTGCTTAACGGAATTTTCTGCTAAGCCAGTCCTGAACAACAGCGAGAAAGGCTTGTGGGTCTTCCTGTTGGGGCAGGTGGTTCACGCCGTCGAGAGTTGCCAATTCCACATCATGCTGAACTTGCTGGATGGCACTGGCACTATTCGCGGGAAAAAGCTGGTCGTGTTCCCCGCGCACTACCAGGGTTGGGATATCGAGGTCGGCAAGCCGGTTCGGCAGAATCTCCTGGACTCGTTTTACCCAGGGCGTCAGATGACGAAGCGTTGAGAAATACGCCCGGCGCTGCTCATCGCTCCAGACCCTTTTGTTGACACGGGTATACAAGAATTCGCGGTCGGCTTCAGGCAGACCATCAAGGTTGTGATACACAATTCGGAGGGAATCGAAAGCCGCGTCCGGGTCTTTGCGCAGGCGGGTGTAGAGCCATTCGCCCAGCAAGGGGACTTGCATCAGACGAAGGCCCCGATCCCCCATCGCTTCCGGTTGGAGAAGCGCGCCATCTACCAGGACCAGACCGCATACCCGTTCAGGTTGGGTAACGGCCAACCCCTGAGACAGGATGCCGCCCAGCGAGCTGCCCATCAGAATGGCTTGTTCAATCCCCAGTTCGTCCATCAATTCGAGGACAGCCTTCATCATGAGGTCCGGCGTGTAAGCCCGCTTTGGGTGACTTGATCGGCCAAAGCCAGGCAGGTCCACTGCAAGGACGTGATACTTTTCTGCCAGAGGGGTGATGACGTGCCGCCATGTATCCGCTTCATCCCCCAGGCCGTGAAGCAGGATCAGCGCAGTATCTTCCGGATCCCCGGATTCAAAGTAGTACAGGTCAATTCCAAGGTCTGGCAGCCGGGTAGATTTTCCCAAAGGCTCCAACCCCGGCCAGGGTTCCATCCTCTGTTGGTACTGATTCTTGTCGGCCATGTAAGCGATACCTTTCAAATGGTTATGATGGATGATTGTACTCGAAAATAACCGCTGCCCGGCGGTTTCAAAGCAGCTGCTACCTTGACAGAGGTTAGGGCAGATTCTATAATGGTGTTGTAATGATTAAAACGATGTGCAGGTATCACGCCCATTCTCATGCAGCCCTTTCCGCAGGCCGGATGGGTGGTTAGCGCGTGAGCCGGAACTTCCCGGCATACCCCTGCAGTATTCTTCTAACCCATCCCGCCCGGCGGGATTTTTTATTATTCACAGGAGTAACCCATGTTTAAGATCTTTACACCGCAGGAAGCAGAAGAGTCAATTCTCAAACGCGTGCCACTCGATGATTTTCCGGTTTCGTCCAGAATTCTGGATGGGATTGAAGCGATTTTCGGAGAACGCTTGAGCCCGGATGAAGCCGTGCGGCGGATTTTGCACGATGTCCGGACGGCAGGGGATGCCGGCCTGCAGGTCTGGTCAGCAAAGCTGGATGGGTTGGACACCAGCGACTTCAGGGTCCCTGAAGAGAAGATCAGGGCTGCTTTGGACAAAATCAGCGCTGAGGAACGGGAGGCCATCCAGATTGCAGCCGAGCGGATCCGGCGTTTTTACAGAAATCAGCCGCTTTCGTCCTGGATCATGCAGGAGGGGGACGGCACCCTTGGGCAGCTTGTGCGTCCTATCCGGCGGGTAGGGATCTATGTCCCAGGTGGCACCGCGCCTCTGCCGTCCACGGTGTTAATGGCTGCCATACCCGCGCAGGTGGCAGGCGTGGGGGAGATTGCAATTGCAGTTCCACCAGAACGGAAGACGGGCGAAGTTGCAACAGTCACACTGGCAGCGGCAGCGCTCCTGGGGCTGGACGAGGTCTATACCCTGGGTGGTGCGCAGGCTATTGGCGCGCTGGCATTTGGGACCGAAACAATCCCTGCCGTTGATAAAATCTACGGCCCCGGCAATCTTTTTGTGACCCTAGCCAAAAGACAGGTCTATGGCACGGTCGGGATTGACGGGCTCGCGGGACCGACCGAGACAATGGTCATTGCAGATGAAACCGCAAACCCGGAGTGGGTTGCGGCGGATCTTCTGGCGCAGGCGGAACATGATGTACTTGCCTCAGCCATTCTTCTGACGTCGTCTGAAGAACTGGCAGGTAGGGTGCAGGCTGCTGTGGGGCAGCAGATTGAGACTCTCCCACGTGCAGAAATCACGGCGAAATCGCTGGCAAACCGGTCAGGCATTGTCCTGACGAAGGATTTGGCGGAATCGGTTGAGCTGGCAAACGCTTATGCTCCTGAGCACCTTTGTCTGGCAGTGACTAATCCATTCAAAGCCAGTGAGAAAATCTCTGCAGCCGGCGGGATCTTTATCGGGGAATATTCCTGTGAGGTATTGGGGGATTATGTGGCTGGCCCGAGCCATGTAATGCCCACCAGCGGGACGGCGCGGTTCGCATCCCCTCTGAATTTGTGGGATTTTGTCCATCTTGTGAGTCTGATTGCGCTGGACGGGGATTCTGCGTCTGAATTGAGCGGTCCGGCGGGTCTGCTTGCGCGGTCAGAAGGGCTGGAAGCACATGCCCGAGCAGCGGACTGCCGGGGAGCGGATCTGAAAACCGGAGAAACGAAAAATTTTGATGAGGACTAATATCCGGCGTCCAGATCAACTTTGTTGGGGAGAGGTTCGCCGCTGTTGGCAGCATTAAGAAGGCGCGCCAGGGCTTCTGCCCGTTGTGTGTCCACTTCCTGTACCAGCCCGCCCCGGTGTGGGCTGAGGACAAAGTTATCCAGCTCGCTAAAGGGGACGTCTGCGGGGGGTGTGTTAGAGCGGGCGTCTTTGGTTTCGGGATAGGTGTACCAGACATCGCTGCCCGCAGCCAGGAGGTGACCTGATTTGAGAGCTTCATAGAGCGCATCCGGGTTCACGATGGGGCCGCGGCCGATATTGACCAGGATGGAACCATGAGGCATGAGCTGGAGTTCAATCTCACCGATCAGACCCTCGGTTTCCGGCGTCAGTGGGAGGGCGATCAACAGAACATCGGCTTTCGGAAGCAGGGCATGGAGCTGGTCATCCGGGTAGATCGCGAGTTTCAATTCGCCGGTGTATTCTTCAGGATGTTTCTTCGTGGCTATCACGGTCATACCCAGTCCTTGGCAGTAACCGGCGAGCGCCTGCCCGATCTCGCCAAAGCCAAGGATCAGTGCTGTCCTGCCGCGTAGGAGGATGGCCTGCTGGTCACCATAGCGCGGTCTCCAGTCGTTCCTGCGCAAGGCCTGGTCCATGGGAATCAGACGTTTGGCCGCCGCCAGAAGCAGGGCAAATCCCAGCTCGGCGGTATTGTAATTATTGTGGTGGAGGTTGTGGAGCGAGATAGCTGGAAAGTCCCG
The DNA here is from genome assembly GCA_964643275.1 of uncultured Candidatus Brevefilum sp. GTDB lineage: Bacteria > Chloroflexota > Anaerolineae > Anaerolineales > Anaerolineaceae > Brevifilum. The sequence continues at coordinate 22,714 of CAZXRL010000021.1, forward strand.
CAGGACCTCACGGGTCTTGTCCGGGATTCCCGCCCAGGGGACGACAACTGCCCGCAGATCAGGGCTGGTCTCCAGCCATTCGCGGGATGGAGTGGGGTAAACAAGAACC
>CAZXRL010000022.1:0-22740 GCA_964643275.1 uncultured Candidatus Brevefilum sp.
CCTGCTTGATTACGGTCATGCAATTATCAGTAAAGAGATCAAAACATGAGTGAATGGCCGTCAGACTCTTATCAGGATGAACAGACGATCCTGACCGAGCATGTCAGGGAGGTCTTTTCAATCCAGAGCGTCACCGCTGGCGGGATGAGACAGGGCTACCGGGCTCAGTACACCGGGAAGCTCAGGACCGAGGATAGCGAAAGTGCGTACGACCAGCTTACCGAAGCGATCCAGCCTATGGGTTTCACGCCGCTCTTCCGGGAGGGCGACAACGAACAGGTGATCCTGATCGTGGATCAACTGCCCGAAGGCCGGATCGGCCCGGTGTGGGTCAACCTGGTGCTGTTCGCCCTCACCCTTCTGAGCGTGATGTTCACGGGCGCTCAGTTTTCCGTCACTGATGCCGCCTCACCTTTTCAGATGTCGTTCTTGGGGTTTGTGGAATACCTGCTCAAAGGCTGGCCGTTCGCCGTGAGCCTGCTTGGGATCCTGCTGGCGCATGAGCTTGGGCATTATCTGGTCGGCCGGGCGCGGGGCGAAAAAGTGACCCTGCCTTATTTCATCCCCTTTCCCCTCTCAGCTTTTGGCACGATGGGGGCCTTTATCAGCATGAAGAAGATTCCGAAGAACAAGAAGCATCTTCTGGATATCGGGCTGGCGGGCCCGTTGATCGGTCTGCTGGTCGCCATCCCGGTGCTGCTGATCGGACTCAACCTGTCCACCCTCGGGCCGGTTGAGGCGGACCTCCCAGAAGGATACGTGCACTTCTTTGAGGGAAATTCCGTGGTCTACCTTTTGGCGAAGTACCTCACCTTTGGCGAGCTGCTGCCGCAGCCTGCCAGCTATGGGGACATGGCTCCTGCGCTTTACTGGCTGCGATACTTCTTTACCGGGTCCCCCGCGCCGGTGGGTGGGATGGATGTGCAGATCCACCCAGTAGCCTGGGCAGGCTGGGCGGGGCTGTTTGTGACCGCCATTAACCTGATCCCTGCCGGGCAGCTTGACGGTGGGCATATCCTCTATGTCCTGTTTGGCAGGAAGAATGCCCAACGCGTTTTTCCGTTCATCCTGGGCCTGCTGGTTGTGATGGGTTTCTTCTGGTCCGGCTGGTGGCTTTGGGCGGCGTTGATCTTTTTCCTCGGCCGGCGTTATGCTGAACCGCTTGACCAGATCACGCCCATTGATCAGAAGCGCAAAGTTTTGGCCGTCCTGGCGTTGTTCCTGTTTTTTCTGATTATTACACCGGTTCCTCTGGTGATTGCCCAATGAAGACCTTAAAACGATCCAGGTCCACACTTTTTGAGTTCTCTGTCGTCTTGATTACATTGCTTTCTTTGGTAATGACGAGCTGTGCGCCTACGAATGCGATCCCTTCCAACTTAACGGGAACCCTTGGGGGGGCTGCGACCAGCACCCCTGGTCCAACGCGAACACCGGACGCCACGCCGACCCGGGCGACACCCATTCATATGCAGGTCGAGGGTGAAGAACTGGAAGGTGTTGCCATCCGGTTTGTGCACCCCTGGGCAGGAGAAATGGCGGATACGCTGCAGGCTGTTGCCATGCAGTTCTCGCTCTATAATGAGTGGGGTATCTGGGTGGATGTTGAAGCGCCGGGCAGCGATTCTGCGCTGATCCACGCCCTGGAAGCTGATCTTGCCGCAGGCGACGCCCCCGGCCTGATCGCGACCTATCCTTATCTGGTGGAACCCCTCAAAGGCCAGTATTTTTCAGTCAACCTGAGGGATTATTTTGATGATCCGGTCTGGGGCTTTGATCCTGAGGCCCAGGCGGATATTCCTGAGATTTTCCTCGACCAATTCATCCTTGATGGAATATTGATGGCCTTGCCGCTGGCGCCTCAGGCGACCGTTTTATTTTATAACCAAACCTGGGGCGAGGAATTGGGGTTTACCACACCGCCGCTGGATGAGGGGGCTTTCAGAGATCAATCCTGCGCGGCCACGCGGTATAACAATGAGGATGATGTGGTGGATAATAACGGCACCGGCGGCTGGGTCATCAATTTCCACCCGAATGTCCTTGCGGGCTGGCACCGTGCTTTTGGCGGTGAACTGCCGGAGGTTGCCCTGCCCACATTCAACGACACCGCCGGACAGGACGCTCTTGGCTATTTACGGGCGGTTTATCAGGAGCAGTCGGTTTTCTATCAGGGATGTATTTGGGTGGGGCGGCAGCCGGAACCCTATCCCTATTTTGTTAACCGGTATGCCCTGATGTATGTTGGTACGCTGGATCAGATCCCGATCCAGAAGGGCTGGCTGGAGGAATTAGGTTCTGAAGATGCCTGGGGGATCCTGGGCATTCCCGGCCCAAACGGGCCAGTGATGGTGGTTGACGGGCCTGGCTTGATGGTGACGGTGGATACGCCAGAAAAGCAGATGGCTGCCTGGCTGTTCGGGAGATATTTATTGTCCCCGGATATTCAGGCTAGGCTTGTCCAAAGCGGCTTTTCCCTGCCCGTGCGGAGGTCGGCCATGGACCTGCTGGCGGATTTCAGTACAACCTATCCTCAGTGGGCGGAAGCTGTTGACCTGCTGGATCACGCATACACGGTGCCTGTGTCCGCTGCCTGGGGGATGTCACAATGGGTCTGGCAGGATGCCTATTTCCGTGTCATGCAGCCGGTGGAAGTGGATATTCCAGCGATTCTGGATGAAGCGGACGCGATCCTCGCCGAACTGGAAGGGATGGGACCTTGAGCGGGGGCAAGCCCAAAGTGACGATCTATACGGACGGGTCCTGCCAGGGGAACCCAGGGCCGGGCGGTTGGGCGGCTATCCTGCGTTTTGGCCGGCACGAGCGTGAGCTTTCGGGCGGGGAGGGGGAGACGACCAACAACCGGATGGAGCTCAGGGCGGCTCTTGAGGCCGTGCGGGCATTGACAGAGCCCTGTGAGGTGACGCTGTATACGGATTCAGAATATCTCAAGCGGGGGATCACGGAGTGGCTGCCGAACTGGAAGCGCCGCAACTGGCGGCGAAAAGGGGGGAAACTGGCAAATGTGGACCTGTGGATGAAATTGGATGAAGAAATCTCAAAGCATGAGGTCCATTGGCAGTGGGTGCGGGGGCATTCGGGGAATCCCTTGAATGAGCGGGTGGATAAATTGGCAAAGGAGACGATTCCCGACCAGTAATGATTGATTAAACTCAATTTATTGTTATGTTTGATGGTGCTTAGGTAATTTGTAACCAAATTTTCTATGAGTGAACTTCATCAGATATTTGAATTGGTGGTGAAATGGAAAATGCGACAATTAAGAAACCTGTTTTGAGGACTTTATTCAATGGCTTAGTTATCCTGTCGTTGGCTGGTCTACTCATAGGATTGTTTGCTTATGGATACATGGGTTCTTTTATCCGAATAGTTGGTGATGATTACTGTTATGGGGGTGTGCTTAACAAATACGGATTCTTTAATGCACAGATTCAAGCCTATGCTAACAAAATGCCATTCCACGGGAATCGGTATACTCTTAATTTTATTTCTATGTTTCTCTCTCTATTTCCGCCTGTAATAAATGGGTACATTCCTTTTTTGACAATTATCTATTTTGGATTTGCGATTTATTATCTGCTTTCCAGAATAACAATTCGGATTAATTTATCTGCCCCAAAAGTTTTTCTGCTGATTCTTTCTTTACTTATTGTATTTTTTTCAATTTTAACAGCGCCGACAGTTAAACAAAGCCTTTATTTTCGGTCAGCTATGTTGCCTTCATTTTTACCGATCATTAGCTCTTTGATCTTGATGGCTTTAATCTTACACGTGGATACACACCGATGGTATTTTGGATTGCTGGTTTTTGTGTTTTCTTTTCTTAATGCAGGTTTATCAGAAAACGGTGCATCCTTTCAAGGCGTATTAATGGGAATACTGGTAATTTGTGGATTTTGGATGACTAATAAAAATATCGAAAATGGAAAGACAACAACTTATCTTTCGTTAACGGCTATCATTGCCACAATCATTGCTGGAATCGCGATGTGGTTATCGCCTTCCATAGCTGAAGTTCAGGAACAGATGAACCTGTCTATTGTTGGGACTTTAAGCCTGAGTTTTCGCCATACGGTGGATTTTTTCTTGGGAACAATCCGGTCACAAATCCTGGTGGCAGGAATACTAATCTTTGCTGGATTAATCGTCTTCATGCTTTGTAATGTGAACAAAAGGTTTGTAAAAACTTTTTTCAGTATAAAAACCAGGTCTTGGCTTTTAGCTACCCTGCTTCATCAGATAATTTCTTTTTTGTTGATCTTTTCAATTATGGTACCAAGTGCTTTTACCAGAAACGTATATCCAGACCCACGGCACCTCATCGGCGGGAGCCTTGTCATGGTTATGAATTTATTAATCAGTGGTTTTTTCTTGGGTGGTCTTTTTTGCTTGGGGCTCAATTACTTCAGAATACAAATCAAGCCGGAATTATTACTCATTTTCTCATTCTTATTATTATTAATTTCTCTGGCTTATCCTGTTCGTTATTTCCCTCAGATTACAAAAGATAGGATTTTGTTCCAATATTGGTCAATTCAATGGAACCAGCGCCATCAAGAGATAATTGAAGCCGCAGCGGCTGGATATACGGAAGTCCATGTTATGGAGCTTGATCATATCATTGAAGAGGTTGGTGAACTGGGGCCAGATCCTAATATCAATTGGTACAATCAATGTGCGGCTCAATATTATGGATTGACAATATTTGCAGATCAGTCAGGTTGGGAAGAGGAATTTGTCATATTCCAACAGAAAATAACAGGTGAATAACATTTCCCTATAGAAAATAAGAGTTTCAGTTTTTGTCCTTCCTAAGGGAATGAAATGGTTCCGGGTTTGTATAGAGCGTTAAACTCTTTTGAAACTTTCATGCCTTATTCTTGTAAACACTGGGGTTTTAGGTTCATTGCCCCTGATTTGGTTCATTCACAATCATTGATGACCAAGGAGGCCACGATGCGTAAAACAATAACGCTCATATTGGTCAGTGTCTTATTGCTGGCTTTTGCCTGGGCGGGGGCCGTCTATGCGCAGGAGGAACCGGGATATCCGATTGATGAACCCGATCCAGAATTGCCATCTGAGACGATCAATCCGGTCTGTGATGGGATCAGGGAACACCCGGTATTATCCGGGATTTCCATCCGGTATGGGGTTTCGTATGAGGAACTCCTTGGTTATTATTGCGATTTAGGCATGGGTGTGGGCGATATTGCACTGGCTCTGGCTACGGTCCAGTATGCTGATGGGCAAACATCTCTCGAAATTCTCTTATCTCAGCGAGTTGATGACAGTGTCGGCTGGGGAGATATTTGGCTGGAGCTGGGCATGATCGGTTGGGCTGGCGAGCGCGGTGCTTCCAATTCTGCTGCTCAAGGACTAATCAAAAACAATCAACGGAACCAGTTTCAGGAAATGGTTCAAAACGAAAATGAATTTCAGGAACAGAACATGGAAAAGCCTGAAAATATCCCCGGTTTGACAGGCGAGGGTCCAGGGAACTCTGATGAAATGCCCGGTCAGGCAGGGCAGGGGTCAGCTGGTCAGGAAAACTCAAATCGGCCGGTAACACCTCCCGGTCAGCAGAATAATCCGGGTAAAGGCAACCGCCCGTAATCCTTTCACTCTGAAGCAATAATTCCCCCCTTTCTATTTTTATGGAAAGGGGGGATTGTTTTAATAGTTAAGGTTCCAGGGGATAGTCAGCGCTGATCCAGGCCTCAAACCCGCCCAGGATGGGGTTTGCACGGGCAAAGCCGTTTTCCAGCATGATGAACGCCGCACGGGCGCTCGTGTTCTCAGCCGGTCAGGTGCAGTATGTGATGTACCAGATTTCCGGATCAAGCTCTCCAAGCCGGCCTTCAATTTGATTGACCGGGATGTTGATTGCTCCGGCAACGTGCTGGCTTTGGAATTCGGCTTCGCTGCGGGTATCCAGGATGACGGCCCCGTTCTCCTGCTGCGCCTGATAAGCCTCCTGCACAGTTACACGGGGGACATCATCCTGCGTGGTGATCTCACCGGGGTTTTCAATTCTTGCCTGCCGAAGGTTTTCCGCCAGGATCAACCCACCGATGCTCAGTAAGATCACGCCGCCGAACAATATCACCGGTAGTAAATTCTTTTTCTTCTTTGTTTTCATTGCTTTGCCTTTCGTCAGGATATAGGTGGCGCTACGCTTATCGGGTTTAATTGAATCGGTGCAGCCTGAGGCTGTTGGTGACGACAAAGATGCTGCTAAAGGACATTGCCCCTGCCGCCAGCATCGGGTTGAGCAGGCCTAAAGCCGCCGCCGGGATCAGAATGGTATTGTAAAAGAACGCCCAGAAGAGGTTTTGTTTGATGGTCTTCAATGTCTTACGGGACAGGGCAATCGCTTTGGGCACGCCGCGCAGGTCGCCACTGATCAGCACGACCGGGGCCGATGCCATGGCAACATCCGTTCCGGTGCCGATGGCAATGCCGATATCAGCCTGCGCCAGAGCAGGCGCGTCGTTGATGCCGTCACCAACCATCGCCACGATATGGCCTTCGTTTTGTAAGTTCCTGACCATGACGGCCTTATCCCCGGGCAGCACTTCCGCCAGAACGGTATCCACACCGACCTGCTGGGCAATGGCTTCGGCAGTGCGCTGGTTGTCTCCGGTCATCATGACGACCTGCAAGCCCATCCCGTGCAATTCCGCAATGGATTCCCGCGACCCTTCTTTCACGGTATCAGCGACACCGATTACTCCGAGGAGCTGGTTATCAGCGGCAACGAGAATGGCGGTATTGGCGGATTCTTCAAGACGGGCGATCTCGTCCTCGAGAACCTCTGTTGCTATGCTGGTTTCATGCATCAGCCGGCGGTTGCCGACCAGCACCAGCTGCCCGTCGATTTCAGCCCTGACACCGTGCCCGGCGACGGCTGAAAATCCTAGTGGTTCGCTGACGGTGAGCTGCCGGGCGTTGGCTTCGGCTGTGATGGCCTCACCCAAAGGGTGCTCGCTGCCTTTTTCGGCCGAAGCCGCCAGGCGGATAAGGTCGTCCTCACTCATGAAATCACCGTTCAGATGCACTTTGGTAACGGCAGGCTGGCCGCGTGTGATCGTGCCTGTTTTATCCAGAACGACGGTGGTGATATCGCCGGCGCGTTCCAGGCTCTCACTTTTTTTGATCAGGATTCCCAGTTCCGCCCCTTTGCCCGTGCCGACCATCACAGCGGTCGGTGTCGCAAGGCCCATGGCGCAGGGGCAGGCGATGACCAGCACGGCAACCGTGTTGATCAAAGCCCGGGTGAATAAGCCGACTGTCGCAGTGTCGGGCAGGGGGATGAGGAAATACCAGACCAGGAAGGTGATTGTTGCGATCCCGATCACGACCGGGACAAAAATTGCTGAGATCTTATCAGCCAGGTTTTGAATAGGGGCTTTGCTGGCTTGCGCTTCTTCAACCAGCTTGATGATCTGTGCCAGAGCGGTCTCTTTGCCGATTTTTGTGGCTTCAAACTTAAATAGACCAAGTTTGTTGATCGTGCCGCCAATAACTTCTTCGCCCGGAGTTTTCTCCACTGGCAGTGATTCACCCGTCAACATGGATTCGTCCACACTGGAGCGACCGTCAACGACCACGCCATCCACCGGGATCTTTTCGCCCGGATGAACCAGCACAAGATCGCCGACTTCCACCTCGTCAACGGTGACTTCAACTTCAATGCCGTCCCGGAGGACATAGGCTTTCCGGGGCCGCAGGTCCATCAATTTTCGGATGGCATCACTCGCGCCGCCTTTGGCTTTGGCTTCAAAATACTTGCCCATTCGAACCAGAGTGATGATGGTCGCGGAGATTTCGAAATAGGCATGTCCGGGGATCAGACCCAGGGCGATGGGGATGGAGTAGAAGTAGGCGGCAGAAGTCCCAAGCGCAACGAGCACATCCATATTTGCAGACCCGTTGCGGATTGATTTGAACCCGTTGATGTAATATTGCCATCCCACATAGAATTGAACCGGCGTCGCCAGAGCCCAGAAAGCATAGTCGAGCCAGGGCATGTGGGCGATTGACATGGGGAGGAGGCCAAAATCCCGGCCCATGGAGAATATGAAGAGCGGCAGGGTGAATATCAGCCCGATGATCATCAGCCGCCGCTGTTGACGGATTTCTTTCCGGCGGGCGCTGGCCTCAGCGTCTTCCAAAGCGACATCTTCATCCCGCGTTTCGAACCCTGCGCTGCGGATTGACCGGCGCAGGTCGTTCTGACTGACAATCGTGGGCACATATTTGATCAGTGCTTTTTCTGTCGCGAGGTTGACAGAAGCTTCAATCACGCCTTCGGTGCGGTTGAGAGATTTTTCAAGCCGGTTAACGTCTGAGCTGTCGGTCAGGTTTTTGATTCTCAGCGTAGCTTCGCCAACAGCGACTTCATACCCGGCCTGCTGGATTCGGTTCATAAAGTCGTGGAGGTCTGCTTTATTGGGGTCATAAGTGACGGCGGCGCGCTCGGACGATAGATTGACATTTGCCGATTCGACCCCATCCACTTTCCTGAGGTTACGTTCAACTGTGGCGACACAATTGGCGCACGTCATCCCAAGGATAGGGAGGGTCAGGTGTTTTTGATCCGTCATCAGCTTCAGGTTGCTGCGGGGTAGTTGATCGCGGCCAGGGTGTCCAGGAGTTGCTGTTCGCTGGCCGGCTCATCGAAGGTCACTGTGACCAGGTGAGTTTGTACGTCTGCGTCAACATGACTCACACCCTCGATATCTGAAAGCTCCATGGCAATGGTCTGCGTGCAATGGTTGCAGGAAATGTTTGGAACGTTATAGGTTACAGTTTTCATATCGATCTCCTTTTTGTAATGCGTTAAATGGGCTAAACCCGGTTGGCAGCGTCAAAGACTTCTGTGATCTCGTTCAGCACCCGCTGACGATCTTGAGGGTTATCCCCCTGAACTGCCTGAAGAAGGCAGGAGTTGAGGTGCCCATCCAGAATGTTTGCGCTGACCTTGTTCAGGGCGGATTGAACCGCCTGGATCTGGCGGATGATGTCAATACAATACTGGTCATCGTCAAGCATCCGCTGGATACCGCGGATATGCCCTTCAATGGTTTTTAAACGTTGTATGCTGTCTTTGTGATTGTGTTCCATAGGACTCTTCCTCCTAACCCCTCCCCTAGGGGGGTGGGGATAATGTATATAAAGTTTACTATAAATATCCGATTATGTCAAATTATGGCAGACAAACGAACTTGTCATTGCGATGAGGAGGCTGTAGGTCGAAGAGGCAATCTCAGAATGACATTGATTATCAAAGTGGCTAGCCAGGGAGCTCGGTTTCAACGCGAGAATCTGAGATCGCCATGTCACACCCTGGCGGGTGTTCCTCGCGCTGACAGGATTTTGTGTCACTGCGAGAAGGCTGCCAGGTCGCCGAAGCAGTCTCAGCCCCAGAGATATTCAAGTAATAAAGGGCTCAGATTAAAGCTAGGCATCACGTAATTGCATCTATGCAGGACATTTTTACTTTACCGTGACAACGCGGTCACATGCCTGGATTAATCATGATAGATCGCCATTATTGCAGAAGGGGATAAGCCGGTATAATTGGCGCTGGTCTTTTATTGGAGTCTGTAATGAAAAAACAAACCGCCGGCTTTCTCCTGGTGACAGTCACAGCCATAGGATTAGCCATCAGCACCATCCTTATGAAATGGGTCCCCGGATTGACGGGTTTGACACCCGGCCAGGTTGCCGTTTTGCGTTTCGCAATCTCAGCGCCTCTGATGTGGGTGATATTGCTGTTACGGAGGGCGAAGAGCAGCTTCATCCCAGAACAGCGATGGCAATTGATTGGATTGGGACTGATTTATGCCGCAGCCAGTTTACTGGCCTTATTTGCGCTGAGCCGGCTTTCCTCTTCGCTTTATGTCATCCTGGTTTATGTCTACCCATCGCTTGTGGTTTTCCATGGACTGCTCACCGGCCAGCCTGTTCCCCGGCTTTGGTGGGTGGGTTTGCCGTTGACCATGGTTGGTCTGCTCCTGGCGGTTGTGGATTTTGGACAATCACTGGTGGTGGATTTCCCCGGCGTGATCCTGTCCCTTTTAAACGGTTTTGCGATTGCTCTGTACAATATTTGGAGCGCAAAGGTCTTCAACAAAATCCCTGACCATCATGTGGGTACGACCTGGGTCAATACCAGCGCAATGATTGCCGGATTAGGCCTAATCCCGATCTTTGGTGTGAACCTGCCGGATACGATGACCGGCTGGGTGTTATTATTCTCTTTGGGTATCTTCGGAACCCTGATCCCGATCCTGACCTTGAACCATGGACTAGAATTAATTGGTGCTGCCCGCGGGTCGGTGATCCTGACACTTCAGCCCGTTCTGGCTGTCTTGATTTCAACGGCATTCCTGGGTGAGACATTGGTGCTCCAGCAGTGGCTTGGTGGTCTGCTGGTCGTCCTCGCAATTATTTTGCTTCAACGCTGCCCCAATCGGAAACCCTGACATCCTCTAAATACAGAACAAAGACCGGCTGAATTGGACGCTGTGTACCAATATTAGAAATTATTATGAATGGATAAGCCTTGACGATTAAATCAGAAAATTCATCAGTAAATATCCTTGTAAGGATAATTCTTCTATCAGGAGCTAATATCGCTCTGATGGCTGGCTCAAGTCTTTCTCCGGGTATGCCGGCGATGATGGCGGAATTCCAGAATGTCCCCGGAGTTGAATTTTGGATTTCGATGATCATCACGCTGCCCGCGTTATTCGTTGTCCTTGGCGGGCCGGTCATAGGATATTTTACCGACCGGTTTGGGCGTAAACCCGTGCTGGTCATGTCTTTGCTGCTGGGGGGGCTGGGCGGGAGTGCTGCCGTCTTCCTGAATTCGATTGGCGCGATCCTGATCACCCGTGCTTTGGTCGGCCTCAGCATTGCGGGTACCACAACCGCTACCAATTCGCTGATTGCGGATTATTTTGAGGGGCAGCAGCGGGCAAAATTTATGGGCGCGCATTCCGCATTTACCGGATTGGCTGGTGTTGTCTTTCTTTCGATTGGTGGGATCCTGGCTGATCTCAATTGGCGATATTCATTCTTGGCCTACCTTCCCTTGTTGATCCTTTTCCCCCTTGCAACAGCTTTTATTTTTGAGCCGGATAAGCAAGTCCAGTCTGAGCGATCAATTTTGGAAGCTAAACTTAAGATCAGCCCTGCCCAGATTTATATCTATGCGGCTGTTTTACTCAGCCAGTTTACTTTTGTGACAATCCCGGTATTCATCGCCTATTACCTGACGTCCCTTTTGGGCGTTGGTGCTCTGGAAGTGGGCCTTATTGGGGCTGCTTCCGGTCTTTTCTCATTTTTTGGCGGGTTGCTCTATGAACGGATTGGCAGGCGGATGCCTTTCAGAGAAGTCGCTGTCTATGGATCGTTACTTTTCGGTGGTGGGTACCTTGCTCTTGGATTGGCGACTTCCTGGTCCCTGGTCATTGTCGGCGAACTCGTCTTAGGGTTTTGTATGGGGCTGAGTGCTTCCAACCTGGCAACCTGGCTGGCACATGATGTTGATGAAGAGGTGAGAGGCCGCGCGAATGGGATTTTTGTCACCATGATGTTCCTGGGACAATTTCTGACCTCCTTTTTCTTCACGCCTATTGCAAACCGTGCCGGCTTGAACGCCGTCTATCTTGTCAGCGCCGGGATTATTGTCCTGACCGGTCTGGGTGCATTCCTGCTTAAACGCAAGCCCCTGACACAGGCCTGAACGCAGGAAGGTCCGGGTAAAATTATATTATTGAAGGGAGTTGTTGATGAAGAAAAAATTGATTCTTGCCAGTCTGGTTGGGGCGTTTGTGATCCTTGGGTTTGCATTTGCCATCTTGTTGATTATTAACAGCTTCTTCCCCGGGATTGTCGCCCGCGGAAATAATTTTTTGCTGAGCCTGATCCCGTTCCTTCTGGCGCCGGCTGCCGGCGGGTTTATGGCAGGGTTGATGAGCCGGGAAAAGCCTTTGCAGGCGGGACTTTTTGCAGGCCTGATCGCGGGTTTAATTGTTCTCATCGCCTGGCTGGTGGTTGTGGGTCTGTCTATGGAGACGGTCTTGAGCGGCCTGGTGATCCTTTTTGTGTGGGTTGTGATCGCCCGGACCTTTTCCGGTTTTTCCCAGCCAAAGATTAATGCCTGATTTATAGGTAATTCATGAAAATTCGGATCAGGCATTTTGGGGTTGTTTCTAAACTTCACCGTCCGCGGTAGGCGGGGACGGGCAGGATGAGCACATTGCAGATCCGGTTATCCTGCATCCGGCTGTAGAGACGAGGATCCAGTTCCTCCGGGGTGCTTGAGGTCGTTATCACGGTGGGGAGTTCAGCATTATAGCGATGGTTGAAAAGCTGGTAAAGTTTTTCCCGCGCCCAGGGGGTTGCTGATTGGGTGCCGAGATCGTCCAGGATCAGGAGCCGCCCAGTCCGGATTTCCTCGAAACGCCGATCCAGGGACACCGCGCTGTTGGGGCTGAAGGTCGCTCTGAGATGGTCCAGGAGATCAGGGACGCTGACCATCAGTGGCGGGAAACCCAGACCGGCTTGATAGTTGCCAATTGCAGCCGCCAGGTGAGTCTTGCCCGATCCGTAAGGGCCTGTGAGCAAAAGCCAGCCTTTGGGATGTTCCGCAAAGTTCCGGGCAGCTTCAAATGCATCTTTCAGGTCGCGCAGGCTTTCCGCCGGGATTTTTTCATGCTGCCGCAGGCTGAAGTTTCCAAAGGTCTGCCGGCTGTGCAGGGCGAGGGTCGAGAGTTCGGGATGCCCGGTATCATCGGTGGGATTGCGGTAATCCGGTGCAAGGATTTTTACCACAGTGACCAGGTTGGGATCCTGCAGCCGGGAACGGATCCGTCCCTCAAAATCGGTGATGGGATTATTGCTGGTGACCACAGTGGGAAGATGGTTTACATAGCGGTGGTTCATGATCTGGAAGATCTTTTCCTGGGCCCAGGCCGTGGCATTTTGGGTTCCAAAATCATCCAGGATAAGTAAAGGAATTTCACGGATTTCTTCAAACCGCTCTTCAAAGCTGATTTCCATCCCGCTGCTTGAATAAGCATAGCGAAGCCAATCGAGCAAATCCGGTACGGTCAGGAAAATTGTTGAAATATCCTCCTCTATCACATGGTTTGCGATTGCAGCGGCAAGATGGGTCTTGCCACAGCCATAGCGTCCCATCAACAGAAGCCAGCCTTCCCGATTTTGGGCAAAGTTCAATGCCTGATTGAAGCCGTTTTCAATCGAATCACCCTGAAGCTGGCCCAGGCCAACCCGGCCGCGTTTCTCAAAATTCTCAAACCGGAGTTCATTCAACGCTTCCAGACTGCTCATTCGAAACAGGCGTGAGCGGGCAGATTGGGTGATTGCCTCAGACCGGCAGGAACAAGGAATAATTTTTCCGAAATCAGGGTGGTTGATGGGCAGCTCGCGCCGGAGGTAGCCAATCCCACCGCAGATTGGGCAGTTGGGATCGCCGGGCATCCGTGCCTGGCGGATGGGCTCTTCGTTTTTCTGATGTTCAGTCATGTCCGAGCCAGCTTTCTCGGTAGCTTCCCGGATCTTGCGAATTGTCTCGTCGATTTTGCTCATTATCACGTCCTTCTGTTTGCCAGCGTTCCAGAATCGCCTGAACATACTTCCAGTTCCGGGCGTTCCGGGTAACGGCGATGCGGATGGCTTCTTCTATCCAGTTTGAGGGATAATCCGCTTCGTCCGCTTTGAGAACCTCCGCCATCATGGGGGTGATCGGTCCGATGTTCTCTTCGTAAAGCTTAAAGATATTGGGCTGAGGTCTGGTCAGGTGGATCGGTTTGTGGTGCTTCCAGACACTATCCTCCCGCCACGTACCGGCCTCAATGGATTGGATGGCCGCGCGGCCTTGCGGCCCGTTGATGAAGTAAAGGGTTTCATCCATCCAATCAAGCTCAGCTTTTAACACAATGTTCATCGCAACCAGGTCGTCCAATGCGATTTTTAACTTCTCAACACCACCACACATCTCTACCAGAGCGGGGTCAGAGGCAAGGTCTTCAAACCGGAAATAGCGGATTTTTCCTTCCTGCTGTTCCATGTGCCAGAACATGTACAGCAAAAGCCGTAATTGGTTCAGGTCGTTCAGATCAGGCAGGAGCTGTGAGAAAAAACCTTCCGGTAGACGGATCAGGTCGAGGTTGTCCTCCTGAAAGCCATTGAAGGGGAGGGTATCTGCCACGGTCTATCTCCCTCTCAGCCTTCCGGCTCAAGGCCGCGGGCGGCGTTCTCAAATTTCGCCAGGTCATCAATGAAAACCAGCCCTATGCCCGGGTGGGTGGGCCCGTTGCGGTGTTTAGCCACAATCAGTTCGGCCTTATTGCGTTTTTCTATATCCTCACTGGTGGGATCCCGATCGATAAACATGACAATGTCCGAATCCTGTTCCAGTGAACCGGATTCACGCAGGTCAGAGAGCTGCGGTTTTTTCCCGGGACGATGCTCTACGGCACGTGAGAGTTGAGCGGCCGCCAGCACGGGAACATTTAATTCCCTCGCCAGTACTTTCAGGTTCCGGGAGATATTGGAGACCTCCTGCACCCGGTTATCTGTGTGGCTGTCCCCGGTCATTAACTGAAGGTAATCCACGATGACCAGATCGAGGCCGTATTCAAGATCGAGCCGGCGGCACTTGGTGCGCAGGGAGAGCGGTGTGATGGCTGGCGTGTCATCCAGAAAGATCATGGCTTTATCGTAAGACTCTAAAGCCTGGAAAAAGACACTCCACTCATTATCATTCAGATCTCCAGTACGGAGCCTTTGGGTATCGATTTTGGTATCCATCGCGATAATTCTCTGGAGGAGCTGTTCATTGGACATTTCCATGGAGAACATCGCCACGTGTTTTTTATGAACGAGAGCGGCATTTCGCATGGTCCCCAGCAAGAACCCAGTTTTGCCGGAACCGGGCCGGCCTGCAACAATTAAAAGGTCTGATTTTTGCAAACCGCCTAATAAATTGTCCAGATCATATAATCCGGTTGGAACCCCATAGATATCATCAGCTCTGCGTTGAAGTTCGTCAATCCGGTCATAATATTCACGAACGACTTCTCTGATGCGGATTAGGTCACGTTTGATCCGACGTTCGCTGACGTTGAAGATGGCCTTTTCTGCTTCATCCACCACTGTGTCAATGGTCTGATCCTGGTGATAAGCCAGTCGGGCAATCTCTTTGGCTGCATCCAGCATCCTGCGGCGGATGGCGTTTTGTTCAATGATCCGGCCATAAGACTCGGCATGGAATGCGTTTGGCGCCCGGTTGATCAGGGAGATCAGGTAAGCTTCGCCGCCGACCTCGTCCAATTGACCATGGTTGGAAAGCGTTTCAGTGACAGTTACCAGGTCAATGGGCTGCCGGGTCTCACTGAGATGCTGGAAAGTTTCCCAGACCCATTGGTTGCGGACCAGGAAGAAATTATCTGCACGTAAAAACTGAGAGACATCGAGAAAAACTTCCTGGTTAATTAGCACTGCGCCGATCAATGCTTCTTCGGCTTCGCGGTTGCTGGGAAGGGTTGGATTTTCAGTTAGGGTTTCATCGTTGAGAGCAAAATCATCACTCATGGATCACAACTCAATCGGGATAGATAAGAACAGGTTTCTTTGTCTTATTGTATAAAAAACCGGGGTTCAGTTTCAACTGAAGCCTCCCGGTTATTATAACCTCTGTCAGGGTTTAAATTGATCAATTCTCATCATTATCGGCGTCTGAACTCTGGTCCAGATCGTCAATATCAAAGTTCTTGAGGAAATCCTCGAAGATGTCAAGGTCCTGATCTTCCAGATCGGCCATGTCATCTTCGCCGTGTACCTCGACTTCCGAATCGGAGATATCTTCTTCCGGGACGATGCCGGCTGTGTGCATGACATCTTCAGACACGAGAATCGGGACTTGCATTCGAGCTGCCAGCGCCAGGGCATCGGAGGGCCGGCAGTCCACACCTTTTCGGTCGCCATTCACATCCAGGATCAGATTGCCATAGAAGACATCATCAGAAAGAGAAACAACCTCGACTTGGATCAATTTGGCATTGAGGGATTGGATCAATGTGCTGAGTAAATCGTGGGTTTGAGGCCTGGCGATTTGGATTTCCTGCAGGGCAATGGTTATGGCTTCAGCCTCATAAAGCCCAATCCAGATAGGCAGGTAACGCTCCTGATCCTTTTCCCTCAGGATCACAATCCTTTGCTGGTTGGTCAGGCTCACCCGAACGCTGTCGATCTCGACCTCAATCATTTTTGACATGGGGATCTCCTACAATTTTCTTTGTGGTTTTGATTCTAACACGGCGGGTAGCAGGGTGCAACTGAATCCATTGAGAAAGATATGCAAATTTGGCTACGATATTTTAAGGTTTTCGTGTATAATCGAAACAAGTCCAGACCGGAATTAGTGGTAATCTTAAATATTCGTAATTATAGTAAGTTTAATTGATCCATTGGTTTTGGGGTCTTGGAAGGCCTGAAGTTAATTATAATAAACAGGGTCATTTACTTTCACTTCAAACATCATCACCGCTGCCACACTATTGCCGATTGGTTTCTGCCCGGTGATTGAAGGATTTTGTTTTACAGATAGGGATGCGGGAAGGATTTTATATTGAAGTCAGAGAAATCATTGGTTGTCCTTCTGGTGGAGGGCAGGCGGGGAGATCACGCTTCATTTTCTGAGGAATTAAGTCAGAAAGGATATGATGTAACCCGGGCATCAAGCGGCAGTTCCGGTCTGAAAAATCTCGATTCGGTCAGTCCGCATGTGGTCGTGATTGATGCGGCTTCATTGAGAACAAGCGGTGTGCGAATCTGTCAGTCTTTCCGTAAGGCGGATAGTGAGTTACCGATCATCTTGATTGTTGATAAAAAAGTTGCGATACCTGAAGATGTGGACGCCAACCTAGTCCTGTATCTTCCCTTTACCGTACAAAAACTGATCAATCGCCTGCGAGCCTATCAGCCTACCCATGATAAGTTCATTATGGAGATTGGGCCTATTGAACTTAACACCCGGACACAGCTTGTGACCTGTAATGGAAACCAGACGAAACTTACCCCCCGCCTCGTCAAGATTCTTGCGATGCTGATCGAGAATCATGGGGAAATTGTTGAGCGTGATCCGCTCTTTACAACCATTTGGGAGACCAATTACACGGGTGATACCCGCACGCTGGATGTCCACATCAGCTGGCTTCGGCAAGCGATAGAGGAAGACGCGAAGCACCCACACTTGATCAGAACCGTTCGTGGTGTGGGATATGTCCTTGACCTTTAGGGGAATCGGATTCTGACGACAGATTTGGAGCCCCGGCCGGGGCTTTTTTCATCCCACACAAGGCCCTTTTCAGGAATGCTGCTTTTATTCCCTTTTGCCTTTGAGTAGAATAGAACCATATTTGTCTAAATAGTTTAAGGAAGACCATGGAATCTAAAAGAACCAAACATATTCTGCTAAGCTGTGCTGTTATTGTCATCATCTCATGTATCTGCCTGGCATTGATCGCTGTCAGTGGTGCCGGGATTTCATTAATCTGGCCCTTTGGCAGGCCTGGTGATGGGAATGAACCCACACCAGTCAGTGATTTCCAGATACCAACCAATTCGCTGGACGTCCCCTCTGACAATGACCTGCCTGCTGACACTCTGAAAATGATGCTCCTGGTTGAACAGCAGGTCTCCGAAATCCGGGGTCTGCGCGTAACGGATGTCGTTGATCGAAAGCTTATCTCAATGTCTGAACTCCGGGAGATTGTCACCGAAGACTTTTTTTCTGAATACACCGAGCAGGATGCCCGCAGAGATGTACAAATCCTCTCTTTGCTGGGTTTGCTTCCTACTGACTTTGACCTGAGACAGTTTTATACCGATCTTTACTCCGAACAAATCGCCGGGTTTTACGATAGTGAAGAAGAGGCCATGTATGTTGTTCAGGGAACGGACTTTGGCGGATCAGAGAAAATGACCTATGCCCATGAATTCACGCATGTCCTGCAGGACCAGGTTTACGGTTTGGAGGAGGGCCTGGGATTGAATGAAGATACGTGCGAGGATAATTCCGAGCGTTGTGCGGCAGTGACGGCGTTGATTGAAGGGGACGCCACCCTTACGGAACTTCTCTGGTTTCAAACTTACGCCACCCGTGATGATTACGATGACCTGATGGACATGTACAATGACTTTGAGTCGCCGGTGTTTGATTCTGCACCGCCATACATGGTTGCTGACTTATACTTCCCTTATGAACAGGGATTGGTGTTTGTCGAGCTCCTTTATAATGACGGCGGCTTTACAGCCGTTGATGCGGTTTATGAAAATCCACCGGTTTCTACGGAACAAATCTTACATCCCGAGCGTTATCCAGATGACCTGCCCATTCCTATTGTTCTTCCCGACTTGACCGATGTATTGGGGGCGGGGTGGTCGTTATATGATCAGAACGTGATGGGTGAATGGTATACCTTCCTGATCCTCAATAAGGCCTATGATGAATCTCACCGGCTTCCCGAATCGCTGGCTGCATCTGCTGCAGAAGGGTGGGGTGGTGATTCTTATGCTTTTTATCTGGATGAGGATTCTGACGATGTGGTATTTGTCTTTGATGCTGTCTGGGATACGAATAAAGACGCCGATGAATTTGTGGACGCCTTTGTCCGGTACGCCGATTTGCGCTGGGAAACTGCCCCTTCAGCGATCAATGACCTGCCTGCCTGGGAGGGATCGGATAGCAGCGTGATTATCTGGCAGGAGGGTGCCAGGATAGTCTGGGTGGTTGCGCCTTCTGCAGAATTGGTCGAATTGATCCTGTTGGAACTTCAATGAGCAGCAAGGGTATTGTGAGCGGCGGGCTTGACCTCACGCGTGTCAAAGGGCTGTTGTTCGATGTGGATGGTACGCTGAGCGATACCGATGACCATCTGGTTCACCGGATCAGTAATTTATTAAGCCCAGTCTCCTGGATGTTTCGGGACCGAAACCCGGGTCGTTTTGCCCGCTGGGTCGTGATGGCGATTGAAACGCCGGCGAATTTCTTCTACAGCCTGGCAGACAGGCTGGGGATGGATGAACCCCTTTCAAATCTTTATAATCGGTTCTCAAGAAAACGCCGATCGCGCCAGACCAAACAGGAACGGTTCTGGATCATTCCCGGCACAAGGGAGATGCTTGCGTCCTTCAAGGGGCATTTTCAAATGGCGGTTGTCAGTGCCAGGGACGCTGAGACAACTGCCCATTTCCTTGAATATTTTGACCTGCTGCCCTATTTTGATACGGTTGTCACCGCCCATACGACCAAATACACAAAACCTTTCCCCGATCCCGTACGCCATGCCGCGCAGGCACTTGGCTTGGAGGCGGAAGATTGTCTGATGATTGGCGACACCATTGTGGATGTTAGTGCCGGCAAGGCGGCCGGCGCGCAGACGGTTGCTGTGCTGTGCGGGTTTGGCACCGAGAGGGAGCTGGCTCGGGCTGGTGCGTACCTGATCCTAAGGGAAACACCCGATCTGGTAGGCATCCTCATTAATCAGAATAGGGATTGAAATTGAAGATCAGGGTCACCTGAGATCACCGGTTAGAATGCCCTACAGGGTTGGCCGGAGAACGGATTATGGCGAAAACGCAACCTTGTTCTTGATTCTGGTTATAATAAATGGCGCTGGCATTATGAGTCCTCAGTTCATTATTTTATTATTGTCTTTTTATGGAGATGGTTCTCATGACTGAAAATAACTCGCTGGAGAATTATATTAAAAAATATCCCTGGCCCCGCCGCCGGTTCATCCGCGGTGTTTTCACGACCGGGATTGATCTTGTCGGTGCAATTCTCACCCGTTGGGAAGTTATGGGTAAAGAGAATATCCCTGACAAGGGCCCTCTGTTGATCGTTGGCAACCATTTCAGCTTCCTGGACACTGTCGCTCCCATCCATGCCACCCGCCTGCCGCTGGAGTTCATCGGAGATTTCGAGATGCCCAACGCGCCGCCCATCATGCGGGTATTTCCCAATGGCTGGCAGACCTTAAAAATTGAACAGGGGACCCCGAATTTTGAAGCCTTGAGCGCCTCTGAGGCCGTCCTGGCTCAGGGTGGGGTTCTGGTCATTTATCCCGAGGGTCATGTCCATAAAGGCCCTTTGAACCCTGCGCTTCCCGGCGCGGCGTTCATGGCTCTCCGGACAGGGGCTCCCATCCTTCCGATGGGCACGATCAGCGATAATGAGTGGAAACTCTTTAAGACCATTACCGAGAACAAAAGGCGATTGGGAATCAGAACCAAAATAGGAAAAATATTTGGCCCTCTGGCGGCGAAGAATCCCAACCGCCCCAGCCGTGAGGAGATCCGGGAGGCTGGGCGTTTGATCATGACAAAGATCGCTGAACTCCTTCCTAAGGAATATCGGGGAGAATTTGATCCGGAAACAGCCTGAACACATAAGATATCTGTTCGGCTAGTAGCATGTGTTCAAAATGAAAAATTTAAATGTAGATGGGGGTGTGTCTTGCGGATCATTTAAAAAACAGAAACAGATGTGGATCTCAGGTGGGACACCTGGAAAAGACTTTATCTCTAATGGTTTTCAAATATTCCTGTCCTAGAATTGATACGATACAATGGATTAAAAGGAATTATTATGGAATATAAAGATTATTATCACACCCTGGGCGTTGACAAAAAAGCCGACCAGGATGCGATCAAAAAAGCTTATCGCAAATTAGCCCGGAAATACCACCCGGATGTCAATCCGGATGATCCCAACGCGGAAGAGAAGTTCAAAGAAATTAACGAAGCCTATCAGGTGCTTTCAGATGAAGACAAGCGCCAAAAATATGATCAGTTTGGCTCGCAATGGAAGCAGTATCAGCAGACTGGCGGCCGGCCGGAAGATTTCGATTGGACCCAATGGGCTGCCAGGGGACAGCCGGGGGGGACGCAATACCGCACCGTCAGCCAGGAGGAGTTTGAGCAGATGTTTGGAGGCGGTCTGGGGGGCTTTTCGGATTTCTTTGAAACCCTCTTTGGCGGGATGGGAGGCGCAAGAACAACCCGGCGCACTTCGTCTCGGACCAGCCCTCAGAGGCAACAGCGCAGCCAGGATATTGAGCATCCCGTCGAAATATCACTGGAAGAAGCCTTTAGGGGTACCACCCGGGTCCTGACTTATGAGGATGGCCGCCGGATTGAAGCGACGATTCCACCAGGTGTAAAAACCGGGTCGAAGATTCGTTTGAGCGGCCAGGGTGCCAGGGGATCGGGTGATCTTTACTTGAAAGTCAATGTGAAATCCCATCCGAAATTTGAGCGCGATGGTAATAATTTGCGGGTTAACCAGCCTGTGGATTTTTTTGCAGCATTGCTTGGCGGTGAGGTGAAGGTTTCAACCCTGGATAAGACAGTTGAACTTTCAATCCCGTCTGAAACGGATTCAGGTAAGATCTTCCGGTTAAAGGGATTGGGGATGCCGATCCTAAATCAATCCCAAAAACGCGGCGATCTTTATGTCACTGTGGAGGTACAGGTCCCTAAAAATCTAACCAGTGAACAGAAGCAGAAATTTAAAGACCTGCAGAAATCGCTTCAATAATCAACAATCCAGAAAGGCCGAAAAAAGAACAGAGTGACTTCAGATTAATTTTCGTTTTCCTGGCGGAATTGAAGCGACCAGAGGTGATGATATATCCCGCCTTTGCTGATAAGTTCATCGTGGGGGCCGTCTTCGACGATTTTTCCTTCTTCGAGTACCAGAATCCGATCCGCGTTTTGGATTGTAGTCAATCGATGGGCAATCACAAAGGTTGTGCGGTTCCGCATTAAAACTTCCAGCGCTTTTTGGACCATTTGCTCCGATTCGGAATCCAGGGCGGATGTGGCTTCATCAAGGATCAGGATGCGGGGGTTCTTCAGGAGGGCGCGGGCGATGGCGATGCGCTGACGCTGCCCTGCAGATAATCTGACACCTCTTTCTCCGACCTCAGTATCATAACCTTTTGGCAGGCCCTCAATGAACTCATGCGCATACGCCGCTTTGGCCGCCGCAACTATTTCCTGACGGGGTGATTCCGGGCTGCCATAGGCAATATTCTCAGATATGGTCCCGCCAAAAAGGAAGGTCTCCTGAGGGACAAGGCCTATTTGCGAGCGAAGGCTTTGGAGTGTGACATCTGTGATGCGATGACCATCAATTTCAATCCAACCCTCCAGGGGGTCAAAGAAGCGCGGGATGAGGTTGACCATGGTTGTCTTTCCAACGCCACTGGGGCCGACCAGCGCGATGATTTCTGAAGGTTGAGCCGTAAGGTTGATTTCTTTGAGGATTAATTCGTCAGGTTCATAGCCAAAGCTGACATTGTGAAATTTTACGGTACCGTTGATTGGCGGGAGGGGGTTAGCTTCCTCGGATTGTTCCGGCTCAGAGGAAGCCTCCATAATTTCAAAAATTCGGGCTGCCGCGCCGATAGCCTCTCTGATCTGCGTATATACACCGGCGAACTCACCCAAAGGCGCGGCTACCATAATCATGTAAAAGAGGAAAGCCAATAATTCACCTGGGGTCAGGGTTTGGTTAAGGACAAATTGTCCCCCGAGCCACATGATGGCGGTAACGGCCATGAAACCGAGCAGGCTGACAAGCGGGATGAACGCAGCCCGGACACGGGTGCG